>LIQL01000099.1 GCA_001418405.1 Streptomyces diastatochromogenes | reverse complement strand
GTGTCGGGGCGGGCGGGGTCGCTGTGTTGCCCGCACCCTTGTCTGATGGACCGTCAGGTATCACCATGTGCGCACTTCGCGCGGCACGCGGCGGCGTGGCGCAGGGACGGACAAGGGGTGCAGTCATGGTGCAAGTGCTGCCGCAGGGGCGGCTGGTGTACGGGATGCAGTTGCCGGTGCAGGCGCAGAGCACGCTCTTCGCGGAGGAGTGGGAGGCGGGCGCCGGGCCGGCGGACCTGGTGGCGGTGGCGCGGGCGGCGGACCGGGCCGGCTTCGCCGCGCTGGCCGCGGACCCGGGGCTCGCGGCGGCGGTGACCGTGATGGTCGACGACCCGGCGCACCTGGACCTGATCGACGCCGCGCGCCCGGCCGGCCCGGGCAGCGGCGCCGAGATCCGGGTCTGTCTGGAACTGGACACCTCCTTCCGGCTGGCCGGCGGGCGGGTCCGGATCGGCGCCCGGCGGTCACCGCTGCGCGATCCGCAGGCGCTCGCCGCGCTGGCCCGGACCGTGGTCCGGCGCCCCGGCTTCCGGGTGGTGGGGCTGATGGCCTACGAGGGGCACGTGGCGGGGGTGGGCGATGAGGTCGCCGGGAAGCCGGTGCGCTCGCGGACGATACGGCTGATGCAGGCGGCGGCCCGCAAGGAACTGGCGCAGCGGCGCTGGGCGGCGGTGCGGGCGGTGCGGGCGGTGGTACCGCGGCTGGAATTCGTCAACGGCGGCGGGACCGGGAGCGTGCAGCACACCGCGGCGGAGGCGGCGGTGACCGAGATAGCGGCCGGTTCGGGGCTGTACGTGCCGCGGTTGTTCGACAACTTCCGCTCGTTCCGGGGCCGGCCGGCGGCGCTCTTCGCGCAGCCGGTGGTGCGGCGGCCGGGGCCCGGTGTCGTCACGGCGCTGGGCGGCGGCTATCCGGCGTCGGGCGTGGCCGGGGCGGACCGGCTGCCGGAGCCGTACCTGCCGGCCGGGCTGCGCTACGACCCGCAGGAGGGGCCGGGCGAGGTGCAGACGCCGCTGCTGGGGGCGGCGGCGGACGGGCTGGCGGTCGGCGACAAGGTGTGGTTCCGGCACGCCAAGGCCGGCGAGCTGTGCGAGCGGTTCGCGGAGCTGCACCTGGTCGAGGGGGACCGGGTGGTGGGGACGGTGCCGACGTACCGGGGCGAGGGCCACACCTTCCTGTAACGGTGTCACAGGTCGGTGCGGCCCTCGCGCGGTCGGCCGGCGGGCCGGGTCAGCCGTGGATGCGGTCCTGCTGGTCGGCGACGACGGTGCCGTCGGGGCGACGGACCGGTCCGAGGGAACCGTCGGTGTTGGTGTAGCCCTTGGTGGCGCACGGGTAGGCGCCGGACTTGCGGGGCAGCGGGTCGATGAACATCGGGTTGACCACCCAGCGGCCGTCCGCGTCGTCGTAGCCGCGGCACATCAGCTCGTCCTTGTTGCGGTTGATGGCCAGGTGGGCGCCGGTGGCGTCGTCGACGAAGGTGACGTCGGTGTTGGCGTCGCCGCCGCCCAGCGCGATGCGGTGCGCGGGGTCCTGCTTCCGCCACGCCTCGGCGCCCTTGATCCCGTAGATCTCCTGGTTGATCCAGCAGCGCTTGCCGTCGACGTACGGGATCGCCTCGCCGGGGCCGTCCTTGACGCCGCCGCAGCCGGCGATGGTGGTGGTGAGCCGGCCGTGGCGGACGCGGTTGCGTATGCCGATGGTGTGCCGGGCGTCCACCCCGACGCCGCCGGACCACGCCTCGGCGACGGTCTCCGACGAGGCGGAGACGATGTAGACGTCGAAGCCGGCCGCCTTCAGCGTGCGGATCAGGTCCTTCTGCTGGTCGTAGTAGCGGATGTAGCCGGCCAGCTTGTGGGTGCCGACGGTCTGCACGGCGCCGATCGGCGCGGCGAGGTTCTCGGCGCGGGCCCGCTTGGCGTACGCGGTGAGGGTGGCGGGCTTCAGGCCGGCGAACAGCTGGGGGACCCAGGCGTATTCGGGGACCGTGCGGCGGTGGTTCCACTCGCCGGCGAAGGCCGGGGCGCCGCTCATGGTCTTGGCCTCGCCGCGGATCTCCATGAGCTCGTCGGCGCAGGCGGTGTTGGTGGAGGTGCGCAGCGGGCGGCCGGGGGTGCCGGTGCCGCAGGCCCGGGTCAGCGCCCGGTCGGCGGCGGCGGTCAGCCAGGGGCTGGTGTCCCGCCAGCTCTTGGGCCGGGGCACCTTGTCGTGCCGGACCATCCAGGCCAGCGTGGCGTCGGAGATGTCGTTCTTGACGACGGTGTTGTCCCAGTCGAAGGCGGCGACCGGGCGGTGGTCGGGCGATGGGTGGGCGGAACAGGTGCCGCGCTCGTCGATCATCTTCTGGAGCTTGGCGCGGTTGTCGCCGTACCAGGGGACGTCCTTGGACAGCTGCGGGCAGTGCGCGCGGGCGGCGGCCGGGCCGGGTGTGGCGGCGGTGGCCGGCACCGTGGCCGTGAGGGCGGTCAGGGCGGCGGCCCCGGCGAGGCCGAGGGCGAGCAGGCGCCGGGTGGGGGCGGTCATGTGTCCTCCGTGGTCAAGGGGGGAAGCACGCCGGGACCGGCACGCGGAGGCGCCGGTCCCGATGTTGATCATGGAGACTACAGGGCGGCTACACGGGGGTGACGTAGGCGCCGGCGATGCCGCCGTCGACGAGGAACTCGGCGGCGTTGACGAACGAGGAGTCGTCGCTGGCGAGGAAGGCGACCGCGGCGGCGATCTCCTCGGGCTCGGCGAACCGGCCGACCGGGACGTGCACCAGGCGGCGCGCGGCGCGCTCGGGGTCCTTGGCGAACAGCTCCTTGAGCAGCGGGGTGTTGACCGGCCCCGGGCAGAGCGCGTTGACGCGGATGCCCTCGCGGGCGAACTGGACGCCCAGCTCGCGGGACATGGCCAGCACGCCGCCCTTGGAGGCGGTGTAGCTGATCTGCGAGGTCGCGGCGCCCATCACGGCCACGAAGGACGCGGTGTTGATGATGGAGCCGCCGCGCCCGGTCTGCTCGAACTGGCGCTGCATGTAGGGCAGGGCGTGCTTGCAGCAGAGGTAGACGGAGGTGAGGTTGACCTCCTGGACGCGCTTCCAGGCGTCCAGGCCGGTGGTGAGGATGGAGTCGTCGTCGGGCGGCGAGATGCCGGCGTTGTTGAAGGCGACGTCCACCGAGCCGTAGGTGTCGAAGGCGGTCTTGTAGAGCGCCTCGACCTGTTCGGCGTCGGTGACGTCGACCTGGACGAAGGTGCCGCCGACCTCTTCGGCGGCGGCCTTGCCGGCCGTCTCGTCGATGTCGGCGCAGACGACGTTGGCGCCCTCGGCGGCCAGGCGGCGGGCGGTGGCCAGGCCGATGCCGCTGCCGGCCCCGGTGATCACGGCGGTCCGGCCGACGAGGCGGCGGCACACGGCGGTCTGGTCGGTCACTTGCTCTCCTCGCGGGTGGTGGCGGTGCGGATTGCGGTGCGGATCACGAGCCGGCGGGCTCGGTGGCGATGAAGACGTTCTTGGTCTCGGTGAACGCGGCCAGCGCGTCCGGGCCCAGCTCGCGGCCGATGCCGGACTGCTTGAAGCCGCCGAACGGCGTCCAGTAGCGCACGCTGCTGTGGGAGTTGACGGAGAGGTTGCCGGCCGCGACGGCGCGCGAGACGCGCAGCGCCCGGCCGACGTCGCGGGTCCACAGCGAGCCGGAGAGGCCGTACTCGGTGCCGTTGGCGAGCCGGACGGCCTCCGCCTCGTCCTCGAAGGGGAGGACGACGGCGACCGGGCCGAAGACCTCCTCGACGGCGGTGCGGTCCTCGGGGCGGCCTTCCAGGACGGTGGCCGGGTACCAGAAGCCCTTGCCGGCCGGGGCCGCGCCGCGGATGGCGGCCGGTGCGTCCTCGGGGACGTAGGACCGTACGCGGTCGCGCTGGGCGGCGGAGATCAGCGGGCCCATCTGGGTGGCCGGATCGGCCGGGTCGCCGACCGTGAACGCCTTGACGGCGGGCTCCAGCAGCTCCAGGAAGCGGTCGTAGACGCTGCGCTGGACCAGGATGCGGCTGCGGGCGCAGCAGTCCTGGCCGGTGTTGTCGAGGAAGGAACCGGGGGCGGCGGCCGCGGCGGCCTCGACGTCGGCGTCGGCGAAGACGATGTTGGGGCTCTTGCCGCCGAGTTCGAGGGTGAGCCGCTTGGTCTGCGCGGCGCACTGGGCGGCGATCCGCCGGCCGGTGGCGGTGGAGCCGGTGAAGACGACCTTGGCGACGCCGGGGTGGTCGACCAGCGCGCTGCCGGTGACCGGGCCCTCGCCGGGCAGCACCTGGAAGAGGCCCTCCGGGAGCCCGGCCTCCAGGGCGAGTTCGGCGAGCCGGAGCGCGGTCAGCGGGGTGGTCTCGGCCGGCTTGAGGAGGACCGCGTTGCCGGCCGCGAGGGCGGGGGCGGTGCCCCAGGCGGCGATCGGCATCGGGAAGTTCCAGGGGGCGATGACGGCGACCACGCCGAGCGGTTCCTGGAAGGTGACGTTCAGGCCGCCGGCCACCGGGATCTGGGTGCCGGTCAGGCGCTCCACTCCCCCGGCGGCGTAGTGCAGCAGGTCACGGACGTTGCCGGCCTCCCAGCGGGCGTTGCCCAGGGGATGGCCGGCCTCGCGCAGTTCCAGTTGGGCCAGCGGCTCGATCTGGGCGTCGACGACGTCGGCGAACCGGCGCAGCAGCCGGGCCCGGTCGCCGGGGGCCACCTCGGCCCACGCCGCCTGGGCGGCGGCGGCCCGGCGGACGGCCGCGTCGACCTCGACGGGCGAGGTGGTGGGGACGGTGGCCACCACCTCCTCGGTCGCCGGGTTGAGGATGGTCAGCTCTTGCAGCACGGGCGTTCCTTACATGCGCTCGAAGGAGCGGAAGCGCTCCCAGTCCGTGACGGCGGCGTCGTAGGCGTCCTGCTCGACGCGGGCCATGTGGCGGTAGTGGTCGACGACCTCGTCGCCGAAGGCGGCGCGGGCGATCGGGCTGTGCTCCCACAGCTCGGCGGCTTCGCGCAGGGTGGTGGGGACGTGCGCGGCGTCGCCGTTGTAGGCGTTGCCGGTGGTGGCGTCGGGGAGTTCGAGCGCGTGCTCTATGCCGTACAGGCCGGCCGCGACCATGCCGGCGACCGCGAGGTAGGGGTTCACGTCGCCGCCGGGCAGGCGGTTCTCCAGGCGGTGGGAGCGGCCGTGGCCGACCACCCGCAGGGCGCAGGTGCGGTTGTCCGGGCCCCAGGCGACGGCGGTGGGCGCGAACGAGCCGGGGCGGAACCGCTTGTAGGAGTTGATGTTGGGGGCGTAGAGCAGTGTGAAGTCGCGCATCGCGGCGAGTTGGCCGGCGAGGAAGTGCCGCATCGTCTGCGACATGCCGTGCGGGCCGGTCTCGTCGGCCAGCACCGGGCGGCCCTGCTCGTCCTGGAGCGAGAGGTGGATGTGGCAGGAATTGCCCTCGCGCTCGTCGTACTTGGCCATGAAGGTGAGCGCCATGCCCTCCTGGGCGGCGATCTCCTTGGCGCCGGTCTTGTAGATGCTGTGCTGGTCGCAGGTGATGAGCGCCTCGTCGTAGACGAACACGATCTCGTGCTGGCCGAGGTTGCACTCGCCCTTGGCGGACTCCACGGTCATTCCGGCCGCGCCCATCTCGTTGCGGATCCGGCGCAGTACCGGCTCGACCCGGCCGGTGCCGAGGACGGAGTAGTCGCCGTTCCACTGGTTGGCCGGGGTCATCCCCCGGTAGCCGCGGGACCAGGCGTCCTCGTAGGTGTCCTTGAAGACCATGAACTCCAGCTCGGTGCCGGCGTACGCGCGCCAGCCGCGCTCGGCCAGCCGGTCGAGCTGGTGGCGGAGGATCTGGCGGGGGGAGGCGACGACCGGTGAGCCGTCGTGCCAGGCCAGGTCGGCGGTGATCAGAGCGGTGCCGGGGTTCCAGGGGGTGCGGCGGAGGGTCGCCGCGTCGCCGTGCATGGCGAAGTCGCCGTAGCCGCGCTCCCAGGAGGACATCGCGTAGCCGTCGACGGTGTTGAGGTCGACGTCGACCGCGAGGAGGTAGTTGCAGCCCTCCGTGCCGTGTTCGAGGACGGTGTCGAGGAAGTAGCGGGCGGCGAACCGCTTGCCCTGGAGCCTGCCTTGCATGTCGGTGAAGGCGAGGACGACAGTGTCGATCTCCCCGTTGTCGACGAGGACGCTGAGCTCCTCGACGGAGAGCGGGGGCCTGCGGTCTGCCACGGTGGTGCCTCCTGTCGCTGCATCCGGAGGTCATAAGGTAGGCACACGAACCATTGCTTGGGAAGGGGTTCCGATGGACGGTGCGGCCGATCGGCTGGCGCCGGTGCTGCGGCCGGTCCGGGCGGGCAACGGCTTCGAGGAGGCGCTGGAGCAGATACTCCAGATCGTCCGCCTCGGACTGGTCCCGCAGGGCGAACGGCTGCCCGCCGAGCGGGAGTTGGCGGAGCGGCTCCAGATCAGTCGGGTCACCCTGCGCGAGGTGCTCAAGGTGCTCCAGGACGAGGGTCTGGTGGAGAGTCGGCGCGGCCGCTACGGCGGCACGTTCGTCCGGGTGCGCACCGAGAACCCGGGCGAGGCGGAGCTGCGGCGCCGGATCGACAAGACCGACGTCGAGGACATCCTCCGCTTCCGCGAGGTGCTGGAGGTCGGCGCGGCCGGGCTGTGCGCGGCGCACGGACTCTCCGACGACCAGGCGGAGCAGCTGCGCGCGGCGCTGGCCGCGACCGAGGACGCCCCGCTGGCCGACTACCGGCGGCGCGACACGCTGCTCCACCTGACCCTGGCGGAGCTGTCCGGCTCGCCGTCGCTGGCCGCCCAGTACGCCGCGGTCCGGGCCGGCGTCAACGACCTGTTGGACTGCATCCCGCTGCTGGTGCGGAATCTGGAGCACTCGCAGACGCAGCACGCCGCGCTGGTGGAGGCGGTGCTGGAGGGCGACGCGGACGGCGCCCGCGAGGTGATGCGGGAACACTGCTGCGGCACCGCGGCCCTGCTGCGCGGCTTCCTGGCGGCACCGGCCCGCTAGGCGAGCGCCCCGCCCGCGCCTCTCGGCCATGCCACCAGTCTTTTCCGCACGGGTCTTGCGCTGAGCCCCCAGGACGACAAAGGTATGCGGCTAAACCTTTACTCCGGTTGTCCCCGCAAGGCAGGAGCGGCTCATGGCCGACAGCACCCGTGCGCAGACCGCAGCGACCGCCGCCTCCTCGGACGGCGGGCCCCCGGGCGAGGGCGCCTCCTACCTGGAGCGGCGGACGCTGCGGCGGGGCAGCGCCGGCCCCCTGCTGCTGACCGGCCTGGGGGTGGCCTACGTCGTCTCCGGCGACTTCTCCGGCTGGAACAACGGGCTGGCGCAGGGCGGCTTCGGCGGGCTGGCGATCGCCGCGGTCCTGATGGGCCTGATGTACACCTGCCTGGTCTTCGCGCTGGCCGAGCTGGCCTCGATCCTGCCCACCGCGGGCGGCGGCTACGGCTTCGCCCGGCGCGCGCTGGGCACCTGGGGCGGCTTCCTGACCGGCACCGCGATCCTCATCGAGTACGTCCTGGCACCGGCCGCGATCTCCCTGTTCATCGGCGACTACGTCGAATCGCTGGGCCTGTTCGGACTGCACTCCGGCTGGCCCGTCTACCTCGCCTGCTTCGTGCTCTTCATCGGGATCCACCTGTGGGGCGTGGGCGAGGCGCTGCGGTTCAGCCTGGTCGTCACGGCGGTGGCGGTCGCCGCGCTGCTGGTCTTCGCGGTGGCCGCGTTCAGCAACTTCCACGTGGACACCCTGAACGACATTCCGGTGAAGTCCGGTGCGTTCGGGGCGAGTTCGTGGCTGCCGTTCGGGGTGCTGGGCATCTGGGCGGCGTTCCCGTTCGGGATGTGGTTCTTCCTGGGGGTGGAGGGCGTCCCGCTGGCCGCCGAGGAGACCAAGGACCCGGCGCGCGTGCTGCCCCGGGCGATGGCGGCCGCGATGGGCGTGCTGCTGCTCCTCGCCGTGGTCACCTTCACCGCGGCGACCGGGGCGCGCGGTTCGGCCGCGATCCAGTCCGTCGGCGACCCGCTGGTCCAGGCGCTCCAGCCGCACGGCACCCCGACCACGATCAGCCGGATCGTCAACTACGCCGGGCTGGCCGGACTGGTGGCGTCGTTCTTCTCGCTGATCTTCGCCGGGTCCCGGCAGCTCTTCGCGCTCTCCCGGGCCGGCTATCTGCCCCGCTTCCTCTCCCTGACCAGCCGCCGCAAGGCTCCCTACCTGGGGTTGCTGGTCCCCGGCGCGCTGGGCTTCGCGCTCGCCGCGGCCACCGGCGACGGCGCCCGGATGCTCAACGTCGCGGTCTTCGGCGCCACCATCTCCTACGCGCTGATGGCCCTTTCGCACCTCGTGCTGCGCCGCCGCGAGCCCGGTCTGGAGCGCCCGTACCGGACCCCGGGCGGCATGCTGACCTCCGGCGTCGCCTTCGTCCTGGCGTGCTCGGCGTTGGTGGCGACGTTCCTCGTCGACGAGGAGGCCGCCTTCATCGCGCTCGGCGTCTACGGGGTCGCGCTGGCCTACTTCGCCTTCTACTCCCGCCACCGGCTGGTGGCCGCCGCGCCCGAGGAGGAGTTCGCGGCGCTGGCCGCCGCCGAGGCCGAACTCGCCCGCGACTGACCCCCGCACCACGGCCCACCGCACCACCGCACCGCACCGGAGGAACCGCCCGATGTCCCAGCCGCAGCCGCCCCTCATCGGCATCAGCACCTACCAGGAAGAAGCCCGATGGGGCGCCTGGGCACTGCCCGCCGCCCTCGTGCCCGCCGGTTACCCCCGCCTGGTGCGGCGCGCCGGCGGGCTGGCGGCGCTGCTGCCGCCCGGCGACCCGGAGACCGCCGGGGCGACCGTCGCACGGCTGGACGGACTGGTGATCGCGGGCGGCGCGGACATCGCCCCGGCCCGCTACGGCGCGCAGCCGCACCCCCGCACCGGGCCGCCCGCACTGGACCGGGACGCCTGGGAACTCGCCCTGATCGAGGCGGCGTTGGCGGCTCGGGTGCCGCTGCTGGGCATCTGCCGCGGGCTCCAACTGCTGAACGTGGCGCTCGGCGGCACCCTCGTCCAGCACCTGGACGGTCACGCCGGCCCGCCCGGGGTCTTCGGCCGGCACGAGGTCACCTCCGTGCCCGGCACCCTGCTGGCGGCGACGCTGCCCGAGCCGGTGGCCGTGCCCACCTACCACCACCAGGCCGTGGACCGGCTCGGCAGCGGGCTGGTGGTCTCGGCCTACGCGGAGGACGGCACCATCGAGGCCGTGGAGCTGCCGGGCGCGCCGGCCCTCACCCTGGCGGTGCAGTGGCATCCGGAGGCCGGCGAGGACACCCGGGTGATGGACGCGCTGGTGGCCGCGGCCCGTGGCACCACTCCGGCCGGCGTCTGAACCTCCGGGCGGCCGGGCGGCGCCTCACCCCCGGAAGTCGTCCGACACCCCCACCAGCAGCACCCGGCTGTCCGGAGCCAGCGCGCGCCAGCGGTGGGCGACGCCGCCGGCGCAGTAGAGGGTGTCGCCCGGGCCGAGTTCGTAGCGCTGCCCGTCCGCCTCGGCCTCCACCGCGCCCTCGATCACGTACATGACCTCGTCGTGCGGGTGCCGGAAGGTGCGTTGCCAGTCGTGCCGGCCGGTGAACTCCAGGGCGTGCAGCTGCTGGTGGCCGCGGACCAGCGGGCGCACCCGGCCGGCCTCCCCGTCCTCGGGGACCGCGGCGGAGTCGGCCCGCACCACGTCGACCGTGCGCGGCCCGTCGGCGGCGGCCAACAGGCGGACCGCGGTGGTCTCCAGGGCGTCGGCGATCAGTTGGAGCGAACGCATGCTGGGGCGGGCCCGGTCGTTCTCCACCTGGCTGAGGAAGGGCGCGGAGAGTCCGGTGGCACGGGCGAGGTCGGCCAGCGTCAACTCCCGTGCCCGGCGCCGCCGCCGGACGGCCGCCCCCACCCGCGGCACCGCCGTCGCGGCCTCGGTCCCGCTCATCCCTCGCTCCTCACCGGCACCATCGCGCACTCCTCGTCGAGCTCCTTATTGGGGCGTTCACAGCCCTGCAACACACCGGTCCTAGCGTCTACGCTGTTTGATCCCATCAAACAAAGTTTGACAAGACGTAGTTTGACGAGGGGATTTTCGGCATGAAGCCCGGCCTGACCGCAGTCGATCAAAACACACGCCGCCGCCGCGGCACCGGCCTGATCGCGCTCGACCCCACCACCGCGTACGACGGCTACACGCTCTACGCCCCGCTCACCGGCGGCGGCCAGGTCCTGCTGGTCGACCTGCACGGCGACGTCGCCCACCGGTGGCAGCTGCCGCACCGCCCCGGCCGCCACGCCCGCATCCTGCCCAACGGCAACCTCGCCTACAACGCCACCCTGCCCGACCAGAAGGCGCTCTTCCCGATGTGGCACAAGTACCGCGGCGGGCTGATGCAGGAGATCGCTCCCGACGGCACGGTGCTGCGCTCGTTCACCGATCCGCTCCAGCACCACGACGCCCATCACTACGGCGACGGGCGGATCCTGTACTCCGCGCTGGAGCCGCTGACCGGCGACCGGGCCGCGGCGGTCCGCGGCGGCGTCGCGGGCTCCGAACCGGCCGGCACGGTCTACGCGGACACCCTGCGCGAGGTCGACGCCGACGGGCGGTTGCTCTGGTCCTGGAACGCCGCGGACCACCTCGACCCGGACGCCTACGCCCTGCACCCCGCCTACTCCCGCGAGCACTGGCCGCTGATCAACTCCGTGCTGCCGCTGACCGACGGCGACGTGCTGGTCAGCCTGCGCAGCTCCTCCGCGGTGATCGTCGTCAACCGGGCCACCGGCGAGGTCCGTTGGCGGACCGCACCGGGCCTGGTCTCGCAGCAGCACCACCCCACCGAGCTGCCCAACGGCAACTTCCTGATCTTCGACAACGGCGTCTTCCGCCCCGACTGCGACGTCCCCTACTCCCGCGTCATCGAGGTGGACCGGGCGACCGGCGCGGTGGTCTGGGAGTACCACGACCCGGCCCGCGAGGCGTTCTTCGCGCCCTTCATGGGCAGCGCCCAGCGGCTGCCCAACGGCAACACCCTGGTCACCGACTCCCCCGGCGGCCGGCTCTTCGAGGTCACCGCCGAGGGCCGGCTGTGCTGGGAGTACGTCGTCCCCGAGTTCGGCGCCTACCGCGAACCCGAGGTCGGCGAGCTGTTCCCGACCCAGAACAACGCGGTCTTCCGCGCGTACCGCTACGCCGCGGCCGAACTGCCCTGGCTGAAGCGGCAGGTGTGAGCGATGGCCGCCCCCGGGTCCGCGCCCGCCACGGCACCGGTGGACGCGCGGGTCCCGCCGTCCCGACTGGTGCCGCTCGCCGCCCAGCACGTCCTGGCGATGATCGCCGCCCCGGTGTCCACCGTCTTCCTGCTGGCCGGCGGCTTGCACCTGTCGCCCGACCGCACCGCCGGCCTGCTCAGCGCCACCCTGGTGCTGTGCGGCGTCGGGTCGCTGCTCCAGTCGTTCGGGGTGCTGCGGATCGGCGCCCGGCTGCCGTTCGTGATGCTCCCCGGCGGCGCGGCCGCCGCCCTCTTCCTACAGATCGCCCGTGAGCACGGCGCGGCCACCGCGTCCGGCGCGGTGCTGCTCGCGGCCCTCCTGCTGCTGGCCGTGCTGCCGCTGTACGGGCGGATCGTGCGGTTCTTCCCGCCGCTGGTGATGGGCACGACGGTGCTGGTCATCGGGGTGAACATGGTCGCCGTGGCGGCCCCGATGGCGGCCGCCGGCAGCGGGGTGGCACTGGTCACGGTCGCCGCGACCGCACTGGGCTTCCTGCTGCTGCGCGGCGTCTGGCGGCAGCTGTCGGTCCTGCTCGGCATGGCGGTGGGCACCGCGGTGGCGGCGCTGGCCGGCACCCCGTTCCGCGCCGTTCCCGGGGACGCGGTCCTCGCCCTGCCGCGCCTCCTGCCCTACGGTGTCCCGCACTTCGACCTGCTCGCCGCGCTGCCGCTGCTGGTCTTCGCCCTCGCCTCGCTCGCCGAGGCGACCGGTCAGACGGTGCTCAACAGCGAGGCGGTGGGCCGGACCCCGGAACCGGCCCGCGACGTGCCGCGCACCGCCCGCGCGGACGCGGTGGCCTCCCTCGTCGCCGGGCTGTTCGGCGGCCCGACGATGGTGACCAGCGCGGAGAACATCGGCATCGTCCGACTCACCGGCGTGCGCAGCCGGTTCGTGACCGCGGCGGCCGGGGCGCTGCTGGTGCTCGGCGGGCTGCTGGCCCCGGTCACCCGGCTGCTGGCCGCGCTCCCGGTGCCGGTGGTCGGCGGCGCCGCCCTGGTGATCTACGCGGTGATCGCCGCCATGGGGATCGACATGCTGCGCCGCACCGACCTCGGCGACCGCGCCGCCTCCACCGTCGTCGCCCTGACCCTCCTCGCCGGCCTGCTCCCGGTGCTGGCCCCGACGCTGTACGCGCCGCTGCCCGGTTGGGCGCACACCCTCTTCGGCAGCGGGGTGCCGGCCGCCGCGCTCACCGCCGCGGTACTCTCGGCGCTCTTCCGCCGACTGGACGCGACGGGCCGGGCGGCACCGGCCGGGGCGGGCTGACGGCAGCGGGCCGGGGCCGTCAGCCCGCCGGGGGCCGGCCCGGTCACGGCGCGCCGCGGGTCAGCCCGAGCAGGTCGCGGGCCGGCCCCACCGGGCGCTGGCCGACCCGCCACACCGCGCGCAGTTCCCGCCCCAGGTGCAGACCGCGCACCGGGACCTCCACCAGCCGGCGGGCCGTCAGCTCCTCGCGGACCGCCAGCTCACTCAGCACGGACGGGGCCGCCTCACTGACCACCGCGGACTTCACCGCGGTGGTCGAGGCGAGCTCCAGCAGCGGCGCGGCCAGCCCACCGGCGCCGGCCAGCGCCGCGTCCAGCACCTGACGGGTGCCCGAACCGCGCTCCCGCAGGATGAGCGGGGTCGCGGCGAGTTCGGCGGCGGTCAGTTCGGTGCGCCGCCTGGTCCAGGGGTGGGACGGGGCGGCCACCACGACCAGCCGGTCGTGCCCGATCACCGCGCCGTCCAGTCCGGCCGGCACGTCCAGCCCCTCCACGAACCCGAGGTCCGCCTCACCGGCCAGCAGCCGGTCGGCGACCGCCCGGGTGTTCCCGGCCGACAGCGACACCGCTGTCCCCGGGCGCTGGGTGCGCAGCGCGATCAGCCACCCGGGCAGCAGGTACTCGGCGATGGTCATGCTGGCCACGACGCGCAACCGGGAGTCGCGTCGGCCGCGCAGCGCCTGGGTGCCCACGTCGAACGCCTCCGCCGCCTCCACCACCCGGCGCGCCCAGTCGGTGACCAGGGCCCCGGCCTCGGTCAGCCGGGACCCGCGCGGCGACCGCTCGACCAGCGCCACCCCCAACTGCCGTTCCATGGACCGGATCCGGCTGCTCGCGGCGGGCTGGGTGATGCCCTGTGCCCGGGCGGCCCGGCCCAGGCTGCCCAGCCGCGCGACGGCCAGCAGCAGTTCCAGCGCCCCGAGGTCCGGCACCCGGTGGTGCAGCGGCACCCCGGCGCCCTCTTCCGCGGGCTCCGACCGCGGCCCCGCATTCTCGCCACTCATAACCCCAGCTTATGCCCTCATAGACACAAGGTCCCTGGTGGGCGCCGCCCGCGGCGGAGACGCTGCTGTCATGTCAACGCTCGCCCAGACCCCGTCCAGGATCCCCGTCGCCCTCCGCGACGACGCCCCCGACACCGGCCCCTCGGTGCGCCACCTCGGCCCGAACTGGTACGCCGCCGTCATGGGCACCGCGATCGTCGCCAACGCCGGGGCGACGCTGCCGGCGTCCGTACCCGGCCTGCGCACCGGCTGCCGGGTGGTCTGGGCGCTGTCGGCGCTGATGCTGCTCGCCCTGCTGGCCGCGCGCACCGTGCACTGGGTCCGCCACCGCGACCAGGCCCGCCGCCACCTGCTCGAACCCACCGTCGCCCCGTTCTACGGATGCCTGGCGATGGCGCTGCTCGCGGTCGGCGGCGGCACCCTCGCGGTCGGCAAGGACGTGCTCGGCACACCCACCGCGGTGGCCGTCGACGCCGTGCTGTGGAGCGCCGGGACGCTGGTCGGCCTGGCCACGGCGACCGGCATCCCGTACCTGATGGTGGTGCGGCACCGGATCACCGAGGGCAGCGCCTCACCGGTGTGGCTGCTGCCGCTGGTCGCCCCCATGGTGTCGGCGGCACTGGGCCCCGCGCTGGTGCCCCACCTGCCGCCCGGCCAGGCACAGGAGGCGATGCTGCTGTCCTGCTACGCACTGTTCGGGATGTCGCTGCTGATGACCGTGATCGTCCTGCCGCTGGTGGTCAGCCGGCTGTTCCACCACGGGCCGCTACCGCTCGCCCTCACCCCCACCCTCTTCCTCGTCCTGGGCCCGCTGGGCCAGTCCACCACCGCCGTGCACAACCTCGCCGACGCCGCCCCCGGCGTCGTCCCCCCGCCCGCCGCGCACGCCATGGCCGCCTTCGCGATGCTCTACGGGGTACCGGTAATGGGCTTCGCACTGCTGTGGCTGGCACTGGCCCTGGCGCTGGTGGTGCGCGCGGTCCGCCACGGAATGGGCTTCGCGATGACGTGGTGGGGCTTCACCTTCCCCGTCGGGACATGCGTCACCGGCGCCGCGGGCCTGGCCCGACAAACCTCACTGGCGGCCTTCGGCTGGCTCGCGGTGGCCCTCTACGCGTGCTTGGTGACCGCGGTCGCGGTGGCCGGGACCCGCACCGCCCGCGGACTGCTGAACGGCACCCTGCTGGCCCCGCCGCCGCAGCCCGCCGCCCCGGCCCGGCACCCGGCCGCGGCGTAGCGGCGTGCGGCTCACGGCCCGGGCCGGCGGCCCGTCCCCCAAGCGCCCAGGGCCGCGGCCAACACCTCCGGCGCCGCCACCAACGAGGGCCCGTACCAGGTGAGATGGCGTCCGCTGACCAGCGCGGCGGGCAACCGCGGGAACGCCTCGGGCCCGTCCGCCGCGGTGAAGCGGTACGGCTCGTCGGGCAGCACGACCAGGTCGGCCGGGACGGCGTTGAGGTCGTCGAGCGGAATCCGCGGGTACCGGTCGGCGTGGTCGGCGTAGACGTTGCGCACCCCGAGCCGCGCCAGCACGTCCCCGGCGAAGGTGTCGCGGCCCAACACCATCCAGGGCCGCCGCCAGATGGGCACCACCGCGGCCCGCTCCGGTGGCCCGGGCGGCAACGCCCGCCAGACGTCCTCGGCGGCGTCCAACCAACCGGGCCGGGCCACACCGCAACCCTCCACCAGCACCCGGGCCAACTCCCGGAACGCCTGCTCCAGAGTGCGGACCTCGGTGACCATGACGGCCACCCCCGCCGCCCGCAGCGCGTCGAGATCCTGCGGGCGGTTCTCCTCCTCGTTGGCGAGCACCAGGTCAGGCGCCAAGTCCACGATCCGGGCGGTGTCCGGATTCTTGGTGCCACCGATCCGCGAGACGTCCAGACCGGCCGGATGCGTGCACCAGTCGGTCGCCCCCACCAACACCCCGGGCGCGCTCACCGCCACCGCCTCCGTCAACGACGGCACCAGTGACACCACCCGCCGCGTCGTGCTCCGCAAGGTCATTCCCTCACGGTACGCGCTGGCGCGCGGGGCTTCTTCCCACGTGGTCGGCCGTCCCGCCGTGGGTCTTCTCGCCGTTGCGCCTGCGGCGCGTTGCCGCTGCGCGGGGCTGTTGGGTGCGGTGGCGGGCCGGAGGGGGTGGTGTGCAGGACTGCTGCGCTTTACGTCCTGCACACCACCCCCTCCGGCCCGCCACCTCCCGTTGGGGTGGGTGGAAAGACGGGTGGGTGAGAGGGAAGGTGAGTGGGTTGGCGCGGGGAATTGGTCCACCGGTCACCACTCGACCGTCGAGGCCGCAGCAGCCCACCGGCGCGTACCCCAACGCGTCTGAAAACCCACCACAAACGGGAGGGGCCGGGTTGGTGGGTGGTGGGGTGTGCGGACGTAAAGCGCAGCAGTCCGCACACCCCACAACCCACCAACCCGGCCCCGCACCCGAACAGCCCCGCGCAGCGGCAACGCCCGCCGCAGGCGAAACCCCACGGCGGGACGGCCGACAACGTACGCCGGCGCGCCCCAAGCCCAGCGGCATCGCCCGCGCCGCAGGCGCAACGGCGAAAACCCCCACGGCGGGACGGCCGACAACGTACGCCGGCACGCCCCGCCGCTGCGGGTTACTTCACCGGTGCCATCTTGTCGACGATGCCGGGGTGCGCGTCGATCCACTTCTCGACGCCCTTGTCCTCGTTGCCCTTTCCGGCGTCCTGGATGTCCTTCTCCAGGCTGCCGAGCTCGTCGGGGCTCATCTTCCAGTTCTTCAGCCAGCCGGAGAACTCCGGGAACTTGTTCGGGAAGTTCTTGTTGCCGAGCGTCTTGATCTGGTTGTTGGCGCCCCAGGTGCCCTTGGGGTCGGCGAGCTTGGTGAGGTGGTACTTGCTGTACGCCCAGTGCGGCGACCACAGGACGACCGCGATCGGCTCCTTCTTGTGGTACGCGCGGTCGAGTTCGGCGAGCATCGCGCTGGTGCCGGCCGAGGTGACCTCGTAGTCCGACAGGCCGTAGGCGGGCAGCACGGTGCTCTTCAGGCGCTGCATCTCACCGGTGCCCGGTTCGATGCCGATGATCTTGCCCTTGAACTCGTCCTTGTGGGCCCGCAGGTCGTCCATGGACTTGACGTCCTTGACGTACGACGGGACCGCGATCTCCAGCGACGTCTTGTCGTACCAGGCACCGACGTCGACCAGGTCGTCCTTGTACTTGTCCCAGTACTGCTTCTGGGCGACCGGTAGCCAGCCGTCGGTCTCCACGTCGATCTGGCCGGTGGACAGGCCGGTCCACATCGGGCCGACGTCGAGGTTGCGCAGGTTGGGGTGGTAGCCGCGCTTCTCCAGGACGTTCTTCCACAGGTAGGCGGTGGCGATGCCCTCGTCCCACGCCGGGTAGCCGATGTTGGGGGCCTTGCCGGCGTCCTTGCCCTTGGCGTAGGTGGCGTGCGCGGACGGGGCGATCTTCTCGACCAGGCCGGGGTTCTTCTTCAGCCAGGTGCGGACGCCGTCCTGCTCGTGGCCCTCACCGGCCGACTTGATGTCGTTCTCCAGGCTGGTGAGCTGCTTCTCGTCGAGGTGGAAGTTCTTCATCCACTTCGCGACCTCGGGCATGTCCTTGCTGAAGCCCTTGCGGCCCAGCATGTGCAGGCCGTCGCCGGAACCGAACGCGCCCTTGGGGTCCTTGAGCTTGGTGAGCGGGTACTTGTCGTACGCCCAGTGCGGGGACCACAGGGTGACCGCGATCGGCTTCTTGTTGTGGATGGCGCGGTCCAGCTCGCTCAGCATGGAGGCGGTGCTGGACTCCTGCACCTGGTACTCGCCGTCGAGGCCGTAGTCCTTGAGGACCTTGTCCTTGAGGATCTTCATCTCGCCGGCGCCCGGCTCGATGCCGGTGATCTTGCCGCCGAACTCGGCGGCCTTGCCCTTGAGGTCGTCGAGCGTCTTGACGTCCTTGACGTACGACGGGACGGCGATCTCCAGCGACGTCTTGTCGTACCAGGTGCCGAGGTCCTCCAGCTTGTCCTTGTACTTGTTCCAGTACTCGGCGTGGGTGGTCGGCAGCCAGGCGTTGGTCTGGACGTCGATGTCGCCGCGGGCCTGCCCGGCGAAGAGCGGACCGGCCTCCAGGGCCTGGACCTTGGGCTTGTAGCCGCGCTCCTCCAGGATCTCCTTCCAGAGGTACGTGGTGGCCTTGCCCTCGTCCCAGTTGACGTAGCCGAGGGTGATCGGCTTGCCGTTGCCGCCGGACGCGGCGTCGCCGCTCTTGCCCAGGAAGCTCATCCCGCCGGCCAGCAGCGCCAGGACGACGACGCCGACCATGGCGACCGAGGTCGCCGGCCGCCACTGCAGGAACTTCCAGCGCCCCAGCGCCGCCTGCGCCTTGGCCAGCGCCCGCCGGCCGAGCGGCGACACCCGCTGGTTGAGCGCACCGGTCATCCGGTCCAGGTACATGGCGAGGATGACGACGGCGAGGCCGGCCTCCGCGCCCAGGGCCACGTTGACCGAGCTGATGGCGTTGTAGACCGACGCACCGAGGCCGCCGCCGCCGACCATGCCGGCGATCACGACCATGGACAGCGCGAGCATGATGACCTGGTTGATGCCGGCCATGATCGTGGGCAGCGCCAGCGGCAGCTGGACCCGCAGCAGGGTGCGCCGCGGGTGCGTGCCGAACGCCTCGGCCGCCTCGACCAGTTCCCCGTCGACCTGCCGGATGCCCAGCTCGGTCATCCGCACCGCGGGCGGCATGGAGAAGACGATGGTCGCGACGATGCCGGGGACGACGCCGAGGCCGAAGAAGAGGATGCCGGGGATCAGGTAGACCATCGCCGGCATGGTCTGCATCAGGTCCAGCACCGGACGCAGGATGCCGCCGACGACCCGGCTGCGGGCCGCCCAGATGCCCAGCGGCACCGCGACCACCACGGTGATCAGGCAGGCCACCAGCACCAGCGAGAGCGACTCGATGGTCGGGCTCCACTGTTGGATGGAGTCGATCAGCGCGAAGCCGAGGAAGGTCAGCACCGCGGCCGGCAGGCCGCGCAGCCACCAGGCGAGCACCGCCAGGATGCCCGCGAGGAGCAGCGGGGCGGGTGCCGCGAGGACGGCGTGGATCGCGTCGTAGAGGCCGTTCAGGACCGTGGTGATGAGGTTGAACAGCCAGTCGAGGTTGTCGCGGAGCCAATTGACGGCGTCATTGGCCCAGCTGCCTATTTGGATCCTAGGCACCGGTGGTCACCGTCCCCTCGGTCGGACCGGTGGACTCGGCACCGGTGGTGGCCGGCTCGCCCTGGGCGGGCACGTCGACGACCGGCACGTCCGGCCGGCCAGGCTCACCGAGGACGGCCAGCAGCCGCTCCCCGGTGACCGCACCGGCCAGCGCGCCGCTCTCGTCGGTGACGGCGACCGGCACGTCGCTGGCCGAGCAGGCGGTGAACAGGTCGGCGAGCGGGGTGTCGGGGCCGACGGTGGCGGGCGCGGCCGCCTGGAAGTCGGCGGCCGTCGCGAGCTCGGTGCCGTCCTGGGCGGTCGTGCCGAGGACGCTGCCGAGGTCCGTCATGACCGCACCGGCGGTCAGCACCCGGCTGCGGTCCACGTCCTGGATGAAGGACGCGACGTAGTCGTTGGCGGGGCGGACGAGGATGTCCTCGGCGCTGCCGGTCTGGACGATCCGGCCGTCGCGCATCACCGCGATCCGGTCGCCGAGCCGCATCGCCTCGTTGAGGTCGTGGGTGATGAAGACGATGGTCTTCTTCAGCGTCTTCTGGAGCTCCAGCAGCTGGTCCTGCATGTCGCGGCGGATCAGCGGGTCGAGCGCGCTGAAGGACTCGTCCATCAGCAGCAGGTCGGCGTCGGTGGCCAGCGCGCGGGCCAGCCCGACCCGCTGCTGCATGCCGCCGGAGAGCTCGTCCGGCCAGGACTTCTCCCAGCCCTCCAGCCCGGCCAGGGCGAGCGCCTCGGTCGCCCGGCGCTCGCGCTCGGGGCGCGGCACGCCCTGGACCTCCAGGCCGTAGGCGGCGTTCTCCAGCACGCTGCGGTGCGGGAAGAGCGCGAAGTGCTGGAAGACCATGGAGATCTTCCGGGAGCGGACGGCGCGCAGTTCCTTGTCGCTGAGCGAGGTCAGGTCCTGGCCGTCGAAGCGGACGGTGCCCGCGGTCGGCTCCAGCAGTCCGTTGAGCATGCGCAGCAGCGTGGACTTGCCGGATCCGGACAGACCCATGACGACGAAGATCTGACCCTCGTCCACCTCGATGGACGCGTCGATCACCGCGGCGGTGGTGCCTTCGGCCCGCAGCTCGTCCCGGCCGGCTCCGGCCTGGAGTTTGCGGACCGCGTCCTCGGGTCGTCTGCCGAACACCTTGTACAGGTGTTCGGCTTGCAGCCTGGACACATATACCTCTCTTGTCGCACGAGAAACGACCTGCCACCCCCGTAGGCAGGTCGTGGCGCGGGACGAATTCGGCTCGTCTTCACCGGCGACAAGTTGAAATCGCAACCGGGTCCGCTCCGGCTGCGCGCCTGCCCGGCTTTATGGGGCTCAAACACATCGGTGAGCCACCTCACATCGGAGGCACGTTTGGGGCATACGGCATCATGCGGAGTGTGACTCGACGCCTGATGCTCCTCGACACCGCCTCTCTGTACTTCCGCGCCTATTTCGGGGTGCCGGAATCGGTCAAGGCCCCGGACGGCACCCCGGTGAACGCGGTACGCGGCCTGCTGGACTTCATCGCCCGGCTCGTCCAGGACCACCACCCCGACGACCTGGTCGCCTGCATGGACTTCGACTGGCGCCCCCAGTGGCGGGTCGACCTGATCCCCTCCTACAAGGCGCACCGGGTCGCCGAGGAGGCCCCCGCCGGCTCGACGGCTCCCGACGAGGAGGAGATCCCGGACACCCTCTCCCCGCAGGTCCCGGTGATCGAGGAGGTGCTCGACGCGCTGGGCATCGCCCGGATCGGCGCCGCGGGCTACGAGGCCGACGACGTCATCGGCACCCTGACCGCACGGGCGAAGGGCCCGGTCGACATCGTCACCGGCGACCGCGATCTCTTCCAGCTCGTCGACGACGCCCGCGGCATCCGCGTCCTGTACCCGCTGAAGGGCGTCGGCACCCTCCAGCTCACCGACGGCGCGGCGCTGCGCGAGAAGTACGGGGTGGACGGCCCCGGTTACGCGGACCTTGCGCTGCTGCGCGGCGACCCCAGCGACGGCCTGCCGGGCGTCCCGGGCATCGGCGAGAAGACCGCCGCGAAGCTGCTGGACGCCTACGGGGACCTGGCCGGAATCATCGCCGCCGCCCAGGACCCGACCTCCAAGATCACCCCGGCGCAGCGCAAGCGGCTCGTCGAGGCGGCCCCCTACCTGGCCGTCGCCCCGAAGGTGGTCGGGGTGGCGACGGACGTCCCGGTGCCGGAGACCGACCTCGCCCTCCCGGTCGAGCCGGCCGATCCGGAGCGGCTGGAGGCGCTGGCCGCCCAGTGGGGCCTGGGTGGCGCATTGCAGCGGTTGCTGGTCACGCTCCACCGATGACCTGTTAGGTTAGGTATACCTAACTGGCGGCGTGCGTCCCGCAGGCGCACCCGCCGTCGACCGCGTCAGGGGAGATCAGCCGTGGCAGCAGAGCGACCGGCCCGCAGCACGCCCACACTGCACCGCGCCCGGGTGCGGCGCACCGAGCGGCTCACCCCGCACATGGTGCGCGTCGTCCTGGGCGGCGAGGGACTGGCGGCGTTCGAAGCCGGCGCCTACGCCGACCACTACGTCAAGCTGGTCTTCCCGCTGCCGCACGTCAGCTACCCCGAGCCGTTCGACATGGGGCGCATCCGCGACGAACTGCCGCGCGACCAGTGGCCCCGGACGCGCACGTACACCGTGCGCGCCTGGGACCCGGCGGCGCGCGAGCTGACCGTGGACTTCGTCGTGCACGGCGACAGCGGACTGGCCGGCCCCTGGGCCGCGGCCGCCCGGCCGGGCGACGAGATCACCTTCCTCGGCCCGGGCGGCGCCTACCTCCCGGACGCGGCGGCCGACTGGCACCTGCTGGCCGGCGACGAGAGCGCCCTGCCGGCGATCGCCGCCGCCCTGGCCCGGATGCCGGCGGACGCCACGGCGCACGCCTTCATCGAGGTCGCCGGCCCGGAGGAGAGCCAGGAGCTGACCGCCCCGCCGGGCGCGCGGATCACCTGGGTGTACCGCGGCACGGCCCCGGTCGGTCGCGGACTGGTCGAGGCGGTTCGGGCGCTGGAGTTCCCTCCGGGCCGGGTCCACGCCTTCGTGCACGGCGAGGCGGGCTTCGTGAAGGAGCTGCGCCGGCTGCTGCGCGTCGAGCGCGAGCTGCCGCGCGAGGCCCTGTCGATCTCCGGCTACTGGCGCACCGGCCACGACGAGGACGGCTGGCAGGCCGGCAAGCGCGCCTGGAACGCCCAGGTGGAGGCCGAGCAGGAGCCCGCGGCCGCCGCCTGACCCGCACCCCCTCGGGGCGCCCCCACCGCACCGGGGCCGCCCCCGCCACGGACGCACGCACCGGGGGCGGCGCGACTCACGACGGGTCCGCGCCGCCCTCCGTCGCACCCTCACTCTCGCCCGCACCCTCCCCCGCCGCCGGTCGGCCGCCCCGGCGCTCCTCGTACCGTCGCGCCGAGCGGTCGACGTGCGCCAGCCGCCGCAGCGCGCTGAGCACCGCATCCCCCAGGACGGTCGCCACCACCACGCTCTCCACCAGCTCCTCCACGTCCGCGTGGCGCCCCACGTACGCCAGGTCGGCGTCGGCGACCCGCTCGCACGCCTCGGCGTACTCGTCGAGCACCTCCACGAACGCGCCCTGCCCGAGGTCCTGGAACGCGGCCAGCGCGACCGCCATCGCCTCCGCCGCCGGGTGGTCCGCCCCGGCCCGCCAGCCGCGCCGGCGGATCAGCTCCGCAACCCTCCGACGGGCCTCCGGCAGCGCCTCCGGTCGGCCGATCGGCACCGGCGTGATCGCGTCGTGCGCCGCCCCGAGCACCTTGTGCACCGACCCCCCGGGGGCGTCCACGGCGGTCAGCACCTCGCGCACGGTCGCGACCGAGAGCCCGCCGACGTCGATCAGCCCGCGGATCAACCGCAGCCGCCGCACGTGCCCCTCGTCGTAGCTGGCCTGATTGGGGCTGGTGAGCCGACCCGCGGGCAGCAACCCCTCGCGGACGTAGAACTTGATCGTCGGGACCGCCACGCCCGTCTCGCGGCTCAGCTCACCGATGCGCATCTGACGCCCTCTCCCTGCCGGATCCCCTCGGAACCGTGCCCTGCGGACCTGCCGGGCGCCCCGCCCCACCCGGCCTTGCCAATCGACCTTCCATCATAGATAGTCGCGCTATCAGATAGCGGGGAGCACCGCTATCTATAGTGCAGCTATCCATTCAGGGGGTTCCTTGCGCATGTCCAGATACCGTTCGCTGCTCGGCTTCTCATGGGCGATGGCCGGACTGGCCGTGGTCGCGGCGGTCGGGATGATCGTCGACGACCGGGTGTTGGTCGGCGCGCCGATCTGGTTCAAACCGCTGAAGTTCGCGGTGTCGTTCGCCGCCTACGGGCTGACGCTGGCGTGGATGCTGTCCCGCCGCCCCGCGCCGAGCCGGGTCGGCACCTGGGCCGCGCACACCGTCGTGGTCGCCGGACTCATCGAGATGTCGATCATCATCGGCCAGACGCTGCGCGGCCGGCGCAGCCACTTCAACGTCGAAACCCCCCTGGACCGGGGCCTGTTCCTGATCATGGGCGGCACCATCGTCGCCCTCTGGCTCGCCACCCTGGTCCTCGCGGCACTCCTGTTCCGGGCCCGCCTGGGCGACCGCGCCACGACCTGGGCCATCCGACTCGGCGCGCTGATCGCCCTGGCCGGGCTGCTGCTCGGCGGCCTGATGCTGATACCCACCCCGGAACAGCAGGCCCAGCAGGCCGCCGGCCTCGCCCGCACCCTCGTCGGCGCGCACAGCGTCGGCGTCCCCGACGGCGGCCCGGCCATGCCGCTCACCGGCTGGAACACCACCGGCGGCGACCTGCGCGTGCCGCACTTCGTCGGCATGCACGCCCTCCAGGCCCTGCCGCTCTTCCTCCACGGCGTCGAGGCGCTGGCCCGCCGCCGCGCCCGACTGCGCGACGCACGGGTGCGACTGCGCCTGGTGCTCACCGCGGCCGGCTTCCTCACCGGACTGCTCGCGCTGGCCACCTGGCAGGCACTGCGCGGCCAGGCCCTGATCCACCCCGACGCGCCCACCCTCACCGCACTGGCCGCCCTCATCGCCGCCACGGCGGCCGGCGGCTACGCGTCCCTCCGCCCCATCTCCCGGACCCACACCGACACCGACACCGAACGCCCCACTCAATCAACGGAGTTGACCGCATGACCGACCGCGCCCTCTTCAGCCTCGCGTTCGCCCTCGCGGCCCCG
Organism: Streptomyces diastatochromogenes; assembly: GCA_001418405.1. Taxonomy (GTDB): domain Bacteria; phylum Actinomycetota; class Actinomycetes; order Streptomycetales; family Streptomycetaceae; genus Streptomyces; species Streptomyces albulus_C. The sequence goes on along the minus strand of LIQL01000099.1, from coordinate 1,402 downwards.
TTCTGGGCCCTGCTGATCCTCGCGCCCGGCCGCCGCTGGACCGACCGGATCGCCGCCTCACCGCTGCCCATGGTGCCGGTCATCGGGGTCTACCTCGCCCTGGCGATACCGGTCTTCCCGCAGCTGTGGGCCGCGGTCAGCCACCCGGACCTCGTCGGATTCCAACGCCTGCTGGCGCTCGGCGGCGGCGCCGGGGCGATCTGGGCCCAGCTGATCGCCTGGGACCTCTTCCTCGGCCAGTGGATGTACCGCGAAGCGCGCGACCTGGGCATCCACCCCCTGGTGATGGGCCCGCTCCTGGTCCTGACCATCCTGCTCTCCCCCGTCGGCGTCCTGCTCTTCCTGTGCCTGCGCGGCACCCTCCGCCACCGCACCGGACAGCGCCCTTCGGCGATCCCGAACTAGCCCTCCGCACACCCCAACCGGACCGCTCCGGTGCCGGCACACCGGCAAACGCCCGACGCCCCACGGCACTTGCTTTCCCACGCAATGGTTGACGGCGCATGCACCTGCCTGTTCCACTGGCCCCATGCGACCTCAGCAACGGCTGGTCACCCGCGACCACATCGACTTCGGTCGCGTGTGGTCCGCCTCCTGTTGCCTCTGACGCCCCGGTGCCGCGCCGGGCGCCCCGCCCGCGCGCACCCACATGTCGCCCTGCCGGTCCTCCCGCGCACCGCGCATGCCCTCGCCATGCCCACTGACGCATGATCGACGAGAAGACGAGGCCGCACCCATGCCTGTCGAGTTCCTCGGCATCGCCGCCACCCACGACGGCTCCGAAGTCACCCCGCGCTCCGGCGCCTCCTTCGACAAGGAGTACACCCTCAAACTCGCCCGCGCCCACGAGGAGTACGGCTGGGACCGGGTCCTGTTCGCCTACGGCTCCGGCTCCCCCGACCCCTCCCCGGCCGCCGCCTACGTGGCCGCCCGCACCGAGCGGCTGCAACTCCTCGTGGCGCACCGCCCCAACGTCTCCTACCCGACGTTCGCCGCGAAGACCTTCGCGACGCTGGACCGGATCAGCGACGGCCGGCTCGCGGTGCACTTCATCACCGGCGGCAACGACCACGAACAGCGCCGCGAGGGCGACACCCTCACCAAGGACGAGCGCTACGCCCGCACCCGCGAGTACATCCGGATCGTCAAGCAGGTCTGGACGAGCCGCGACCCCTTCGACCACGAGGGCACGCACTACCGCTTCCGGGACTTCGTCTCCGACACCTTCCCCGTCCAGCAGCCGCACCCGCAGGTGTCGTTCGGCGGCTCGTCGCCCGCGGCCTACGCGGCGGGCGGCGCCGAGGCGGACATCTACTGCCTGTGGGGCGAGCCGCTGGCGCAGACCGCCGAACAGATCGCGTCGGTCAAGGCGGCCGCCGCCGCGGCCGGCCGCACCGACGTG
>LIQL01000098.1 GCA_001418405.1 Streptomyces diastatochromogenes | reverse complement strand
CGGGTGCGCGGTGGAGCCGGGACCGGCCGTCCGCCCCCGGCTCCACCGCGCACCCGTCGCCCGCCGCCTCATTCCTCCGCACCTCCCAGCTCCGATGTGGCTCCGCGGTCCGCGCCCACGGCCGCCGCCGCATCGGGCCCAGCGGCCCGCACCCGTGTCCAGAACCCGGTGCAGAACCGCGCCAGCGGCCCCCGCGCCCGACCTCCGGGCACCCGCCCCCGCGCCAGGTCCTCCGACAGCCCCGCCTCCCACGGGAGTTCGCCCGCCAACGGCAGTCCCACCAGGCGCGCGACCTCCTGTGCCGTCGGCCGGCCGCCGCTCCCCGGGCCGGGAGGTCCACAGGCCACCACCCGGATGTCGCCGAGCTCCGCCCGGACCCCGTCGGCGACCCGGCGCGCCGCCGCGACCGCCCGCAGCTCCGCCGGGACGAGCAGCAGCCCGACATCCACCTGTGCCAGCGCCTCGGCAACCGTCCGGTCGACCCGGCGCGGCAGGTCCACGACCACCACTCCACCGCGCCGCCGGGCCGCGGCCAGGACCGCCCGCATGGCCGGCGGCGGGATGGCCACCTCCGCACCGCGGTCCCAGCTCAGCACCCGTAAGGAGTGCAGCCGGGGCAGCGACTCGGCGAGCGCACCGCCCGCCACCCGCCCGCGCGACTCGGCGAAGGCCGGCCACCGCAGCCCCTTCTCCTGTTCGCCACCGAGCAGGACGTCGAGCCCACCGCCGAGCGGGTCGCCGTCCACGAGCAGGGTGCGCTCCCCGGTGCGGGCGGCGCCGACGGCCAGTGCCGCCGCGAGGGTGCTCGCCCCGGCGCCGCCGCGCCCGCCGATCACCCCGACCGTCAGGGCGGGCGGCCCCGCCCCCTCGACCGCGTCGGCGATCCGGTCCACCAGCCAGCGTTCGCCGTCGGGGAGGGCCAGCACCCGCTCCGCCCCGACCGCGACGGCCTGGCGCAGTACGGCGACGTCGTCCGCGTCCCGGCCGGCGATGATGACGCCCGCCCGGCGCCCCGCGCCGGACAGCCGGTCGGCGCAGTCCGCACCGACGACCACCAACGGCGCCGCTTGCCATTCCGCGGTGCGACGGGGCGGGCGGTGCGCCACTTCGGGCAGTGCCCCGGCTGCCGCGCACAGCCGCAGGAGGTCGTCGAGGAGCTCTTCGTCCTCGGTGACCAGCAGCGGCCGGTCCCGCTCTCCACCGTTTCGCACCAGCTGGTCGGAAGTAGTTGATCCGGACACGTTCTGTCCCCCTATCGCTACGCGACTCGCGCTTCCGCGAACTCCGCGGACTTTTACGGTGCAGCGATCGGGAAATCTCCGTGGATCTTGACCCAAAACTGTGGACAACTCCGCGGTTGTGAATATCCCCGTCACCTATTCCAGCGACGAACGGCTACTTCCGGGGCGCATGAGAAGCCTCCACAGAGCAGTCCTACGACTACCCTGAGTAGTGGCATATGCATGTCAGAATCGGACGCCAGTGATGCGCGGAACCGCGCTGGATCAAGGACTCACGCCAGAAAAGGCATCCGGACATGCGACGACCCCCGCCGGGGGGGAGAGCGGGGGTCGTCCCCACGGCCGACTCGGGGGGGGAGGAGCCGGACCGGGTTAGCACGGTCGCGAACGATCCGTGACTTCCATGGTGTACCCGAGAGCCTTCTCAGGCAAACCCACGCGCCACACCTTACGCCGAATGGTGGGCGCCTATGCTCGCCCCGTGGAAAACCACTCCGTGCCTCACTCGACTCCCCGTACTGCCGCGTTCTTCGACTTGGACAAGACCGTGATTGCAAAGTCGAGCACGCTGACCTTCAGCAAGTCCTTCTACCAAGGCGGCCTGATCAATCGGCGGGCCGTACTGCGCACCGCGTACGCCCAGTTCGTGTTCCTCGCGGGCGGCGCCGATCACGACCAGATGGAGCGGATGCGCGAATATCTCTCGTCGCTGTGCCGCGGCTGGGATGTGGCCCAGGTCCGCGAGATCGTCGCCGAAACGCTGCACGATCTCATCGACCCGATCATTTATGACGAAGCGGCCTCGCTCATCGAGGAACACCATGCGGCCGGGCGGGACGTCGTCATCGTCTCCACCTCCGGCGCCGAAGTCGTCGAGCCGATCGGCGAACTCCTGGGCGCGGACCGGGTGGTGGCCACCAGAATGGTGGTCGGGGACGACGGCCGCTTCACCGGAGAGGTGGAGTATTACGCCTACGGTCCGACCAAAGCGGAGGCCGTCCGGGAACTCGCCGCGTCCGAGGGGTACGACCTCCAGCGCTGCTACGCCTACAGCGACTCGATCACCGACGTGCCGATGCTGGAGACCGTCGGCAACCCCTGCGCGGTCAATCCGGACCGGGCGCTGCGCCGCGAGGCGACCGCCCGCGGCTGGCCGGTGGTCACCTTCAACCGACCGGTCCCCCTCAAGAAGCGGCTGCCCACGCTGTCGATGCCGTCCCGTCCGGTGATCACCGCCGTCGCCGCGATCGGTGCGGCTGCCGCCACCGCGACCCTGGTCTGGTACGCCAGCAGCCGCCGCAATACCGGAAAGAATCGCCTCGCCGTATTGCCCGCATTTGCGGCTAAACGTAAAGATCTGGAAGCTGGGCTTCCGCTCACCCGCCACGAGTAGTACAAAGGACTTAACGGCCCGCGAGACCAAGGACATCCGAGAGGAACGCCTTTAACGCATCAGGCCCACGGACCGACGCATGAATGCCGAGCACCCACGCGACGCCGACCCGTCGATTACGGGCCAGCCGCACCAGGTAAGCGGACAACGAATCCGACCTGATGGGCAAATTTCGAGCACGCCTGGTAACTCGGTGGACGTGCCAGCGGCGGTACCGAAGGGTTGGTACCGCCGCAACCCGTGTCAGGGACCGGGCACCGCGCCGTCAGGCCGCGCCGCGCTGCAGCGCCTCGCAGACCGCCGTGCTCTCCCGCACGCCCAGTTCGACCGCGCGCCCACAATGGGCGATCCACTCCCCCACGCCCTCCGGGGTGCCGGAGACGTAGCCCTGGAGGGCCGCCACGTAGGCCGCGCCCCCTTGTTCCGCGTGCCCGACCTCGGCGGGGCAGATCGACTTCGGGTCCAGCCCGCTGTCGATCAGCACGATCCGCTCCGCGGCCCGCGCCACCAGCCCGTTGTACGAGCCGAAGGGCCGCAGCGCCAGTAGTTCGCCGTGCACCACGGCGGCCACCACCAGGGCCGGCGCCCCGGTGCCCGCCAGCAGCAGCCGCGACAGCCCGTCCAGCCGGCCGGCCACCTCGTCGGCGTCCGGCAACGGCAGCTCGACCAGCGGCTCGTCCACCGGCTCGGCACCCAGCCGCGGCCGGCCCACGGCGTCGTCGGCCACGCCGCCACCTGCCGCCACCAGGTGGAGTCGGGCCAGCACGCGCAGCGGCGACTGCCGCCAGACGCTCAGCAGTTGGCCCGCCTCGGCGGTCAACCGCAGCGCCGCGCCAACCGTGCGCGGCTCGCTGCCGTCACCGAAGTCGGTGCGCCGCCGGATCTCTTCGAGCGCCCAGTCGGCCCCGGACAGCGCGGCGGACCCGCGCGCCGCGCGCAGGGCCGCCTCGGCCGTGATCTCGGTGCTGCGGCGCCGCATGATCCGGTGCCCGTAGACCCGGTCGACGGCCTTGCGGACGGAGTCGACGGAGTCCGCGACCCCGGGGAGCGACGCCAGCGCCGCGAGCGGGTCGGTGCTCGCCTGGGGAGGTTCGGGGGGCGTCCCCCGGGAGATTCCAGCCATGCGTCGACCCTACGCACCACCAGGCCGGACCCCTCGAAGGAGTGGTCTTCTTCACGTAAACCACCCTCCGAGAGGTTGGCCACACCTAGCCTGCTGAACATGAAGATCGCTTTCGTAGGCAAGGGCGGCAGCGGCAAGACCACCCTGTCCTCCCTGTTCATCCGGCACCTCGCCGCGGCCCGGGTCCCCGTCGTCGCGGTGGACGCCGACATCAATCAGCACCTGGGCGTCGCGCTCGGCATGGACGAGGCGGAGGCCGCCGCACTGCCCGCGATGGGGGCCCACCTCCCTTTGATCAAGGACTACTTGCGCGGCAGCAACGCCCGCATCCCGTCCACCGAGACGATGATCAAGACGACGCCGCCCGGCGAGGGCTCGCGGCTGCTGCGGGTCTGCGAGGACAACCCGGTCTACGACGCCTGCGCCCGGGCCGTGGCGCTCGACGACGGGGCGGTGCGTCTGCTGGCCACCGGGCCGTTCACGGAGTCCGATCTGGGCGTGGCCTGCTACCACTCCAAGGTCGGCGCGGTCGAGCTGTGCCTGAACCACCTCGTCGACGGCCGCGGGGAGTACGTCGTCGTCGACATGACCGCCGGGTCCGACTCCTTCGCTTCCGGCATGTTCACCCGCTTCGACATGACCTTCCTGGTCGCCGAGCCGACCCGCAAGGGCGTCGCGGTCTACCGCCAGTACAAGGAGTACGCCCAGGACTTCGGCGTCCCGTTGAAGGTCATCGGCAACAAGGTCCAGGGCCCGGACGACCTGGCGTACCTGCGCGCCGAGGTGGGAGAGGACCTGCTGGTCTGCGTCGGCCACTCCGATTGGGTGCGGGCCGTGGAGAAGGGCCGCCCCGCCCCCTTCGCCCTCCTGGAGGAGGCCAACCGCCGCGCCCTGGAGGCGCTGCACGACACCGCCGACGCGGCCTACGGGCACCGCGACTGGGAGCGCTACACACGCCAGATGGTGCACTTCCACCTGAAGAACGCGGAGAGCTGGGGCAACGCCAAGACGGGGGCCGACCTGGCGGCCCAGGTCGACCCCGCCTTCGTGCTCTTCGAGGGAGCGGCGGCTACTCCGCAACCGGCGTGATCCGGGCCGCCGGCGCCGGAGCGGACGCTTCCGGAGTACCGGAGAGGTACGCTCCCCAGCCGTCCTCCGGCGCCCGGCCCACCGGCAGGTCCTGGAGCTTGGCCAGCACCTGCGGGTCCTGGGCGTCCAGCCAGTCGCTCAACTGCTTGAAGCTGACGCAACGCACGCCCCTGCGGGGGCAGATCTCCTTGATCGCCTCCTCGACGGCCTTCATGTACGTGCCGCCGTTCCAGGACTCGAAGTGGTCGCCGACGAAGAGCGGAGCGCGGTTGCCGCGGTGGGCACGCTCGAAGGCGTCCAGGATGCCGTCGCGCATCTCCTGGCCCCAGATGGCGTGCATCGCGCGGTCGCCGTGGGTGGAGCCGGACTGGTTGGCCAGGAAGTTGTAGTCCATCGAGAGCGCCTCGAAGTTGCGGCCGGGGAACGGTATCTGCTGGAGCGGGAAGTTCCAGATCCCGTCGGTCTTGTGCGGCCAGGTCTGCAGTCCGCCCGCCGAGCTGGCGTCGTAGCGGAATCCCATCTCCTTGGCCGCGGGTATCAGGTTGCGCTGCCCCTCCAGACAGGGTGCGCGGCCGCCGACCAGTTCCTTGGCGTAGTCGAAGGGGAGCGGCGGTTCGTTCCTGAGGCCGGAGTTGCTCTTCCAGTTCCGGACGAACCACACGGCCTGCTCGATCTCGCTGCGCCACTGCTCGGGCGTCCACCTGCCGACCCCGTTGCGGCCGCAGAAGTGGCCGTTGAAGTGGGTGCCTATCTCGTTGCCGTCTTCCCAGGCGCCGCGCATCTGGGCCACGGTGTCCTTGATCCCCTGGACGTCGTTGAAGCCGATCGCCGAGGCGCCGGTCGTGTGGCCGGGCGGTTCGTAGAGCTCCGCCTTGTCGCTGGGGAGCATGTAGACACCGCTGAGGAAGTACGTCATCGTCGCGCCGTACTTCTTGCCGACGGCACGGAAGTGGGAGAACAGCTTCTGGCCGTCCTCACCGGCGCCGTCCCAGGAGAAGACCACGAACTGCGGTGGCCTCATGCCCGGCTTGAGGCGGGCCGGCCGTGGTTGGTGGGGCTGTGCCCCGGTGTACGCCGTGGAGCCGTCGCCTATCAGGCGGAGCGGGCGGGCGGCCGGGGCCTTGCCGGGCGCCGCGCGCCCTTCGGTCGTGCTCTTCGGGGGCCCGTCCTGGGTCGCCGCGGCGCAGCCGGCTATCGCCGCCAGCGCCACCGCAGCCGCGATGCGCACCGTCGTCTTCGATATGACCGCCATCAGCCACCTCATTCCTGGCACACAGGGCACCATGGGTTTATTCAGGACGAACCTGTCGGTTCGCCTATATCCATTGACGGGTGACAGAAAGACCGTGGCAAAAGTCGTTTTATTCACTCGATAGTTGGAATGACTGCGCCATATGCCCGAAAACCCTTCTCAGGGTCTTTACGCGTCATTACGATTCGTTTACCGATGCTTGAGAGTCACCGGCACGTCACCCACCGCGACGCCCGCCGGCCGGCTCGCTCCCGCCGCAGCACACCGCCGCCCCGCGGTCGCGCCCGAGGCCGACCGCGCCGCCCCGGAGGAGACGGGAATGACGCAGATCCAGAAGCCGCCGCAGCCGCCACCGGCCACCCTCGCGCCCGAGCCCCCGACGCTCCCCGGGGCGACGCACGACGACGAAACGCCCGACGCCAAGGGGAAGGGCGCGGCCTGGCGCGGGGACCTCTCCGCCTCGGTCGTGGTCTTCCTGCTGGCCGTCCCACTGTCACTGGGCATCGCCCTGGCCACCGGCGCCCCGCTCCAGGCCGGCCTGGTCGCCGCGGTCGTCGGCGCGCTCGTCGCCGGCCTCCTGGGCGGCGCCCCGCTCCAGGTGACGGGCGCCGCCACCGGCCTCCTGGTGATCACCGCGGATCTCGTCCAGCGATACGGCTGGCGCGCCACCTGCGCGATCACGGTCCTGGCGGGGCTGGCCCAACTCGCCCTCGGGGCAGTGCGGGTGGCCCGGGCGGCGCTCGCCGTCAGCCCGGCGATCGTGCACGGCATGCTCGCCGGCATCGGCGTCACCATCGCCCTGGGCCAGCTCCACGTGGTGCTCGGCGGCAGCCCCGACAGCTCGGCCGTCGACAACGCCGTGGCGCTGCCCGGCCAGCTGGCCCATCCGCATGTCACGGCGCTGCTGATCGGCGCCGTCACGGTCGTCGTCCTGGCCGGCTGGCCGCGGCTGCCGGGCCGCGCCGGGCGCTGGGCCCGCCTGCTGCCGGCGCCGCTGGCCGCGGTGCTCGCCGCGACGGCGGTCAGCGCGGGGACATCGGTGCCGCGCGTCGCGCTGCCGTCCTGGCAACTGCCGCAAGCACCACTGCTCCCCCACGCCTCGCTCGCCGCGCTGCTCACCGCGGTGCTCACGGTCACCCTCGTCGCCAGTATGGAGTCGCTGCTGTCCGCGGTGGCCGTGGACCGGCTGGCCGCCGAGCGGCCGGGAACTCCCCCGGGGCGTCCGCAGCTCAACCGCGAACTGGCCGGTCAGGGCCTCGCCAACGTCATGTCCGGCCTGCTCGGCGGCCTGCCGGTGTCCGGCGGCGCGATCCGCGGCTCGGCCAACGTGCGGGCCGGTGCGACCACCCGCCGGGCGACCGTGCTGCACGGCGTCTGGGTGCTGCTGTGCGCGGGCCTGCTGGCCGGGGCCCTGGAGCTGATCCCGTTGGCCGCGCTGGCCGCCCTGGTGATGGTCGTCGGCGTGCGGATGGTCAGCTTCGCGCACCTCAAGCACGTGCAGCGGCACCGCGAATTCCCGGTGTACGCGGCGACGTTGAGCGCGGTGGTGCTCTTCGGCGTGCTGCTGGGCGTCCTGACCGGCATCGCGGTCGGGATCTTCCTGGCGCTGCGCCGACTGACCCACACCCGGGTCGCGGTGACCGAGGAGTCCGGCCGCCACCGGGTGCGCGTCAGCGGCCAGTTGACGTTCTTGGCGGTGCCCCGGATGACCCGGGCGCTGGCGCACGTCCCTCCGGGCGCCGACGCCGTCGTCGAACTCCACGGGTCGTTCATGGACCACGCGGCCTACGAGGCCCTGCAGTCCTGGGCGACCACCCATCGGGCGACCAAGGGGTCGGTGACGCTCGGCGGCCGCTCGGGCCGCTCCGCCCGCCCGACCGTCGAGCCCGACCGGGCGCACGCCTGCCGGCCGTGGACGCCCTGGCGCAACCACCACTGCACCCGCCCCGCACCGGCCCGCACAGCGGAACTGCCGGGCGGCGACCAACTCCTGGGCGGGGTCAGCGCGTTCCAGCGGCACACCGCTCCCCTGGTGCGCGAGGAGCTGGCCCGGCTGGCGCGGGAGGGGCAGCGCCCCACCCAGCTCTTCCTGACCTGCGCCGACTCCCGGCTGGTGACGAGCATGATCACGTCCAGTGGGCCGGGCGACCTGTTCACCGTGCGCAACGTCGGCAATCTGATGCCGCCGCCCGGCTCGGACGCCTCCTGCGACTCCGTGGGGGCCGCGGTCGAGTACGCCGTGGAGGTGCTGCGGGTCGCGTCGATCACGGTCTGCGGGCATTCGGGCTGCGGCGCCATGGCGGCGCTGCTCGACTCGGCTGGTTCTCCGCCCCCGACCGACGGGGCCACCCCACTCACCCGTTGGCTGCGGCACGGCCGGCCGAGCCTGGCCCGGATGGCGCGGATCGGGCGGCTGGGCAGGGGTGAAGTCGCCCTCGCCGGGCGGCCGGTGGCCGACGACCAGGAGCGGCTGGCGCTGGTCAACGTCCGTCAGCAGCTCGACCACCTGCGGGCACACCCGTGCGTCGCCCGGCGGATGGCCGAGGGCACCCTCGCCCTGCGCGGCATGTACTTCCACGTGGCCGAGGCCCAGGCGTACGTGCTGGACGAGTCCACCGGGCGGTTCCGGACGGTGCGGGCCGACGTACCGGCGATCGGGGTGTGACCTGCGCGGGGACACCCGATTGGCCCTATGAGGAGCCATATTCGGACAGGTCTACACCAATAGTTGTCCACAGCCCTTGTCAGGGTCGGTCGCGGGCTGATGAGCTATGGCCCGGGACACATCGCACGCCCTGGGAATGGGAGATGTCGTGAGCAACGAGAGCCTGGCCAACCTCTTGAAGGAGGAGCGGCGGTTCGCACCGCCCGCCGAGCTGGCCGCGAACGCCAACGTCACGGCCGCCGCGTACGAAGAGGCCGCGGCGGACCGGCTGGGCTTCTGGGCCGAGCAGGCCAAACGCCTGACCTGGGAGACCGAGCCCACCGAGACCCTCGACTGGTCCAACCCGCCGTTCGCGAAGTGGTTCGCCGACGGCAAGCTCAACGTCGCCTACAACTGCGTGGACCGCCACGTGGAGAACGGCCACGGCGACCGGGTCGCGATCCACTTCGAGGGCGAGCCCGGCGACAGCCGGGCGATCACCTACGCCGAGCTCCAGCGCGAGGTCTCCAAGGCCGCCACCGCCCTGATCGAGCTGGGTGTCCGGACCGGCGACCGGGTCGCCATCTACCTGCCGATGATCCCGGAGGCGGTGATCGCCATGCTGGCCTGCGCCCGGCTCGGCGCACCGCACTCGGTGGTCTTCGGCGGCTTCTCCGCGGACGCGCTGGCGACGCGGATCAACGACGCGGACGCCCGCGTGGTGATCACTTCCGACGGCGGCTACCGCCGCGGCAAGCCGTCCGCGCTCAAGCCCGCGGTGGACGAGGCGCTGACCAAGCCCGGCACGGAGCACGTCCGCAGCGTGCTGGTCGTCCGTCGCACCGGCCAGGACGTCGGCTGGACCGAGCGCCGGGACGTGTGGTGGCACGACCTGGTCGAGCGGCAGAGCGAGCAGCACACCCCCGAGGCGTTCGACGCCGAGCACCCGCTGTTCATCCTCTACACCTCCGGGACGACGGGGAAGCCCAAGGGCATCCTGCACACCACCGGCGGCTACCTCACCCAGGTCTCGTACACCCACCACGCGGTCTTCGACCTGAAGCCGGAGACCGACGTCTTCTGGTGCACCGCAGACGTCGGCTGGGTGACCGGCCACTCGTACATCACCTACGGCCCGCTCTCCAACGGCGCCACCGAGGTGCTCTACGAGGGCACCCCGGACACCCCGCACCAGGGCCGCTGGTGGGAGGTCGTCCAGAAGTACGGCGTGACGATCCTCTACACCGCCCCGACCGCGATCCGCGCCTGCATGAAGTGGGGCGACGACATCCCGGCCAAGTTCGACCTGTCGTCGCTGCGCCTGCTCGGGTCGGTCGGCGAGCCGATCAACCCCGAGGCGTGGATCTGGTACCGCAAGCACATCGGTGCGGATCGCACGCCGATCGTCGACACCTGGTGGCAGACCGAGACCGGCGCGATGATGCTCAGCCCGCTGCCGGGCGTGACGGAGACCAAGCCCGGCTCGGCGCAGATGCCGCTGCCCGGCATCGCCGCCACGGTCGTCGACGACGACGCGCGCGAGGTGCCCAACGGCGCCGGTGGGTACCTGGTGATCACCGAGCCCTGGCCGTCGATGCTGCGCACCATCTGGGGCGACGACCAGCGCTACCTCGACACCTACTGGTCCCGCTTCGCGGGCACCTACTTCGCCGGCGACGGCGCGAAGAAGGACGAGGACGGCGACATCTGGCTGCTGGGCCGGGTGGACGACGTGATGCTGGTGTCCGGCCACAACATCTCCACCACCGAGGTGGAGTCGGCGCTGGTCTCGCACCCGAAGGTGGCCGAGGCCGCGGTGGTCGGCGCCACCGACCCGCAGACGACCCAGGCCATCTGCGCCTTCGTCATCCTGCGCGGCGGGGCGGCCGAGGACGAGGGGCTCGTCGAGGAGCTGCGCGCCCACGTCGGCCAGCAGCTCGGTCCGATCGCCAAGCCCAAGCGGATCATGCCGGTCGCGGAGCTGCCCAAGACCCGCTCCGGCAAGATCATGCGACGTCTGCTGCGCGACGTCGCCGAGAACCGCGCCCTGGGCGACGTCACCACCCTCACCGACTCCTCGGTGATGGACCTGATCCAGGCGAAGCTGCCGAGCGCGCCCAGCGAGGACTGACGCACCACGCGACGCTGCCGCCGCACCCGCGGCGGCACCGCGCCGACCTGCGCATTCCAGGGGCACCGGACCATGGCGTCCGGTGCCCCTGCGGCCTTCACGGGCCGGGTCCGCGCCCGCTCCCCGGCGGCCCAGTGCCCGAAATGCCCGTAAAGTTGAGCCCACTCATCAACCCCTTGCACCCACCCGGTAGGGTTAAGGGCAGCGTCAATGAGGCGCTAAGAAACTCTGGGTGCGCCGGGAAGTCTGGTCGGCAACTGCTACAGCCGTTCTCAGCTGCCGGAGGTCAACGCGTGACTGCGCCCAGTAACCGCCGCTCCATATTCCTCGGCCGGATGCCGTTGCCGGAGCGAAACTTCATCGCCGACGCGTTGCGCACCGAAACCGTCGGCGGAGTGCTCCTCCTCGCCGCCGCCATCGCCGCCCTGATCTGGGCCAACACGCTCGGCGGCAGCTACGAGGCGGTCCGCGGCCTGCACCTCGGCCCGGCCTCGCTGGGCCTGGACCTCTCCCTCCAGCACTGGGCCGCCAACGGCCTGCTCGCGGTCTTCTTCTTCGTCGCCGGCATCGAGCTCAAGCGCGAACTGGTCGCCGGCGAGCTCCGCGACCCCAAGGCCGCCGCCCTCCCGGTGATCGCCGCGATCTGCGGCATGGCCACCCCCGCCCTGGTCTACTTCGCCGTCAACGCCACCGGCGGCGGCTCCCTCCAGGGCTGGGCGGTCCCCACCGCCACCGACATCGCCTTCGCGCTCGCCGTCCTCGCGGTCATCGGCACCTCCCTGCCGTCCGCGCTGCGCGCCTTCCTGCTGACCCTCGCCGTCGTCGACGACCTCTTCGCGATACTGATCATCGCGATCTTCTTCACCTCGAAGCTCAACTTCCTCGCCCTCGGCCTGGCCGTCGCCGGCCTGGTGCTCTTCTACGTGCTGCTGCGCGTGGGCGTCCGCGGCTGGTACGTCTACGTCCCCCTCGGCCTGGCGATCTGGGCCCTGATGGAGAACAGCGGCGTGCACGCCACCATCGCCGGCGTCGCCATGGGCCTGATGCTGCGCTGCCACCGCCGCGACGGCGAGCAGCAGTCCCCCGGCGAGCACATCGAGCACCTGGTCCGCCCGCTGTCGGCGGGGCTGGCGGTGCCGCTGTTCGCGCTCTTCTCCGCGGGGGTGTCCATCTCCGGCGGCGCGGTCCACGACGTCTTCACCCGGCCGGAGACGCTGGGCGTGGTCCTCGGCCTGATAGTGGGCAAGGCCGTGGGGATATTCGGCGGCACCTGGTGCACCGCCCGCTTCACCCGGGCCGAACTCAACCCCGATCTGAAGTGGCCGGACGTCTTCGGCGTCGCCGCGCTGGCCGGCATCGGCTTCACCGTCTCGCTGCTCATCGGCGAACTGGCCTTCGCCGGCGACCCGACACTGACCGACGAGATCAAGGCGTCGGTGCTGATCGGCTCGCTGCTCGCGGCCGTCTTCGCGGGCGTCCTCCTCAAGATCCGCAACAACAAGTACCGGCACCTGTGCGACGAGGAGGAGCGGGACGAGGACCAGGACGGCATCCCCGACATCTACGAACGGGACCAGCCCGCCTACCACCTGCGGATGGCGGCGATCCACGACGCGAAGGCCGCGGAACACCGCCGCCTTGCCGAAATGGCTGCCGACGCCGGCTCCGGCGACGATGGTCCGGCATGATCTGAGAGGCTTTGCATCCAGGCGAAGAGAAGAGGGAGACGGCGATGAGCGCAGCCGACGACGGTGCGGACCGCAGCCTCGGGCAGTTGGTGGCCACGGCGACCGCGGAGATGTCCGCGCTGGTGCACGACGAGATCGCACTGGCCAAGGCGGAACTGCGGCAGGACGCCAAGCGGGCCGGCATCGGCAGTGCCGCGTTCATGGTGGCGGGCGTACTGGCGCTGTTCGCGCTGCCGGTGCTGAGTTTCGCGGCGGCCTACGGCATCCACAACCTCGGCCTCGGCCTCGCCTGGTCCTTCCTGATCGTGGGCGGCGCCTTCCTGGTGATCGCCGCGCTCCTGATCCTGATCGCGCTGGCCAAGATCAAGAAGATCAAGAAGCCGGAGAAGTCGATCGCCTCCGCCAAGGAGACCGCGGCCGTGCTGCAGAAGGCCCGGCCGCACCCGCGTCCGGCGGACTCGGACCACCCGGTCCTGGAGTCTGTGACACGCTCGTCGGTATGACAGCCCCTGACAGCACCGCCTCGGTCGTCCGGATCGGTCTCCCGGACGGCACCGAGGTGACGCACCGGGACGTCGCGGCCAACGGCGCCCGTTTCCACATCGCCGAGGTGGGCGACGGGCCCCTCGTGCTGCTGCTGCACGGCTTCCCGCAGTTCTGGTGGACCTGGCGCCACCAGCTGCCCGCACTGGCCGACGCGGGCTTCCGCGCGGTCGCCATGGACCTGCGGGGCGTCGGCGGCAGCGACCGCACCCCGCGCGGCTACGACCCGGCGAACCTCGCCCTGGACATCACCGGCGTCATCCGCTCCCTGGGCGAGCCGGACGCCGCGCTGGTCGGCCACGACCTGGGCGGCTACCTCGCCTGGACGGCCGCGGTGATGCGCCCCAAGCTGGTCCGCCGGCTCGCGGTGTCCTCGATGCCGCACCCGCGGCGCTGGCGGGCCGCGATGCTCGCCGACGTCCGCCGCAGCTCGCACATCTGGAGCTTCCAGCGGCCCTGGCTGCCCGAGCGCGCGCTGACCGCGGACGACGGGGCCCTGGTGGGCCGCATGATCCGCGACTGGTCCGGCCCCCAGCTCCCCGCGGACGAGACCGTCGAGGTCTACCAGCGGGCGATGGCCATCCCCTCGACGGCCCACTGCTCGATCGAGCCGTACCGCTGGATGGTGCGCTCGATGGCCCGTCCCGACGGCCTCCAGTTCAACCGCCGGATGAAGCTGCCCGTCCGGGTGCCCACCCTGCACCTGCACGGCTCCGCGGACCCGGTGATGCGCACCCGCAGCGCCGCCGGCTCCGGCGAGTACGTGGAGGCCCCCTACCGCTGGCGGCTCTTCGACGGCCTGGGGCACTGGCCGCACGAGGAGGACCCGACGGCCTTCTCCACCGAGCTGATCAACTGGCTGAAGGATCCGGAACCGGACCGCTGAGGGCCCACGCCCCACACCCGGCACCCCGCCCCCACCGGCACCGCACGGCGTCGGACCTGCCCCGCCCGTCACACGAACGTTCGTCTGACGAACAGCCAATTGCCTCCCGCATAGGCCGATTGGCCCTCTCCGAGGCGGTTACGGACCCCGGGCCACGGGCAGAGTCGAGGGTATGGGCTGGACGCACGACTACCGTGACGTGGCACGCAACCGCCGCAGCAGTGCCGCTGCAGTGGGCACGCAGGACAGGGGCACTCCGGATCTCGGATCCGGCGGGTCCCCCGACCCCGCGCACCCCATGGGCATCCCCCGCATCCTGCGCCGCAGAGCGCGTTGGATGAGCGCACGATTGCGCCATACCCGCAGCTGATCCCGCGCGACGTCCCCGCGGGCGCCGGGCCGCGTCCCGTCCCGCAGCGGAACGGTCAGCGGCCCCGCGCCCGGTCTCAGATCGCGCACCCCTGGGTGTCGACCTGCTGGGTCGCGCTCCGCCCCCGGACGGCGTCCTGGCGGACCTCGTCGGCGGTCAGCGCGTAGCCGGTGTGGGCGTCGTCCCGCGACTTGGCGAAGACCACGCCGTAGACCTCACCCTGGGGCGTGAGCAGCGGACCGCCGGAGTTGCCTTCCCGGACCGTGGCGTAGAGCGAGTAGACGTCGCGGCCGACCGTGCCGCGGTGGTAGATGTCCGCGCCGTCGGCCTGGATGCGGCCGCGGATCCGGGCCGGGCGGACGTCGTACCCGCCGTTCTCCGGGAAGCCCGCGACGATGGCGCTCTTGCCGCTGCTCGCGTCCTTGTTGGCGAACTTCAGCTCCGGGGCGCGCAGTTGCGGGACGTCCAGCACGGCGATGTCGCGCTCCCAGTCATAGAGCACGACCTTGGCGTTCACCGGCAGCCCCTCGCCGCCCACCTGGACCGTCGGGTCGCTGACGCCGCCGACGACGTGCGCGTTGGTCATCACCCGGTGCGGGGCGAAGACGAAGCCGGTGCCTTCGAGGATCTTGCCGCAGCCGGGCGCCCGTCCGACGATCTTGACGATGCTGCGCCGGGCGTCGGCCGCCACGGGACCGTTGGCCAGTGCCGGGTCCGGCGGGCGCACCGGCCGGATCGGCTCGTTGGCGAACGGCGTGAAGACCTGCGGGAAGCCGTTCTGGGCCAGCGCCGAGGAGAAGTCCGCGAACCAGGTGTTGGCCTGCGGCGGCATCACCTGGGACACCCCGAGCAGCACCTTGGAGTTGCGGACCTCCTTGCTGAGCGTCGGCAGCGACGTGCCGGCCAGCGCCGAGCCGATCAGCCAGGCGACCAGCAGCATCGCCAGGACGTTGACCAGCGCCCCACCGGTGGCGTCGAGCGCCCGCGCCGGTGTCCAGGTGATGTGGCGGCGGAGCTTGTTGCCGAGGTGGGTGGTGAGCGCCTGCCCCACCGAGGCGCAGACGATCACGATGGCGACCGCCGCGATCACCGCGAAGGTGCCCGGTTTGGCGTCGTCGGTGACTCCGTTCCAGATCACCGGCAGGACGTAGACCGCGATCAGACCTCCCCCGAGGAAGCCGATCACGGACAGGATGCCGACGAGGAAGCCTTGCCGGTAACCGACGATCGCGAACCACACGGCCGCGATCAGCAGCAGGATGTCCAGGACGTTCACGCCGGACACCGTCTCACGAGCGCCAGTCGAGCGGGACCTGCTTGTCGCGGTCCCATGCGACTTCCCAGCCCGCGTAGTGCAGGATCCGGTCGATCACCCCGGCGGTGAAACCCCAGACCAGCGCGTCCTCGACGAGGAATGCGGGGCCGACGTGGCCGCTGGGGTGACGGGTGGTGACCCGATGCGCCGGGTCCGTGAGATCCGCCACGGGAACCGTGAAGACCCGGGCGGTCTCGCCCTGGTCCACCGCGCCCACCGGGCTCGGCTCCCGCCACCACCCCAGCACGGGCGTGACGACGAAGCCGCTGACGGGGATGTAGAGCCGCGGCAGCACCCCGAAGACCTGGACCCCACGGGGGTCGAGCCCGGTCTCCTCCTGGGCCTCCCGCAGCGCCGCGCGGACCGGTCCCGGGCCGTCCGGGTCGCCGTCCTGCGGATCGAGCGAGCCACCGGGGAAGGAGGGCTGTCCGGCGTGCGAGCGCAGGGTGCCGGCACGCTCCATCAGGAGCAGTTCGGGCCCTCGGGCGCCGTGCCCGAAGAGGATCAGGACGGCGGACTGCCGGCCGCCGTCCTCGGGCGGCAGGAACCGGCTGAGCTGGCGCGGCTCGATCGTGGCGGCCGCCCGGGCCACCGGAACCAACCACTCCGGCAGCCCCTCGGCCGTCACCTCGACCTCCCGCCCGGCCGTCACCGGCCGGGCCTCGGCCGTCTCGCCGTACTGCTCCCGTGCACTCGTCATCCGCGCCCCCTTGAGGCTTACGTCGATGGTCGGGTCCCCCCGGTGGAATCGCGCCCGCCGGTGCGGCCCTACGAGGCCGCCAGCGGGGCCGCGGGCCGCCCCGGATAGTCGGCCGGGGGCTTGAGCCGCTGCCCGGGCTGGCCGCCCAGCTCGTACTTGAGCAGCTTCTTCGCCTTCTCGGGGTCGGTCTCGCCCTCGCCGTACGCGGGGCACAGCGGGGCGATGGGACAGGCCCCGCAGGCGGGCTTGCGGGAGTGGCAGACCCGGCGGCCGTGGAAGACCACCCGGTGCGAGAGCATCGTCCAGTCGCTCTTGGGGAAGATCTCGGCGACGTCCGCCTCGACCTTCTCGGCGTCCTGCGCGGTCGTCCAGCCGAAGCGTCGGGCCAGCCGGCCGAAGTGGGTGTCCACGGTGATGCCGGGGACGCCGAACGGGGTGCACACTTTAGCACCATGGCTCTGACCTGCGGTTACGCTCTCATCACAGGCGCACGCGTTGCCAAGGACCACGAAGGCGGTCTTCCGCCCGACCCCGGGTAGCTGGACCATCTCCTCAAGCGTGCCCGGCACTCGTCCGCCGTGGTCGTGCACGATGGCGGCGGCCAACTTCGTGATGCTCCGGGTCTTCGCCCTGAAGAAGCCCGTGGGCCGGATCAGGTCCTCAACGTCCGCCGGGTCCGCCCCGGCGAGATCTTCAGGCTTCGGGTACTTCGAGAACAGACCGGGCGTGGTCTGGTTCACGCGAAGGTCCGTGGTCTGTGCCGACAGGACCGTTGCAACAAGGAGTTCCCACGCGTTCCGGAAGTCCAGCTCACAATGGGCGTACGGGTATGTCTCTCCGAGGATGCGGTTGATCTTTCGCGCCCGGCGTTTCAGCGCAAGCGGGCTTTCGGTCCGTGGGCTTGCCATGGCGTCCAGCGTACGGCGGAGCGGTGCTCCTGGGACGCGAAAAGCCCCGCCCGGCCAGAGGTGACGTGGCCGAACGGGGCAGGGCCTGAGAGGGGCGTACAGGGGGTCAGGCAGGCGCTCCAGCGCCGCGAAGGCGCACCCCGGGGTAGTCCATGCCCATGGTGGCGGCCCAGAAGAGTTCCCGTTGCCGCTGCCGTACGGCCCTGAGCCTCACCCTCTCCGCCTCCTGGTTCTGCATGTACGCGGCGTAGTACGGCCGGATGAATTCCACGTCTTCCCCGTCCAGCGGCTTGTTGCGCTCCTGAACGTGGGAGGGAAGGGGCGCCGCCGGGGACGGGGTGGACGCTGCCGGGGCGTTCAGTTGGGCGGCGGAGTGGCGCCCCCGGGAAGGCAGAACCAGACGAAGGGCCCACGTGAGGGCACGGGCGATAGCATCGCGCATAGGTCAGTCAGCTCCTGTTAGCTGTTCTCGACTCAGCCCCGGCGGACCGGTCCTAAGCGGTCTTCCGGGGCGCTTGCGTTTCTGACGGTAGCCAGCCTGTCCACCCCTGTCCACCCCGAGGGGCGGCCATGGGCCACTGCCCAGCCATCGGGATTGGTCGGTACTGTCCGCTTGTGGAGTTCGACCCCCGCCGCGCGAAGTGGCAGCAGATTGAGGACGTGATCATTCGCCGGATCAAGACCGGCGAATACCGTCCCGGCTTTCAGTTGTCCGAAGTCCGGCTCTCAGAAGAGTTCGGCGTGAACCGGGACACCATGCGGAAGGCCACGCGGTCTCTTCGTGAGAAGGAGTGGATCACGACCACTCCCGGGTTGGGCTCGTTCGTGGCCGAACGGCAGCCGGCGGAGGAGTGAGCCCCGCCCACGCGCCACGGGGGCAGCACGCGGACGGGGCCCGGGTTGTGGCACCCTCACCGCTCCCGGGGGGAGAGCGGCACCCCGCATACGAGGGCGGACCGGGGCGAGTGCCTGAGCACGTCAGCTCAGACGGAGTACGGCCTACTCCTGCACAGGGCTTGTCCGGTCGGGAGTGCCACGGTCCGGCACGGTGAGCGTTCGGACGGGGTACCGCCCGCCGTGCCGGGGTCTGTGGGTCAGGCGAGATCTTCGGCCATGCGCCGGAGCGGCCCGACCAATTCGGGGTGGTCGCCCCGGGAAGCGGACTGCATGAGTTCCGTGATCACGATGATCTGAGCGACCCGCCCCGCCTCCGTGTCGAGAACGGGGAAGGTGTCCCGTACCCGTTCCGCGAAAGCGGGGGCCAGCAACGAGTACGCCCACAACATGGCGGGGTCGTAACCGACCGGCGCCGTTCCGAAGCCCTCCCAGTCCAACAGGTAGGGCGTACGGCTCGTCAGGTTGGCCGGCTGCAAGTCCCCGTGGGCCGTCTCCCACTCGATCACCTGAGGGGCGGGCAGGTTGAGGAAGCGGGGGACGCTGCGGTCAACCCACTCCTGACGAACGGCCACGCGGTCCGTCACGGCCTTCGCCACGGTGCTGAGATCCGCGCGGAGCGATTCCCACCACGAGTCGGGGGGAACCACCACGTCCCGGCTCAGCACCGGAGACGGGGAGAACACCGGTTCGGGGATGTACTGGCTCAGCTCAGCCCGGTACGCGTGGCCGCGTACTTCCTGCTCCACCGCGTCGTACAGGGCGGGCTTATTGATCCCCAGGTCGAACAGTTCGGCGGCCCGGAGATTGCCCTCCCAGATCTTCCCCGTGGCCTTGTCCGCCGGGGCGGTCATGAGCCGGAGCCAGCACCGCCCGAACTTCCCGCAGCGCACACGAGCGCTCAGGGTGCGCCCGAACCACCCCCAGACATCCGGGCCGTCCAGGATGGCGCCCAGCTCGTCCACGGCCCCGTTGAACGCCTCCGTCATCCGCTGCCGGTCGGCTGGGTCAGTCGGAGGCGAGTACATCGAGCACCTTTCGGAGCGTGGCGACCGGGACCGGCGGCTCAGCGAGCGCCGCGCGGGAGTCGTACCAGTGTGCCGACTCCGACGCGGACAGGAGAACCCGCGTCACCCCTGGGCATGACGCCACGGCGAGAAGACACGCTTCGGGGACGTTGAGGTCCGGGCGGATCAGTTCCGTCAGTTCGGTGGTCGCCAGTTCGTTCAGCTCTCCGCCGAAGAGGGGCGCTGACGCGAACACGTCCCATCCGCGTTCGGCTGCCTGAGCGATGGGCCCCCGGTTGTCCAGGGCCTGGGTGAAGGCGTTGGCGGTCACGAGCGAGACGGGAAGCTGTACGGCGCGAAGGTGGTGGTACTCCGAGCCAGCGGCACGAGCGGCCATCTGGTCAAGGTGCGGCACGGAGAGCGCTCCGTTGTCGAACCCCTCCCAGGTGGCCACCCCGTACGCGTCCAGCGTCCCCGCACTGACTTGCTCCTCCAACGCGGTGAAGGCACGAAGGAGGGCTTCGTTCGGGTTCCCGGCGGCCCGCTCCGGGTTGTGGGCGAAGACCATGTCAAGGCGGGGGCGCCCCAACTGGGTCCGGTTCTGGGCGCACTGCCAGTGAACGAAGCGGGTGGTGAGGCAGTGGCCGAAGGCGGCTTCGTCGGCGCTGAGCGCTCCGGCGGTGATTGCCATGGTGCCGGTGCCCTTGGCGACGAAGCCCACCTTCGTGGACACCTTGACCATGCGGTCTCTCAGGGCCGGGGCCATGAGGGTCTGGGCCCGGCCTCCCAGGTAGTTGGGGGCCGTGTCCACCCAGGCGGTCCGGGGGTCGTCTGCAGCGCGGAGAACGGCGTCATGGATGGCCGGGGGACGGATGCGGTAGGTGCCCAGTCCCAGGGGTGCCGGGGTCTCGGTCGTCATGCGCTGCCCCCTTCGACTGCCACCGCCTGGCCGTGGACCAACTCCGTGATCACTCCGGCCGCGTCGTCCAACGAGAGCTGGGCCGTGGCTGCCAGCTCCCCCAGGGTGACCGCGTCCGGCACGGCGGAGATCAGGCGTCGCAGGAGCGGGCCGGCTGCCGGGGCCATGTCCCACTCGTTGCCGCACGCCCGGAAGGTGACCCCGTCGTCCGCGTCCTCACAGAGCGCGCGGGCGGTGGTGAGCCTGACGCGCAGCTCCGGGAGGGCCGGGACGCTGCCGATGTGCGGGAGGCTGGGCCGCATCCGGGTCACGTCTTCGGCGTCCCGCACGCCCATGTAGCGGGCCAGGACGCCCGGGTCCTCAAGGGCGGCCACCACTTCCTTCTTCAGCCGTTCCAGGTAGTCCGCCTGTTCCTCCGGCGGGGCGAAGACGGGGAGGTCCAGCCGGAGGACTTCCTTGCGGCGCAGCTCGTCAGAGAGCCACGACACGAGCTGTGCGCCGGTGGTCGTCTGGATACCAAACGTCAGGTGGAGAGAGTGCTCCCCTTCGGACGCGGCAACCGAGTGCCACCACCCACGCGGGAGGTAGAGGAGGTCCCCGGGCCGCATGACGATTTCGGTGAGCGGCTTCTCCGGCGGGTCCTCCGGCTCCTCCGTGTCCTTATACATCGGCGCCGTACGGGTGGGCCCGTAGATCTTCCACCGCTTCGAGCCGTCCACCTGGGCCACCACAACGTCATGGTCGTCCCAGTGGACCCCGAAGCCCTCCCGGGCCGTCCATGAGGCGTACAGGTTGGTTTGGACCCCGGTGCGGAGCCACTGTTCCAACTCCATGGCCGCGTTGCCCACGGCGGGGTGGAGTTCGTCTACGGCGTCGATGACGAGTGAGGCACCTTCGGTCAGGCGCTCGTGAAGCTCCGCCGGGTGAAGGCGCTGCCACACCGTGTGTCGGCGGGTCGTGACGGGAGCGCTGTACCGGTACTGCGGCAGCATCTCCCCTTCAGCGGACAGGCGGAGCCGGGGCGGGTCCAGTCGGTGGGTGGCGAGGATGTTGTTGAGGTCGTCCCAGGTGATCAGGTCACCCGGGGCCGGGATGGCGCCCGGCACGTGAAGGTGTTGGCGGTGGTACACCTGGGCCGGGAACGTGTCCCGGCCCAGGCGCTCCGCCAGACTCAGCGGAGACAACGTGTGACCTCCCGGTCAGTCGTTGCCGTCGGTGCGGCCGGTCGAACCACCGTCGGACGGGGTGACCCCCCGCTCACGGGCGGCGCCGATCGCGCGCTTGGCCCGGACGAGACCGGACCCCTGGGACTGGCCTCCCGCCGTGGCGGGGGCGTTGGTGCTGTCCATACCGCGTACCTCCTTCTTGTGGTGGTGCCTTCGAAGACCGCGCCTTGTCGGCGGGCCCGTGGTGCCCCGCTCCCCTCCGGTTCCTCCTGTGGCTGTGAGGGAGCCGTCCGGTTCAACCGGAGGGGGGCGGGAGTCTCATTCGGTCGGGGTGGCCAGACACGGCGGGCAGTTGACCGGCCGCAACCATTCGGTGGGCTTGCCGCCCTTCCGTCCGGTCTCGCAGGCGGTGAGGAGATACGGCTCCCCGTCGTCGTCGTACTCCGTGATGAGCTTGTGGACGGTGAGCATGTCGTCCCCGACCGTGCCCGCCTTCGTCTTCGTGTCGTCGTCCACCGTGGTCCAGCTCCTCATGTCAGCCCCCTTCGCTGTTGCGCGTGAAGCCTGCCGACCGCCAGGAGCTGACGCCGTTCCCAGGCGGACGCCGGGCGGATGCGGCTGAAGTGGACGCGCCACGTCAGACCGGTGGGCCGGTCCACTTCGACAAAGGACCCGTCCGTCCCCCGCACTGTGGCGGGCATTTCGCGGCTCTTGTCGAACACCACGGCACCAAGGGCGACTTCGCCGGCGGTCGTGAACGTGGGCGGAGCCGGGGCCTTGGGGCGGCGGGCCCGGCGGGTCTCCGCCCTCACCGCTCCGTCACCCTGCTGTCCGTGCTCCGGCGGTGCGGGTGCTGCCGGATCGTCTCGTCCGCCGCTCGTTCGCTCACGATGCTGCCCAGCTTTCGGGCAGACGCGCGGGCGGTCGTGGCGGCGGTGCAGATGGCGCACCCCTCGACTCCGACAGGCTGTAACAGGGGGACGTGAAGCGCGGGAGCCGTCGCCGTGTCACTCATCTACAAGCCTCCGTAGTCCAGCCTGAACGTCCAGCAAGGTGGACCGGGTTGCGTCTCCGGGGCCGCGTGGCACCCACTCCGGGGCGAGCCGCCAGAAGCCCCCGACCGCTATGAGCGCGGCCAGCTCGTCCGCGTCGTTGCGGCCCTGGGGGGTCGGTTCGGCGTCCATACCATGCAGTCCTTCGTT
This sequence comes from Streptomyces diastatochromogenes, assembly GCA_001418405.1. GTDB lineage: Bacteria > Actinomycetota > Actinomycetes > Streptomycetales > Streptomycetaceae > Streptomyces > Streptomyces albulus_C. The sequence continues at coordinate 5,954 of LIQL01000098.1, read as the reverse complement.
GCGGGGCGGCTTCACCGCCTCGTGCATCTGCAACTGGGTCTACACCCACAGTGACCCGCAAGGCGTACGCTCAACAGGGTCTGAGCCATGCCAAGAGGCATGGCATAAACCGGGAAACCCCATGGCATGGACGGGAGTTGAACAGATGAGCGAAGGGGCCGATCAAGAGCGCGAGCCGAAGAACGGGGCTGCGTACTTCGGGGATGAGGTGAAGGCGCTCCGGGATGCGTTAGGGCTCTCTCAAGAGGACTTCGCCACGGAGCTGCACTACAACCAGGGGCAAGTCAGCAAGGTGGAGAGCGGGTCAGTCCTGGCCTCCGAAGCCTTCGCCATCGCCATGGACCGCGTGGCCGGGACGCCGGGCGTGTACCTGCGGCTCCGGAACAAGCTTGCCAAGCAAGGGCACCCGGATTGGTTCGTCCCGTACATCACGTTGGAAGAGGCGGCCAGCGGGATCACGGACTACTCGTGCACGTTCCTGATGGGCCTGTTGCAGACGCCGGAGTACGCGGCGGCAGTCGTGCGCGCCTCTTTCCCGCGCGAGTCTGAAGAGCAGATCAAGAAGCGCGTTGAGCTTCGGCTCCAACGCCAGAGCGTCATGGAGCGCGAGGACCCGCCCGCACTCTGGGTGATCATCCATGAGGCAGTTCTCCGCACGGTCGTGGGCAGTCGAGCCGTGATGGTGGGCCAGCTCGAACACCTCACGGTGCTGATGCAGTCGCCCAACGTCACCATTCAGGTGCTGCCCTTCGAAGCGGGTGCCGCTCCCTCCCATCTGCCCTTTACGCTGCTCTCGTTGGACGAGAAGCCGCACGCGGTCTACACCGAGACGCCCACGCACGGCGGGCAGACGGATGAGTCACCTAGCGTGGTGGCGGGTGCGGTCAACAGGTTCGACCGGCTACGCATGGCGGCGGACTCTGAAGAGAAGTCGCTTGACTTGATTCGCAAGATCATGGAGGACCACGCGAAATGAGCAACACTCCCGACCCTGAGCCGGTGCGATGGGTCAAGAGCACGTACAGCGCTGGGGAAGGGCAGTGCATCGAGTGGGCGCCCGACGATGCAGCGACCACAGGTGTGGTGCCAGTCCGTGACAGCAAGGACCCGAACGGGCCCGTTCTGCGCTTCACTGCGGAGGGCTGGGCGGGGTTCGTGAAGTTCGCCACCGACCAAAGCTGACCACCACCCAGCGACCCCGCGCCCGGCCCGGACCCCGCCGGGTCGGAACGCAGAGAAGCCCCGTCACCCTCTTCAGGGCAACGGGGCTTCGTCACGTTCGGGACGGGCCAGGAGACGGGGCTCCTGGCCGTGGTTCAGGCGGCGCATCTCTCAGGTTCGGCGGTCTCCTCCCAGACCGCCCAGGGGGCGCCGAAGGGGCGGAGGCGTCCCGTGTCCGGGGACGTGATCCATTCGTGAAGACCGGTGGGCGCCCCGGTGTCGTACCGGTAGGCCACCACCCGGAAGTGGTGCACGTCCTGACTCGCCAGGTTGGCCACCGCCACGGCCAGGACGTAGAGCGCGCGGTCCAGCTCGTGGACGTTGCGGATGTAGTCGGGCATCGGCGGGAAGCCGTCGCCGGCCGCATCCCAGACCCAGCGGTTCGGGCCTACCCACCTGGGCATCTCAACGCGGAACTCGACGGACGGAACCCCTTCAACCATGGACACGTACAAAACCCCCTGTGCTGTTCCTGTGCGAACCCCTATTCGCACAGGCATTCGACAGTACACCGGAGGTCTGACATATGCCTATGGCTTAGACCAAGATCCGTAACAACGCACAATGATCACCAAATCGGGCACGCCACAGGGCCGTTGGAGCGCGGGCCTCCCCGTCTCAACGTAGGACGTGTGTAGAGGGAACGCATCCGAATACCGGGTTAGTTCCCGGACCGCTCACCAGCGGGAAGGCGGCACGTACGACGGGAAACCCGACCGGGCGGTACGTGCTGCGGCGCTCCGGAACGTCTTCGGGTCCGGGGTGCTGACGCGCTCGCTCGCCTCGATGAGCCAGAGACCCAGCTCCCGGGCCTGGGCCGGGGTCATCCGGGCCCGGTCGGCGGGCACGGCCAGGGAGACGGAGCCCTTCTCCTTGTCGTTGTGCCAGACGAGCACGCGGCCCGCTTCGGCCGTCATGGTGGCCTTCGTCTCACGCACGGTGTTGATCGTCACGGGGTCCTCTTCCTGGGGTTGGCAGAACTGGGTGAACGGGGTGCGGCCGGTCAGCCCCGGCACGCGGCGGCGCCCTTCCGGGTCAGGCGCGCGGTCATGGCGGCGGTCAGCTCCTCCGCCTCTTCGGGGGTCTGGGCCGTGGTCGTGATCCATCGCTTGCCGAACGCCTTGAGGCCCTTGGACCGGGCTTCGCGTACGGCCTTCGCCGTGGTGCCCATGTCGGCGGCAAGCTCTTCGTCAGCGGTGTTGCCGTAGAACGGGACGGGTTCGATGCCGAAGGTTCCGCGTAGTACGTACGCCTGCCCTTCGCCCATCGTGTCCAAGAGACCGTGGACAAGGCAGCGCTTGACCCGCTCCGCTTCGCGCGACACATCGTCGGCGGTCACCAGATCGTCCGGGACACCGTACGTGGACGTGCCCGGCTCCCACGGCTCGTCCGTGTCTTCGGCGCCCGGGGCCGGGGCGTCCAGTGAGTCCGCCCCCTGGTAGGCGAGACGGGCCGCGTGGGCACGGTCGGCGCTCAGCCGGCGCCCCGCAGGGGGGACGGTCTGACACAGCTTCTCGGCAAGGAAGGGGTCACCCCCGGCCCGGTCCAGCATCGAGAGGAACGTTTTTGCGGCATCCGCGTCCACGCCCTGGTTACGCTCCGCGCGGGTCGCGTTCAGGAGCATGGTCTCCACGGTGGTGTACGCGAAGCCCAGGAAGTCCGTGGTCACGTTCTCGTCAAAGCGCGTGAGGGCTTCCCAGACCGCTATGCGGCCCATCTGTTCGAACTCGTCGCGGTAGTCGTCGTGGCGCGGGCCGGACTCCGCCATGCGGCGGGCCGCCTTGCGGGCCAGGACTCCTATCCGTGACGCGGTGGCTTCGATGACCGTTGTTGTGGCCTCAAGGTCGTTCGCCTGGGCAGCGCGGACGGTCGAAAGTTCAAGGGTGGTGCTGTGCACGGGTGGGCTCCTCGGCTTGGCTCACCCGTGGTCTGGTGAGCCGATTGCCCGGGAGGGGCCGAACCGTCGTGCACAGCTCGTGAGCTGCGGATATGCCTGTTTCTGGGTGCACGAAGCCCAGGGCATTTCTTCAAAAGGACACGGCGAATCAAGCCCCCCGGTCCGGGGGTTCTTGACGCGGGGCTTGATCAGTGCCGTGCGTCGGTACAGGTGGGTTACGGAGCCGGCGGACGGTGCGGGTTCGTCGGCGGATTCACAGGTTTAGATCCGCGAGAACGGCGCAGGGATGTGGACTCGGCGCGTTGCGTGACCCGACTTCGGCCCGGAGGATGACACCCCCGAACGCCAGGTCACGGCTCCGAAATAACGTGGCGCCAAGCGACTCACGTGAGTAGGTTGAAGCGACGAATGCCCCGCACGCGAGACCCGGAGATCCGGGAAAGCGGCGGGGCTTCGCGCGTCAGAAGTCGGCTCCGTACAGGCTGCCCCAGCTCCTTCCGCCGATTTCGGCTTCGGCCGTGATCGGGACGCCGTACAGGTCGAAGGTCATTGCCTTCTCAACCGCGCGGGCCACGTCCGCCGCGTCTTCACGCGGAGCCGAAAGGAGCGCTTCGTCATGGATCGGGAGCTTGAGCATGTCCAGGAGCCCCGCCTCCTCGATGTTGAGGAGGGCTTGACCCAGGCAGTCCCGGGCCACCGACTGGCAGGCGTAGTTGACCACCGCGTAAGTGCGGTCCCGGTCCAGCGGCAGGCGGCGCCCCGTCGCGGACACGAAGACCATGCCGGACTCGTAGGCTTCCCGCTGCCACCGGCGGGACGCGCGCTTGATCTCCGGATACAGGCGGTCGTACTCCGCGAAGGCGCGGGCCATGGCCTCTTCACTGGCCCCGGTCTGGCGGGCAGCCGTGCGTACGCCTCCGCCGTAGACCTTCGAGAACCCGGCGCCCTTCATGACCTTGCGGTCCGACTCCGTGGCCCCCGCTCCCCGGACGAGCCGGGCCGTGAACCAGTGGATGTCTTCCCCGGCAAGGAAGCCCTCCCGCATCCGGCGTATGTCCGCCAGGGCGGCAAGGACGCGCATCTCAACGGCGGAGAAGTCGCACGAGATCATGACGTGACCCGGGTCCGCGAGCAGTGCCCGCCGGATCATCTGGTCTGAGCTGGGCAGGGTCTGAAGCGCGGGCCGGGTCACGGACATGCGCCCCGTCCGGGCCGCCATGGAATGCACGAAGGGGTGACACCGTCCCCCGGCGTCCATGACCTCAAGGAAGGTGTCCGCGTAGGACGCGCGCCACTTCCCGGCCCGCTTCGAGCGGATCACGGCTTCGGCCAGGGGGTTGGGCGTCCGGCCGTTCAGGCGCTCGCCCTGAAGGCTCAGGTCCGCCAGGGCGGAGAGGACTGCCTTGTCCACCTTCAGGGCGCCACTCCCAGTACGCTCCGTCAGGTGCTCGCCCATGCCAACGAGCGCTTCGGCCAGGGTCCGGGTGGAGTTGACGTTCTCGACGCCGTACCGGCGGGCCACGTCGGCGTAGTGGTGCTCCTCGTACGTCAGGTTGGCCCGCAGCTCCTGTACGTAGGTCTCGTCCACGACCATGCCCGCGCGCTGCATGTGGGTACAGATCCGCGCTATCTCGTGTTCGTACTGGACGAGTTCGGGGCGCACGCCCAGGCGGTCCAGCTCCCGCGTAAGGATCGGGTCCAGGCGGGCCGTGAGGATGCAGTCCAGCCCCGCGTACAGGTTGTAGGTGGGGTGGTCCAGGGGGATGCCGGCCCAGCCGGTGGCCTTCGTCAGGCCCAGGCTCCGGAAGATCTGGGTAAGGTCCCCTTGCGTGTCCGGGGCGGAGGGGTCCACGTAGTAGGCGGACAGGGGCTTGAGGCCCGTGCCAATGCCGCCTTCCTGGGGCTGCCTGGGGTCCAGGAGACCGGCCTTGAGCCGGGTGTCCGTGGTGCGCGGTGCGAGCGCTTCGAGCGGCGCCCCGGCGTGCTCGTCCAAAACGGCCCAGTCGAAGGGGGCGTTGTGGATCAGGAAGCGGTCTACGCGGCGCAGTGCCGCGCGGGCGGCGGACTGAAAGGCGGGCCCACGCTCCCAGTGGATGACCCAGGCGTCCCGCTCGTCCCCGAACTGGACAGTCCGGAGGCGGTAGTTGGGGCTGTAGATGTCCAGCCCGCTCGTCTCCGTGTCGAGTGCGACGGGGCCCCGGCGGTTGGCGCGGGCAAGCCAGGAGCTGAAGCGGGTGAGGTCTTCGCGGGTCTGGGGGACGTGGACGGTGACGGTCTCCCCGGCCACCGCGTGGCGGTAGGTCTGCAAGGTCTCTCCCCGTGGTGGGGGCAGAGCCCGCCCGACGCGCACGAAGGGCAGGAGCCCACCCGGTCGTTCTGGGCGGGCCCCTGCCCGTGCGGTGCGGTTGTCCGGTCAGCCCATGAGCCGCCGGAACGCTTCGAATGCCTGGGCGGGGACAACTCCGTTGCCCAGGGCCTTGAGTTGGTGCTTGCGGGTCAGCCCGGGTATCCCGGTGACCCAGCCGGCGGGCAGCCCCATGAGCCATTCGCACCACCGGGGCACGAGCCGGATGCCGCCGCGCGGCCCGCGCTCCGTGGGCGGAGGGGAGGCGCGTCCGGTCAACTCCTCCCAGCGCCTCACGGCGGGGAGGTATTCGCCCCACCATGCGGAAGGAGAACGACGACCGTCCGGAGATTCGAAGAACCCTGACGGGTCTTCGATTGGCCCGGACCGCCCAAACCGTCTGAGGCGGTCGGAGTGGGGAAGAAGAAAACAAGCTTCGTCGGCCAGGGTTGCGGCGTGCGGCTGGCTAGATCCCCCCCCCCCCCCCCCCCC
>LIQL01000097.1 GCA_001418405.1 Streptomyces diastatochromogenes | reverse complement strand
GTCCGGGTGGCGGAATGGCAGACGCGCTAGCTTGAGGTGCTAGTGCCCTTTATCGGGCGTGGGGGTTCAAGTCCCCCCTCGGACACGCAATTACGCACATGTCAGCGGGTTGTGACCGTACGGTCACAACCCGCTGATTTGCGTGGTACTCCAGCTCAAGCCCGAAGTCGGCGTAGAACGGAGCCTTGCCGTCGGGGTCAGCGGCTTGGAGTCGGTCGGCCATGGTGCCGAGCGTCTTGATCATGTGGCGGATTTGGTCATCGGTGAGGACTTCCTGCTTCGTGCGGGACGCCGTGGCGAGCTGTTGCCGGGCGGCGGTCTGCTCGGTTTGGGCTTCGGTGATCCATCCCGCGACGAGGGTGGGGTCTGCTCCGGCGTCGAGCGCGGCCCGGTATTGGGTGATGCGCTGCTTGGAGTCGGCGATGACGCGCCGCGCTGCTTCCAGAGCCGGGGTGGGAGCAGATTCCTGCCGCTGGCTGTCGCGCATGGCGCGGAGGGTGCGGCTGAGGTGGCCGGGGGCGAAGACGCGGGCGATCCATCCGTCGAGCAGGGGCAGGATCGCGTTCTGGCGCGCGTAGACGGTCAGCGGGTGGTTGAGGGCCTCGCTCTTGGCGTACTCGGACGGGTAACGGCAGCGGTGGTAGGGCTCGCCGTTGTTGTAGTTGCCCTGCATCTTGCGGCGACAGATCCCGCAGCGCAGCCGCCCGCGCAGCGGGTAGGCGCGCGTGGTGGTGCGCGGGCTGCGCTCGGCTCCCGGCATTCGGCGGCTGGGCATCGTGGTTTGCGCGCGGGTGAAGGTCTGTGTGCTGATCAACGGTTCGTGGACGGGCTGGGCCGACCAGATCCACTCGTCAGGGGTGTTCCAGGTGAGTTTGGTGCGGTGACCGAGGGTAACGTCGTCGATGTCGAGGAGGACTTCGTCCTTGCGCTGTTTGTTCCACACTTCGTGGCCGGTGTAGCGGGGGTTGCGCAGGATGGCGCGCACGGCGCTCTTGGACCACGCGTGCCCGTCGCGGTGCGGGTTGCGGGCTCGGTCGTGGGCGGACGGGCAAAGAATGCCGTCGCGAGTCAGCCCTTCGGCGATGGCATACAGGCCCTTGCCGCGGAGGTATTCGGTGAAGATGCGGACGACGACGGGGGCTGTTACGGGGTCGGGTTCGAGGCGGTGGAGGCGTTTGCCGTCGGCAGCCTTGGCCGGGTTGGGGTGGGGGCCCGCGTCGGCGAGCCGGTAGCCGTACGGGGGTCGGCCGCCGAGGTAGCGGCCTTCGATCTGGGCTTGGGAGGCCATGGCGGTGCGGACGCGGATCTTGATGCGGTTGCGTTCGCCCTTGCTCATGCCGCCGAAGACCGACATGACCAGGTCGTGGGCCTCGTTGTTAGGGTCGATGGGCCCGCCGACTTCGGGGACCCACAGAGGGACGCCGAAGTGGACGAAGAGGGGGAAGGTGTTGCCGAACTGGTTGCCGTAGAAGGTGCGCTGGGGCTCGCCGATGACCACGGCGTCGAAGCCCCGGTCCGGGTTGCGGAGGGTAGCGGGTCGGCCTCGCCCGCGTCGCGCTGCACCAGGCCCGGCAGCTACCAAGGCCGCGCGAGGACAGCGCGGAAGGCGAAGTGGTGAACCCTCACCGCGGCCGCGCGTCGCGATGGCCGGGTGCCGGCCTGGGCTCGTTGCAGCCCGGTCACGGCGTGGTCGGCGCTGGCGGAGCGGAGCATGAGTGAGGGCCCCAGGCGCCGTCACAGCTCTTGGCGGGCTGGCCGGCTTGCCCGAAGTAGTGACAGTCACCCGGACGGACGCGCTGTCAACAACGTCATGACCCGCAACAGCTAGCCCGCACTGGGCTGTCGGGGCGTAATAGGTGTGCCGTAACGGCGCGAGGGACTTGTACCAGAGGTCGTAGTGTCCTCCGCGCGCGGAGCTGAGGAGCGCCATGTCGTGGGCCGTAGCTGATCGGCTCGTGGCGAGGGGCCTGCCTGAGCACGAACGGGTGAACGGAGGCCGTGGGTCAGCCGGCAGCACCACCATTGTCATCAAGTTCCCTTGCCCACTGGGAAGTTACTTCAGAGACCGGACCAGGCTTGCCGAGGGCGACCAAGGTCATGGCATCGATGGGGAACAGCTCATTGCGAGCGGCGCCGACTTCCGCTGCCGTCGTCTGCCGGAGCAGGTCCGGGAGACGCTCCGCCCAGACAACGGGTCTACCGGCGGATGCACAATCGCGTAGCAGGTCGGCCTTGGCTGCTGGAGAGTCGAACGCTCCGAGTAGTTGGGCAGCGCAGAAAGTGCGGATCGGTTCCAACTCCGCCGCGGTGACGGGAGTGGTCAGAGACGTCCGCAGGGCCTCCCGGATTGCCGCGGTGCTAGGTGCCGCGTACTGCTCAGGCAGGGTTGCCCTGATGTAGGCCCGGGCGAGGCCGAGGCAGACATCGCGGGCGGCGTAGAGCGAGGGTTCAGAGGCGGCACCGAGGGCGAGTGCCGACAACCGGGACTGGAACTGGATGCCGGAAACCGCAGTGGCCAGGTAGCGTGCTGCCGTGCCGATGTCGCCTGCCGGTTCGGGTGCGCTGAGCGTCACCTGCACGTCTTCCGACGCGTCGTGGTGCAGCGCCAGCATGGCACCCCCCGGCTGGATGGTCCCGGATTCCGGCAAGACGATCCCGGGCGTGTGGGGTACAGCTGACCAGGTGGACAGCGCTCGTTCGGCGTCCGCGGTGAAGCGCTCGGGATCGAGATCGCCCACGGCGATCAGCCAGCCACCGCCACGCCGGAGGACCGACTCGTGTATCGCGTCGAGGTCGCCGGGGACAGCCGCCGAAAGCGCACCCGCCAACCAGTGGCGGCGCAATGCGGTGTCCATCACCAGATGGGCATCGTGATGCCGCGTCGGCAGGGCTGCCGGGGCGTTCACTGGCGCGGTCAGTTCCGCAACGCGCCCCAACCATGCTCCGGTCGTGCTCGGTGTGGCGTAGCCGGTCGCGTCGAGCCACTGGCCGTCGGTTGCCAGATGGAAGCTGCCACCTGCGGCCTCCGCACGAGTTGGCGCCTGGTCGCGCCTGGCCAGCAGTTGAGTCAGGGCATCGACGTCGTCCGGGCGCTGCCACCCCAGTACGCCCAGGGGCAGCCGCAGCCGCAGCTCCACCAGTGGGGCGCGCCGGTCCTGCACAGCCACGATGCCTGTTCCCCCCGCGAGCGTGGTCTCGCACCAGGGCCCGTAGCGCGGCGGTGGCTGCACGCCCACAGGTGGAACCGGGCGGGCTGCGGTGGCTGGCGCCGGCGTTACAGCAACGGCGCGTGGGGCTTTTGTCGCGGCCGGTACGAGACCGGGCTCGCGCACGGGCGCGGGGCGGGTCCGCGTGGCCCCGGGGGACATGATGAGGATCCCTTTGGGCTCCGTGCCCAGGCGGCGGGCGGCAGCGGCGACCTGCTCCGGATCGACTTCGGCGAGCAGAGCGGGGTACTCGTCGAGCAGTTCGGCGCGCCCGAACAGCAGCTCCAATCGGCCGCGAGCACGGCTGCGCGGGTATGCCTCGGCATGCTCGCGGTGGTGCCTGGCAATGAGGCGCCGCACAGCCGGCGGCTGTGTTTGTCTGAGGTCGGGCGCCTCTGCCCAGTGAATCCACCTTTCGGTCATTGCCTCCACGGTGTGCCGCGGCGTGACCGTCGAAGGCACGAGGGCGGTGATGACCAGGAGATCGGGGTCTTTGGCATCGAGTGGGCCGAAGACCCCGCAGCCGGCCGACACGGTCTGGATGCCCTCCAGGCCGTGTTGGCTGATCATTTCGGCCAGGACGACATGGGCCAGGTAGTCTGTTATGTCCTTCTTGGGGTCGGGCAGCCGGTAGCCGAGCGCGATGGCCGCGGCGGTCACTCCTGGTTCGGTGCAGATCTGCCACCGGTCTTCGAGGAGATCGGGCTCTCGCAGTTCCGGCGAGGGGGCGAACGGGCGTGGCGGAATGTCACCGAAGTGCCGCTCGACCAGAGCCAGTAGCTCTTCGGGTTCGTGGTCGCCGACCACGGTGAGCACCGCGTTGCCGGGCGCGTAGTGGGCGTGGAAGAACTCCTCGCACGCGGCCACGGTGGCTCTGCGGAGCTGATCCATCCGGCCGTAGCCGTCGTGCGCGTTGGCGAAGCGCTCGAAGACCACGCCGGGGAGCAGCGGCCACGGCAGTCCTCCGTAAGGCCGCACCGTCACCGCCTGACGGATCTCCTCTTCGATGCCGTCGAGTTGTTCGGCCAGCGTCTCCTCGGTGAACACCGGGGACCGCATCCGGTCGGCCTCGCTGAACAACGCGCGCTCAAGCATCGCTGAGGGGACGACTTGGTGGTAGTCGGTGTAGTCCTGATGCGTGGTGCCGTTGGCCTGGCCGCCCAGAGGATGGATGTGTTCAAAAAAACGGCCTGGCAACAGGTTTGCGCTGCCCCGGAACATCAGATGCTCGAAGAGATGGGCGAACCCCTCCCGCTCGGGCTTCTCGGACCGGTAACCGACGCCGTAGTGGACGCAGACCGCAGTACGCGGTGACTCCGGCTGGCGTTCGAAAACCACCCGCAGGCCGTTTCGGAGGGTCGCCTTGTGCATCTGGCTCGCCATCACGGAGCCCCCCTTGGCTAAAGGTCGATGAGGAATCGAAGGAAGTCGCAGTAGTGGTCGAATCCGCGGTCGAAATCGTCCAGGTAGGCGGCGATGTCATGGACGTGGAGCAGGATCCGCAGCGCGGCGATTTCCTTCCATCGCTGTCCCAGGTCGCGGCCGTACCCCTCGAACAACGCGTCGGTGAGGGACTGCCATGCTCCCTTGTCACCGCCGACCTGCCACTGCAGCTCCACCAGCTCCCCGACCACCCAGCCCAGGTCGACGTACCAGGGCGTCATACAGACGTCCTCGCCTATGAGCAGGTCGATGCCGCCCGAGTCGCGGTCGATGACGAGCGCCCCGAGGCCGGCGGCCCCATGGGCGAAAGTGGTGACGGTGTCGGTCACTGTTCGGCTGTGCCAGGCGAGCACCTGGGCCCAGCGCGCCTCACCGAGACTCCGGCGCACCTGTCCCTGGGCGCAAGCCGCGCGGGGGCTGGCGGCACGGCCGGCCAGCCAGTCGTCGAGCCGTGCCAACCCTCGAGAAGGTCCGGCCCGCCACCCGGCGGGGGGCTCCAGGTCGTGGACGGCACGCAGCAACCGGCCCAGGTCGCGCACGGGCTTCGCCAGCTCGGCGGTGGGCCCCCGGCGCAGGAGCACGTGCGCAGCGGAGACATCGCCGCGCACGTCGTAGAGGCGGGCCGGGCCATCTGGGGTGCCCGTCGCCAGCCGGGCGTCACCGAGTTCGCCGATTCCCTGTAGCAGTTGGTACACCTCACCCTCGGCGCCCTGGAAGGGCTTCGGTGCCAGGGGGCCCGGCTCGCGGCGCCAGCGGTGGCCGCTGGTCGACAGCTCGTGTACTGAGGTCCTCAAAAGCCCGGTGCCGAACTCAGCGTCGGGCTGTGGCTGTTCGGGCGATGCGGCAGCCGCCGCACCATGACATTCCGTGATCAGCCGGAGCGCCTCGGGCAGTGGGGGTGGGACCCATGCATCCTCGCGCCCCGTGGTCAGGCTCCGCCCCGCAACGGGCGGCACCAGCACGACGTTGGGCCGGGCCGCCAGAGCAGCCCAGTGCTGCCGGACCGCGGCACTTTCCAGGGCGCCCGGCGGCAGGGCGGGTGCCAGGGCGACCGGTGCCCGTGTGCTCTGCACGGCGAGCAGGGCCGGGCTGTCCGCCAGCCCCAGCGCGAGGCGTGCCATGAAGTGCATGGTCGCGGGGTAGACGAGGATGGCTTCGGCCCACTCCGCCCACTCGACATGTCGTGCTGTGGCTTCGTCGTCGGGCCAGACATCGGACCAGACGGCTCCGCCCACCCTGGCACTGATGGCCTGCGGCGTCACGAACCGCTCCGCGCTCCGGGTCAGTACGACCCGGACCTCCAGCTCGGGGCAGTGCTGACGCAGCAACTGCAGCCAGTACGGGGTGGACCAGGCGTAGGCGGAACCCGTAACGACGAGGAGAAGCCGGTTCAGCCCCGGGTCGGGAACGTCGGCGTACGGCTCGTCGATCATCGTGCGACCGCCCCCAGCAGGGCTTCCAGCTCCGTGAGGGAGGCGCGCTCGCCGTATTTCATGTGTACTCCGGTGACGTTGAGCACGATCTCGTCCGCCCCTGCGTCCGCGTACTCCCGCAGCCGGGGGGCGAGTTCCACCGGGCCGCCGTACAGGAACGCGCCTCCGGCCAGCAGCGCCTCCGCGTTGCCACGTGGGTCCTGGGTCGAGGTCTCGATGCCGGAGCGACGCAGCATGTCGGCGTAGTGCGGCAGCATGGTGTGGCCGGTGTTGCTCATCGTCACCAGCTCGACAGGGTTCCGATCCGGTGCCGCGAGCGCCAGTGGCACCATCACCGCCACTCGTGGCATGGGGCGTCCGGCGGCCTCGGCCCCAGCCCTCAGCGCGGGCACCACGACATCGTGGACGTACCCGGCCGGGGTCAGCCAGGTGATCGCCACGTCGGCGATCTCTCCGGCCAACCGGGCCATACGGGGCCGGAGGACGCCCAGGCCGATCTCCACCGGCGGACGGGGCACGGCGGCGAGCTCCGCGCGGCAGGTGAAGTACTCGCCCACGTGGTCGACTTCGCCGTTCTCCAACAGGCCGCGCATCACGGCGACGTACTCTCGGATGGCGCCGAGCTGGCTGCGGTACGGCGTGCCCAGGAGACTCGCCTGGAACGAGGCTGCGCCCGGTCCGAAGCCGGCCACCACCGGATGGCCGCTGGCCACCGCCAGCGAGTGAGCCTGAATGGCAGCCTGGTGGGGGTGGCGCAGCGGCATAAGGGTGACGCCGGTGCCGGTAGGCACGCGGAAGCCACAGGCGGCGGCGTGGGTGAAGTCCTGGAACGGGTCGTTGAGCAGCGCCTGTCCTTGCCACAAGCGGTGCGCGTCGGTCCACTGGGTGAGCGCCGCGTACGGCAGCAACTGCTCCGGGCGGTAGGGAGCCATCGGGGCAAGGATCGAGTAGGTGGTCATCGGTCGTCTCCAGCCAGAGCCGCGGTCGTCTTCTCGGAAGCCCCCAGCGCTTGTCCGCGTACCAGCTCGGCGTACATGGGGCTGGTACGCATCAGCTCGTCGTGACGGCCCTGAGCCGTCACCTGTCCGCCGTCCATCACGATCACATGGTCGGCGTGCTGCACCGTGGAGATGCGGTGGGCGACCACGAGCACGGCCCGGTCCTGGCCGATCTCGTCGACGAGTCGGCGCAGCCGCAGCTCGTTGAGAGTGTCCAGCTGAGACGACGGCTCGTCGAGCAGGACCAGCGGTGCGTCCGACAGGCTCGCCCGGGCCAGTGCCAATCGCTGCCGCTGGCCACCGGACAGATCGTGGCTGCCGCCGAGAACCGTGTCGAGACCGTTGGGGAGCCGGGTGATCTCCTCTTCCAGGCCGACGTCTCGCAATGCGCGAAGCAGGTCTTCGTCGGCCACCGGTATCTCCCGGCCGATGGTGAGGTTGTGGCGCACGGTGTCCCGCAGCAGGGTGGCCCCCTGATCGACGTAGGCGAGCAGGCCGCGGAGGTCCGCCAAGGGCCACTGGTCCGCGGCGTGGCCGAAAACCTCGATGCGTCCCTCCTGCGGGTCCATGAACCGCTCGATCAGACCGAGGACGGTGGATTTGCCGGAGCCGGAGGGCCCGACCATGGCGGTCAACCCGGTGGCGGGGACGGTCAGGTCGATCTGCTGCAGCACAGGCTCTTCGCCGTAAGCGAAGCGAACCTTCTCGAACCGTACGGCGGGAGACCCGACTACGGGCGACGGGGGCGCGTCGCCCGCTTCCCCGGCGTCGACCTCCTCTGCCGGGAGGGCGAACAGGTCCTCGAAACGCTTGCGGGCCGCCAGGCCCGCCTGGATTGTGCTCATTCCCGACATCGCCATCATCAGCGGTGCGGTGAGCTGGAAGAGGTAGAGCAGGAAGGCCACGAAGGTGCTGAGGTCCAGGCCGCCGCTGGCGATGCGGGCGCCACCGCCCAGGATGACCGCCACCAAGGCGATCTGCTGGCCCAGGTTGATGACTGGAACGATCAGGGCCTCCAGTGCGGACGCGCCGATCTCGAACCGTGCCACCCGCTCCGCGCGGGTGGCGAGCTCGGCCGACACGGTGTGCTCGGCACGGTGCGCCTTGATGACCGTCAGCGCCTCCATCGTGGCGACGAAATGCTCGGCGAGCGTGCCGACTTGGTTCTGGATCGCCACGTACTTGCGGCGCAGCGCGACGACGACCACCGCGACCACGACCAACGCCACGAGGAAGGCCGCGAGCGTGATGAGGAGCAGGATCCAGTCCAGCACTCCCATGATCACCATCGTGCCCACCAGGGTGACCACCGACATCGGAAGCTGGATCGGACCGATGTCGACGATGCTCTTGACCGCGGAGGCATCGGCGGTGAGCCGTGTTGCGAGGTTTCCGCTGCCTTCCCGGCGGGCGGTGCGCAGCCCCAGGCCGATCGAGTGGCGCATGCTGCGGTTCCGCAACCGCCAGACCAGTTGGTGACCGATACGGGAGAGCAGGTAGGTGGCCAGGGCGTTGGCGACCGCGGATCCGAGGCCGACCGCGACCATGAGCCATGTCCACTTGGCAAGGCCGTCGCCCTGCTGGATCGCTTGGAGAAGCTTGCCGACCGTCCAGGGGAGGACCAACGTTGCCGCCGTGGCGACGAGGGACAGTCCCGCGATGCCGGCCAGTTGCAGGCGTCGGCCCTGGAAGATCTCGCGGAGGATGAGCAGCCGCTCTGGGGACTCATCCATGTTCGTGACCGGCGTGTTGGTGACCGGCGCGCTCATACCAGTGATCTCCTAGGCCGAGAACTCGATCAATGACCGGACCGGGGTCACCGGCCCTTCCCACGTCACCCGAAGGCCCGCCTCGCGACCGAGTCGCTTCAGCTGCTCCACGGTTCGCACCGGACTGGGCATCATGGCGCGCAGCAACAGCTCCATTCGGGCCGCCTCGTCGCCCTTCATGACAACGTCCAGGTTGACATCGGCGAGCAGCACCTTTCCGGCCTCGCCCGCAGCCTCGGCGCAGCGGCGCAGAATCGCAACCGCCTGCTCGTCGTCCCAGTCACCGAGGATCGCCGAGAGCAGGTAGACATCCCGACCTGCGGGCAACGGGTCGAAGAAGCTGCCGGCCACCACCTCGCATCGGTCCTGCAAACCGGCGTCGGCGATGTTCTTGGCGGCGACGCACGTCACGCTCCGCAGATCGACGAGCGTGCCTTTCAGGTGAGGATGCCCGTGTAGCAGACTGGTCAGGATCGCACCGGTGTTGCCCCCCACGTCGACGACGCTGCCGACCGTCGACCAGTCATAGGCATCGCTTACGATCTCCGCGTCAAACACGAGTTGCCCCAGCGAGGCGCGCTCGATCGCCTCGACGTAGGCGGAGTCCTCGTTGATGCTTTCCCAGTAGCCGCGGCCGAACAGCCCCACGTGCGCGGGCTCGCCGGTCCGGATGGTGTGGACCAGGCCCACCAGCGCCATGTCCGCCCGTCCGGTCACACCGTCCAGGCGCAATGCCTCGCGCAATGACGATGGATGGCCTGTCAGCAACGGGCCTGCGGTGTCCCGCAGTTCATATCCACCGTCTTCGTTCCGGCCCAGCAGCTCAAGCGAGGCAAGGTAGCGGAGAAGACTGTCGAGTACCTCGGTGCGGGTCTTGCAGAGCCGGGCCAGCTCCTCCGCGTCGTGTACCCCGGCGGCAATGTGGTCGGCCACGCCAAGCGTCGCCGCCGCGCGGATCGCTGCCGGTCGCAGAAGGTCGGCCAGATCCGTCAAGCGCTCGACGCGTGCCAGGTCGTCCATGTTCAGGTGCCCCCAGGTGTGTTGCGGTGTCGACGATGTGCGAGGGCCGGGTGCGGGCCGCCACGTGACGGCCCGCACCCGGCTGGTATCGAGTGATCGGATGCGGTCACTCAGAGCGGGTGTTCAGCAGCCGTCCTTGACGGTCTTGCCCGAGAACTGGCTGACGATCCACGACAAGGTCGCGGCAGCGCAGGCCGGGGTGCTCGCCGGCGCGTCGACGGTCGCGTCGACCTGCAGTTCGGCGGAGTCGGCGTAGACCTCGTAGCCCGCGACGAGTTCCATGATGGCGGTGGTCTTCATTGGTTCACATCCTTCGGCAATTCGGACTGAGTGGTGTGAAACAGCGATGCAGGTTGCTCAGCAGGTCCACTCGTAGGTGGCACCGCTGACGGCGCTGGCGCTCGCTGCGCACCTGGGCGAGCTGACGCGGGAGATAGCCACGGAGGCGCAGATGTAGGTGGTGGCCGGAGCGCCCGCGGCAGCACTGACGTTCAGCTCGCCGGCCTCCGTGTAGGTGCTGTAGCCGGCGACGAGGTCGGTGATGACCGTGCTCTTGTTATCCATGAATGTTCCTTCCGGTGATTTCTGAGATGAATCCAGGAGGCGCGATCACGCCTCCTGGAAAGCACCTCAGCTCGGGGCTTGATCGGCTTCGTGGGTGTCAGGGGAGCCCAGGTTGCGGGACGGGTCGGTGGGGTCGATGTTGGCCGCGACCAGCTGATCGTGGAGGACTTCGGCGAGCGAGCCCGGCACGTCGGCGGTTTCCACCAGGGCCTTCGCCAGCACGCTGGCCCGGTGCTGGCCGAAGCTCAGGCTGCCCATGCCGGCGGCGGAGTCGCGCGGCTCCCAGGCTGTGGCCACGCCGGGGCGGAGCCGGCGGGTGAAAACCGATGTCTCCTCGCCGATGCCGGGCAGGCCGCCCACGACGTCGGCGATCCCCATGGCGGCGTGCCGGTCCCGCTGGTCCAGATAGACGACCAGGGCATCGCGGCGAGGGTAGAGGAGCTTGCTGGAGATCACCTTCGTCCGATACGTCAGTTCCTGCCCCTCCAGGTGGTCGAGCGCTGCCTGCCAGATCTGCGGCGCCGCGGTCCACTCCTTGATGTGGATGTAGACGCGCAGCAGATCGACGGACCGGTGCGGTCGCGTGCCCTCGACGAGAAAGAATCCCGGGGAAAGCCCTGGCCTCATCGAGGTGTTGACCACGCCGACCACGCTCCCGGGAGAGACAGCCCCGTCGGCACGAATCCGGTCGGCCGGCACCCGCACGCGGACGCCGCCGAGCTCGACCACGTGCGCTTCGTCCCCGGTCACCCGCACCAGGCCGAGTGCCGTCGTCTCCTGGTGCGGTACGCCCTTGGCGAGCTCCTCTTCGAACGCGGCGTCGCGCAACTGGAAGGGGAGCGGCCTGTCCTCCATCGACAGTCCCGCGTGGAGCTCGTTATAGAGCGCGTCGGACAGCAGACGCCGCAGCTCTCTGGGGGTCTCCGCCTCTATCCGCAGCTCCCCCACCGTCGCGCTGGAACGGTCCGCAGCCACGTGGACAAGGCCGGCGGCGTTGAGTAGCGCACTGGAAACAGGAATGTCACTCATTGCGTTTCCTCAAATCCGAGAACAGCAGCGAACTTGTGTGGTGCGATCAGGGCACCACGGCCGATTCCCGCAGCAGCTCGCTCAATTCCGGAAAGCCGCTGCCCCTGTGCCGCACCGGCGACAAGCCGATCCAGCAGGTGCCAGCCGGCGAATGCCGTGGCCCGCTCGGAGAAACTGGGGTCGGTCTCGTGGCGGGTCAGGTAGCCGAGCCAGAATTGGCGTACAAGCGGGAGTAAGCGCTCTATCTTTTCCGCGCCGCGCGCCAGTACTTGCTCGTGGGTCAACTCGACGTCGGGGAACTGCACATCGCCGTCTCCCCGGTTGGTGACGATGTCGAGAACCGAGCGGTACAGCCATTCGCCGGCGAAGGCGCCCACGTCCCGGGCGGGATCCGCGGAGCGGAACTCCTCCCAGTCCGCGATAACGGGGAATCCGTTGTCCAGCACCAGCAGTTGGTCCACTCGGAAGTCGCAGTGGGAGGGCACTCGCGGCGCCTTTTCCTCCCACTTCCGCAGTCTTTCCAGACCTTCGCGGAGCCCGGCGTCGTGCTGCATGAGCCGCCACGCCTCCAGCTCGGCGAAGCTGACCTCGTTGTACATGGCCAGGGGGAGCGCTTGCAGCAGAACGGGGTCCGGTAACGCGGGCAGGGTGGTATCCATCTCGCCGGTGGTCGCGGTCGCATGCAGCGCACCGATCTTCTGCCCGACAGCGAAGGCAAGGTCCTTACCGAAGGTCTCGTCGACCATCAGTTCGGCGCCGCTCTTCGCGGTTACATGGTCGAAGGCCACCAGTCCCGCATCCCGGTCGTAGCCGAGCAGCGGCGGGACGTGGCCGACCAGCTCAGGCACGCCCCCCACGAAGTCCTCGAACGTCAGGATTCGGCGCATTCGGGCCTGTACATCCGGCGCGGTGCCCACAAGGTGCTTGACGAACACTCGGCGACCGCTTTCCGTGCGCCCGGACCAGGCATGGTTCCGGCCTACCGGCGCGGACACCGAATCACGGACGAAAGCGCCGAAGCCGAGTCGATTCAGTAGACCGTCAACTTCCGGGAACACGTCCAGGTCCATCGGTCGGAATGCGGGCAGCTCCTTAGACTCCGTCTTCTTTTCGTCCACAGTGAGTGTTCCGCTGGACTCACTCATAGCGAGGACCGGCATATCTCCTCCCCCGTTCACTCCGTTCATGCTGAGACGAGTATCTCCGGATTTCAGAGGCCCGGACCAGCCGCCATTGGTCTGTTGTCGCCAGCCAACTGGCGGTAAAAAAGGAGAGATGGTGCTGGTCGAACGACAGTTCGGCGCCGATCGGCTGGTGCACCGAACCAAGGGAACAGGCGGACGGTGAACGTCCGGAAAGCAGTGAGCTCCGGCGGAGAGACCGCCGGAGCTCACAGAATCGGTACGGGATCGCCGTCAGGCGGCTTCAGACGCTGTAGATACGCCCGCAGGAAGCCGCGCCCGATATGCGAGCACTGCCGCCTGTACGCGGTTGACGACCCCGAGCTTGTTGAAGATGTCGCTGACGCAGTCCTTTACCGTCCCGGTACCCAGCATGAGCCGGCGCCCTATATCGGCGTTGGACAACCCCTCGCCGATCATGGTCAGCACCTCCTGCTCCCGCACGCTCAACGACGCAGTCATCCGGCGGGCCTCCAACGAGGCGTCAGAGTGTTCCACGTCTTCCTCAAGCTCCGCCATCAGGAGGGAGGCAGCAAGGGTGGACAGCACGGTATTGCCGACAGCGAGCGCACGTACCGACGCCAGCAACTCCTCGGGGCCGGTGTCCTTCAGAAGGCAGCCCGCTGCCCCGATCCGCAAGGCTGTGAGGACGGACCTGCCGGCCGCGGGCGAGGACAGTACTGCCACACGGGGCGGGTTGGGCAGCTCCAGCAGGTCTTTGAGCAGCGTGAAGCCGTTCGTGGCCCCCATCCGGATGTCGAGCAGGACGACATCGGGTCGGCAGCGCCGTACCTCGGCGACGGCCTCGGCCCCTCCCGCGATCCGGGCCTCAAGGTCGTCGGCCGACTCGATGATCATCCGCAGTCCGGCCCGCAGCAGAGGATCGTCATTGACGATGAGAGTGAGGGTCACGATCGTCTCCGGGCGGCTCGAAAGCGGCTCATCGCCGCCTGCATGACAAGGCCACCGACGATGACGGCCAGGGAAATCCACACTGCCTGCTCTGAGATGGTCTCGGCGATGTCCACTGCGGGCTGTCCGATGGCGTAACCCAGGCCCGTATAGAGACCAGTCCAGGCCGCCGCGCCGATCAGATTGAGACAGAGGAAAGTCGGTAGGCTCATGCCCACCCAGCCGGCCGAGGCGAACGCCAGCGGACCCGGCACCATCGGCACCTTTTCCAGGACGACGGCCGCCCCGATGATCCACCGCCTCGCCCGTGTGTCACGGGTGAGCAGGCCGAGGCGGCGCTTTGCCCTGCCCTCCTGTGCGGAACCCGCGAGGAGCCGCAGCATGTTCTCGCCCCACAGTCGGCCTGCGAGCCAGAACACCCAAGCGAACTTCATCATGCCGAAAATGCCGGCGGCTACCGCCAGTGCCAGGGGAGCCTCGCCGACGCGGGCGAACGCGCCCGCAGCAGTCATGGCGCTCTGCGCGCCGGTCATCGCCTCCAGTAGTACGGGGTTTACGCCGATCAACCATGGTTTGAGCGGCCACATAGCGAATGAATAGGCAAATACCAGCCAGATGCCGTACCAGCAAAAGAGGTCCTTCGACGAAGGCGCACCGCCCCACGGCAGCCAAGACTTGTCGAGAGGACGAGATTTGCCGACACGATCGTGCTGGGTCTCCGTGGTCAAGCGGGACCTCACAGTACGAACGGATATGAAGAAATCAGTCGGCGCGACCACGGCGGGCGGCGCCGCTACCTGTTTCGCCAGGAGATTTCACGCGCAGCCAGGAGTCGGGCAGACTGCCCGGAACGGCCATCGATACGATCACTCGCCGCGAGGCCCCTGGCTGGAAAACGCCTCAGAGGGCCTCAAGTGGCCATTGGCGACGCGCTCCGCACCAGCCCATCTTTGCCAGCAAAGCAAACATGCTCCAGCATCCCCCTCTTGCGAAATGAAGCATTTGCCGCAATTAAGCGGCATTCACGATGATCGCACATGCCAGCGGGTGGTTTCAGTATCTTTTCGGCCACTTTGCGTCTACTTTATGTCCACTTTGCGCCCGCTTGCCACCCCAAAGCGCCCTCCTGGGCGCCCATCACACACCAAGCCGCCTCGATGCAGGGCGGGCGCCCACCCGCACCAACATTGCCACTTGCCGTGATGGAAAACGCCTTGTAGCGTTTTCCATCATGGAAAACACTTCACGTAACTCCCATGGCCTGGACGCCAGTTCCGCACGCGAGGCCCTGGACTCCGTCGCAGCCTCCCGGGCCCAGGCAGCGGTGCACGTCGCCAGTCCCTGGTGGTACCACGTAGGGATGGGGGTCACGGTTGCACTGTTATTCCTTTCGATGAGCCTGCGCATGGCCTCGTGGGCCGTTCCTCTGCTCGTGGGTGTCGTAGTCGTCCTGGGTCTGGCAGTTCGGCGAGCGACGGGCGTCTCTTTTGACCGCTATACGGCCACTCCCGGCGCCACCAGGCTCTTCGGTATCTACGCGCTGGCCTCCCTGCTCGCCGTCGTCACCGGGATGTACCTGGAGTGGGGCGCGGGGGTGCACTGGGCCATCGCCGGCGCAGGGCTGGTGGTGGGGGTGCTCACCACTGTCGTGGGGTACCGCGTCGACGCGGTCGCGCGACACGACATCCGGGCAGGACGATGATCGACCCGGCCTTCGACGAGGTAATTCATGCGCCGAACCGGTTGCGTATCTGCACTACTCTGGCCACCGTAGACGCCATGGAGTTCTCCGTGGTCCGCGATGCGCTCATGGTGAGCGACTCGGTGCTGAGCAAGCACGTCAAGGTCCTGCAGACGGCGAGCTACGTCTCCGTCACGAAGGTCCGTGGCTCTCATCCGCGCACCTGGCTCGCGCTCACCCCCGAAGGCCGACAGGCGCTGGCCGGGCACATCGCCGAGCTGCGCCACATCGTCGAGATGGCCCAAGCGGACCAGTGAAGCTCGGTGGGGTCTGCTGCACGATCGGGTGACATCTGAACTGGCTTGCCCTGCGGGACGGGCGGGAAGGTTGTTGCTGCGCCCAACCCTGATCCGGAAGAGGCCGGTCCGCCGGCGCACAACGACCTGCTCCGCCGTGACTTCAGCGCGGATGGCCCGAACCGCCTGGTGGCTCGCTGACATCACCGAACACACCACCAGCGAAGGCAAGTTGCATCTCTGTGCGATCACGCCGAGCCACTGCTCGCTGGTCGCAGGATGACCAGCGAGATCAGCCAACACGTGTCTTCGGCAGACGCACCGGCATCGTCACAACCAGCATATTTCCGCAGCTCATAGGGGGTGCAGCATGACCATCCCTCGATTGCGGCTCCTGCCCAGGGCTAGAACGGGCGGCTACGGTAATTGCAACTCACCCCGCATCACCGGCATGTGCCTATGGCTCAAGTCCCCCCTCGGACACCAGCAGAGACCCCAGTTGGTCTGGGGTTTTTTGCGTTTCTGGGGTGTGGGGGACTCTTGCGGGACCGGGGCCCAGCGAATTGCCTGGCCAGGCCAGGGATGACAGGCGGAGCCTGACGGCTCCGGAGGCGCGCGGGCGAAAGACCAGGTCGTGATCCGCCCGCGTGGAGCCTGGTGCTGCGACCGCATGAGTTCACCGGGTTGGCGGTCGTGGCGGTTGGATGTGCGGCGACGTCCGATCCGATCGCGGGAGGCCCGGTGGCCGAGCCTGTCCGTGTACGCAGACTGACCGCCCAGGAGGGGCAGAAGCTGCAGCAAATCGTGCGCCGGGGCAGCACGAGTTCGGTGCGCTACCGGCGCGCGATGATGCTGCGCGCCTCGGCGGGCGGGAACCGGGTGCCGGTGATCGCCCCGCTGCGGCAGTTCACCCTGACCAACCGCGAACCGCAACCCCCGAGCGCCGAAGCGTGCACGTTCAGGAGAAGGACAGTGACGGAAGGATGGCTCAGGAGGTGGACGGTTCGATCTCCCCCGCAAAGACGATGACCTGGTCGATGAGGCTGCGCCGCAGATGGACGACGTCCGTTCCCGCCAGGCGGGGACCTCCGTCCGGCGTGGTGAAGACCCACTGGTACCGGGCCCACTCGTCAGGCATGTCCACCGCCGAGCAGCGCACCATCGTGCCGGTCCCCGCCGGGTGGCGCCGGATGTCCAGCACGAACCGCTCGACCGCCACGATTCCTTCGCTGCGCCCCAACGGCCCCCAGAACACCACGTCTGAGGTCAGAGCCTGGGAGAGCAGGGCAGTCACATAGCTGTCGTCCGAGGTGTTGAACGCGGAGATGAACGTGTCGATCGCGGAGCGTGCAATCTCTTCCTGCATGCCCCAGTAATACCAGCCGCTTCCCGTGCGCTCGTCCCCCGAGCTGTCATCCGATCACGGTGAACCATCCCGGTCACCGCACTAGACGTTCGTGCTCGGCGTCCTACGCCGCATCCTGCATCTGGGATCTGTGCTCAACCCGCAGGCGCAGGAGCTCTCGATCGCGCAGGTAGCGGACTTCGTCGCGCATCTTGCTCATGACGAACTCGCCGAGAGTGGCGCACAGGTCCATGCGTTGGATGCACACCCCGACCATGAACGGACCGTTCTGCGCGCGGTACAAGCGGATTCCGCAGTACCGCTCTTCGCAATCGGTGCCGTTGTTGAAACGGCATCTCTCTGACCTGAACCGGCCAGTCGGAAGATGACGGGTAAGTGGGTCGGGTTCGGCAAGGACTTCGACGTGAACACCGGGCCTTGGGAGCTGATCTTCAAGGACGCGTCCACGTCGAAGGCCACGATGGAGCAGTACAGCCGTCGACCTTGACCTGGACTTCTCGTGGTCGGCTACGTGACCAACGCATGACCAACAGCGGTCCGAAACGGACGGAAACGCTGGGAACGCATGACCAAGAGACACTTCAACTATGCGGCGCCTGGCGGGCATCATCGCAGGTCAGCTAAGTAAGAGGCTGGTGTCCGAGGCGAGGGCTCAAGTCCCCCTCGGACACTCAAGAAAGCACATGTCAGGGTCCGAGATCCTCGTCGGCAGCTGCGACGAAATGCTGGCCGTTTGGGCCGACATGCGGATACGGCGGTTCCGCCGATGTGGGCGCCTACGCCGAGGGGGCCGGTATGCCGGTACGGATTCTGTGGCCGGAGGACGCCACCCGCTGACCTCCTCGGCGCCTTGTATCCAGTGGGTTCCTCACGCGCCACCATCCCCCGGTGACAGCCGGCAACGTCGACGAGAAGTGCTCGGCGACGCCCTCGGTGCGCGCGCGAGGCCGGTCGTGCATCCGGCCGGGTCGTATCGCCCCGGACCGCAGCGTGCGGCTCTGGTGGTCGCTGATCCTGGTGGTTTTGACGGCCCCTTGGCGCCGTCCCGCAGACGGGGCGCTCCCCGCAGCGGGAGCGCGGCCTTCGCCAGACAAGGGTGGGCGCCTCCGCTGCGACCTCAACAGCTGATCGGCCGTGCCGAGCACACGGTGCCGAGGCCACTTTGGATCCTGGCCCGTGGCCTGCGGCAGGGTTCCCCTCAGAGCCGTCGGCACGGTGGGCCTCTGCGCCCCTACCCGGCTTGCAGGGCGAGTGTCGGCGAGAGGCGGGCGGCGCGGACCGCCGGGTAGAGCCCCGCCACCGATCCGATGAGCAGTGTCGCGGCGAAGCCGCCGCCGACCGCCCACGGGGGCACCACCCACGGCATGCCGCCCGAGACGGCGAACACATAGGTGGCCGCTGAGCCCAGCACCACGCCGGCCAGCCCGCCGAGCCCGGAGAGCAGCAGGGATTCGGTGACGAACTGGATGCGGATCTGGCCGCGCGTGGCGCCCAGGGAGCGGCGCAGGCCGATCTCGTGGCGCCGCTCCAGCACCGAGATGATCATGGTGTTGGCGACTCCGACGCCGCCGACCAGCAGAGCCACCCCGCCCAGTCCGAGCAGCAGGTTGTCGAAGGCGCCTTCGGTGGCGGCCTTGGCCTGAAGGGCCGCGGACGGGCTGGAGACCTTGACGTTCTGCGGGTTCTCCGGGGCGGCCGTGCGCGCGAGCAGCTTGTGTACCGTGTCGACGGAGGCGTCCGAGGACCGTTCGTAGATCTGGGTGGGGTGGCCGTCGAAGTCGAGGAGTGTGCTCGCAGCCTTCCAGCCCACCAGAGCGGACCGTTCGATCTCGGGTGCCAGGGGAAGCGGGTCGAGAATGCCGATGACCGTGAAGTACCGCTTGCCGATGAGGACTTGCTGACCTGGCGTGGTGATGCCCAGGCGTTCGGCGGCGACGTTCCCGAGCACCACCGAGGGGTAGCGTCCGTTGGCGTCGTTGAGCCAGGTGCCGACGCCGACCGTGCCGCGCAGGGCCTTCAGCAGATCCTCGCCGGCGGCCTTCACGGCGAGGCCGCCGGTGTCGCTCTCGGGGATCTTCTCGCTGCGCCGGACCGTCGGTTTCAGGTCTCCGGTCGCTCCGACGTGTTCGACGCCGGCGATGCGGCTGATCATGCCCGGTGCCTGTTCGGGCAGTTTGGCCGTTCCACCGTTGAACAGGTCCTCGCCGGGGGCGACCTTCAGCATGTTGGTCCCCAGTTCGTCGAGCTGCCGCAGCAACTGGGTCTTGCTGGAGGCCGAGATGCCGACCACTGCGATCATGGTGGCGATGCCGATGGCGATGCCCAGTGCGGACAGCACGACCCGCATCGGCCGGTTGCGCAGACCCGCCGAGCCGACGTGCAGGACGTCCCGGGGACGGAGACGAGCCGGGGTCAGTCGGTCGCTTGGCATTGTTCCTCGTTTCCCGTCGGCCCCGTCGGCCCCGTCGGCCCCGTCGGCCCCGTCGGCCCCGTCGGCTTCGGCGGTTTTGCGCGCGTGTCCTCGACGACCCGGCCGTCCCGGATGCGCACCTGGCGGGGCAGGGCGCCGGCGATCTCGCTGTCGTGGGTGATCACCGCGATGGTGGCGCCGTCGGCGTTGAGGTCGTGCAGCAGTTGCACGACGGTCTCACCGGAGGCGGAGTCCAGGGCGCCGGTCGGCTCGTCCGCCAGCAGCAGATCCGGCTCGCCCACCACCGCTCGCGCGATGGCCACCCGCTGCCGCTGTCCGCCGGACAGTTCGTGCGGGCGGTGATGCATCCGGTCGGCGAGCCCAACCCGTTCGAGGGCCTCGGCCGCGCGCTTGCGGCGCCCAGCCCGTGTCAGGCCGGAGTAGAGCAGCCCTTCGGCGACGTTGTCCTGGGCGCTGGCGCCGGCCACGAGGTGGAAGGACTGGAAGACGAAGCCGATGTGCCGGGCGCGCAGTGCGGACAGCCGGCGGTCGGAGAGGGTCGCGACATCGTGGCCCGCGATGGCGACGGTGCCGGCGGTGGGGCGGTCCAGAGTGCCGACGATGTGCAGGAGGGTGGACTTGCCCGACCCGGACGGGCCGACGATGGCGAGCAGTTCTCCGTGGGCGACGCGCAGATCGACGCCGCGCAGTGCCGCGACACCGCCCGGGTACTTCTTGGTGACCTGGTTCAGTTCGACGACAGCGGTCATGACGTGGGGACTCCGACCCTCATACCTTCCTTGAGGCCGGAACCGCTGACCTCGACCCTGCCCTGCCCGAACAGACCGAGCTTGACGGGTACTTCGCGGGCCTTGCCGTCCTCGACGACCTGGACGCCGAAGCCGCCGGCGGGCAGGGCGAGCAGCGCGTTCACCGGGACGGTGAGCACGTTCTCGTGCGTCTCGCCCTTGAGGTCGACGGTGACGGGGGCCTGGTCGATGCCCTTGACCTGCGGGGGGTCGGTGAAGGCCACCCGCGCGGTGATCTTGGCGGGCTTGTCCTGCCCGCCACCCTGGTCCTTGTCGTCCGGGCCGGCGGCGCCGTGGTCGACGGCGGTGACCTTTCCCTTGGCCCGGTCGCCGCCGGGGAGGGTGATCTCCACCCGGGTTCCGGGCTCGGCGAGCTCGGCGTCGGACACGTCGAGCTTGATCCGCACCTCGCGCTCGGCGCCGGTGACGGTCAGCACCGGACGGCCGGAGCCCGTCTGGTCGCCGACGGCCGCCTCCTTCTTCTGGACCCGCACCGAACTCGGCGCGAAGGCGATCTGGTCCGGGCCCGTCTGGCCGGTCTGCTTCAGGCCGTGGGACTTCTGCCAGCGCTTGACCGCCTGCGCGGTGCCGGTGGTGAACTCGGCGTCCACGGTCAGGCCCGTGCCATGGCCCAGGTCGCGGAGGTTCTGCTTCAGCTGCCGGACATCCGGCCCCTTGTCCCCGGTCTTCAGCTTCCGGTACATGGGGCGCTCGCCGTACATCAGCCGGACCTTGCCGCCGTCGGCCTCGTAGAGCGCCTCGTCGCGCTTGATCACCGCGCCGGCCTCCGGGAGCCAGGTGAGGGTGCCCTGCACTCCGCCGTTGAGCTTGCGCTCCTCGGAGTAGCCGAGGGTCCCGTCGACCTGGGTGCGGCTGCTCAGGTCCTGGCGCTTCACCGCGTCGGTCTTCTGCGGCAACCCGTCCGTATGCCGCTCCCGGCCCTTGCCGTCGTCACCGCTCACCGAGGCGACGGCCGCCCCGCCCACCAGGGCACTCGCCACGACCAGCGAGGCGATCACGTACCGCCCGGGGCGCCTGCGCTCACTCCCCATGCTGATCACTGCACGCCTTCTGGGCCTTCTCCATCTTCTCCTTGCTCACGTCAGGGCCGCCTCCCGCCGCCACACTCAGGCTGCCGTCCCGGAGCTGCGGGTCCGGCATGTCGACACCCTGCTCACGCATGCACTTCGCGAACTTGACGGCCTGGTCGAGGGCCTTCTCCTGCTCTTCCTGGCTCATTTCCTTGCCGGCACCGGGCAGGTCCTTGCAGGCTTGCCGAGCCTTCTTGAACGCCTTCTCGTCCTTGACCTCGATGCCGGCGGCCTGGCCCGCCTTCGGCTCCTCCACCTTCACACCGTTGTCACGCAGACACTGACGGTATTTGTAGGCGTCGTCGTCCTTCTTGCCCTGTCCGGAGACACCCGCGCCCTCCGTACTGCCGTCCTTGAAAGAATCCGCACCGCCTCCGGAGCACCCGACGGCGAAGAGTGCTATTCCCGTGACGAGCGCTGCCGCCATGCTGTACCTGAAATCCCTCACGAAATTCCTCCGTATCCGAGGCCCAATGGCCGACGACCCGGAGACTGGCACAGGCGCACATTTCGCTTCCCTCAACCAAATTGTTTACATCGACGAAAGGTGGCTCTCAGGTATACGTGGTGTCATGCGTGTGCTTGTGGTGGAGGACGAGGAGTTCCTGGCGGACATGATCGCCGAGGGGCTGCGACGCGACGCCCTGGCCGTCGACGTCGCGCACGACGGCCGGGAGGCGCTGGAACGGCTGCGCCTGGGCGACTACGACGTGCTCGTGCTCGACCGCGACCTGCCCGGCCTGCACGGCGACGAGGTGTGCCGGCACGTCGTCGGGGCACGCCTGCTGACCCGGGTGCTGATGCTCACCGCCGCCGGCTCCGTCCGCGAGCGCGTCGCAGGTCTGGGCCTGGGCGCGGACGACTACCTCGCCAAGCCCTTCGCCTACGAGGAGCTGCTGGCCCGCGTGCTGGCCCTGGGCCGCCGTGCCCGGCCGGCACTGCCCCCGGTCATCGAGCGCGCGGGCATCGCCCTGGACTCGGCCCGCCGGCAGGCATCCCGCGACGGCCGCCACCTCCCACTGTCCCGCAAGGAGTTCGGAATCCTGGAGGTGCTGATGCGTGCCGAGGGTGCCGTGGTCAGCGGCGACGACCTGATCGAGCAGGTGTGGGAGGAGAACACCAGTTACCGCACCAACGCCGTGCGGGTCGCCCTCAGCAAACTCCGTGCCAAGCTGGGCGATCCTCAGGTCATCGAAACCGTGCCCGGCCACGGCTACCGCATCGGCGGCCCCGCGTGAAGCGGCTCGCGACGGCCCGCGTACCGCGCGTGCGGCTGCCGGGCGGGGAGCGTGGCCGGCTCACCGCGCTCTACGGCGGACTGCTGGTGCTGGCCGGGGCCATCCTCATCGGCCTGATCAACTTCCTCGTGCGCCAGGGCCTGTACACGACGATCGTCACGGCCGTGGCGCCCGCCTCGCATCAGCCCGGCGGTCTCTCCGAGCCCTCCGCCGCCGTCCGCGGATCCGCCGCACCCACCCGTGTGCCCCGCGACCAGTCGGTCCCCGACTCCCTCAAGGTGTTCACGGAGGCCGCCGAACACGCCGCCCAGCAAAGGCTGCTGACCGTATCCCTGATCACGCTGGCCGCCTTCGCCGTCCTCTCCGTCGCACTGGCCTGGTGGATGGCGGGGCGGGTGCTGCGCCCGGTGGGGGTGATCACCCGTACGGCCCGGCGCCTGTCCGGCGAGAACCTCCACGAGCGCATCGCCCTCGACGCCCCCAAGGGCGAGCTCAAGCAACTCGCCGACACCTTCGACGGCATGCTCGATCGCATGGAGCATCTCGTGGGCGCCCAGAAGCGGTTCGCCGCCAACGCCGCACACGAGCTGCGCACTTCGCTGGCGGTGCAGCGGGCGGCGGCGGAGATCGGCCTGGCCACGACGGACCCGGAGGCCGTCGCCCGCATCCGCCGCAAGCTGATCGAAGTCGCCGACAGCAGCCAACGCCTCATCGAGGGCCTTCTTCTGCTCTCCGTCTCCGACCAGGGACTGGACCACCGCGAACCGGTCGCCCTCCACGAGCTGACCGACTCCGTGACCGCGGAGCTCACCGTGTCGGAACGAGCCCGCGAGCACAGCATCACGGTCCGGGCCGACACCTCACCGGTGACGGTGCAGGGTGACCCGATCCTGCTGACCCACCTCGTCCGCAACCTCGTCGACAACGCCCTCCGCCACAACCACGACGGCGGGCACGTCACGGTCACCGTGCACGACCACACCCTGGAGGTCGCCAACAGCGGCCCCCGCGTGCCGCCGCAGACCGTCCCCTATCTCTTCGAACCCTTCCGCCGCCTGGAAGAACGCCGACACGGCCCCGGCGAGGGCGCCGGCCTGGGCCTCTCCATCGTCGCCTCCATCGCCCGCGCCCACCACGCCCGCACCGCGGCCGAGGCCAACCCGGACGGCGGCCTCACCGTCCGCGTCGTCTTCCCGAGCCCCGAAAATCGGGGCGCCCGGGGGCGAGATGCCCCCGGGCGCCCGCAGAACCGTGCGTAACAGTCTCCCGTTGCAAACCCCCGTCCGCCTGATCGCCGAAGCGCCGGTGTCCATGCCCGCGGGGCGAAGAGCCCGGGGTGCTGGCGCGTACAGCGGTTCCAGCGTGTCCGGGCCTTCTTGAACGCTCGGAGCCGTCGATACTCCTTCCCTCGGCGGGGCGCCCATCCAGGACCTGTACCACGGGGCGGCGGCCGTCCTCGCGGCGGAGGTGGCTCCCGCGGTGCCCGTGGCGAAGCCGAGTCCGGCCATCCCAACGGCGAGACCTGTCCCGTTGACGGCGCATGCACTGACGGCACCGACCCGGTCCGGGCTCGGTGACCCGGCCCCCTACGGGACTTACGGAACGGCCGCCGGAGAGCGGATGCAAGAAGAAGAATTGAGTGTTATCGAGCGCCTCTGGGTGGACTACTGTTTGCCGGACCTGGAGGGCCCGTACTTTCCTGACGGGTGATCATGCGAACTCTCCCTCGACGCGGAGGCAAGGTTTCTCTGGGGAGGTGAAGGAACGTGCCATGGGTCGTACGGATTCTGCGGACGGCTCCGCGCCAACCACACCCTGGTCTGGGCCCTTTTCTTCGAGGAGTCCAACCCTTTCACCGAGATCCGGGTTTCGGGGAACACCGCCGCATTTCACTCCACTTCCGGGGTGTCGATCACCGCTGACATCGATGATCCGCTGCGTTTCGAAGGCGCGTAGGCATCCTTCACGCACCCTCAGGGAATCCGGGCGGCGGCCTCAGGCGGCGACGCCCGTGTTCTGACCGGCGGAGACGCGCCATTGGCCGTCCTGTTTGACCAGTACCCAGGTGCCCACGTTGACGCGTTGGTGCCGGGCCATGGCGACGGGCTGGCGGAAGAAGACCACCGCGACGTCGGGGCCGGGGAAGGTGATCCGTTCGATCTCGTACCAGGTCTCGATGCCCTCCGCGTGCTGTCCTAAGCGTTCCCGGTGGTAGGCGTGCAGGGCCTCCCAGCCCACCAGGCGCATCCCGTTGACCGCGGTGAAGACCACGTCGTCGGTGAAGCGGCGGTCGAACTTCGCCGCGTCCTGCTGGGCGAAGGCCGACTCCAACTCGTCGAAGAGGTCGGCGATGTGGCGCGCGTCGTCGTTCTGGAAGGCCGGTGTGCAGGGGTGGACGGCCATGGTCGTGCTCCTTCGGTGGGGGGTGGGCGGCGTGCGGGCGGATAGGCCACCGCCCGGTCACGCTAAGTGGACCGGGCCAGGCACGCGCAAGTCGGTATGGTCGACACACGTCAACTGTCAGCCACCGCCGCCTCGTTGCTGCTCCCAGGGGTGTCTGCGTGGGGTCCGACCGCGCAGGCGGAGCCCGCGTCGAGCCGTGTGCGACAACGGCGTCGGGCCCTCGGTGGTGGTCGCCGCCCCGTGCCGGGTCGCTGACCAGCGCGCATGCGGACACCGACCGGTTCATTCCGAAAGGGGTGGTTTGTGGGGTGGTGGTGATGGCGCAAGGTGATCGGTGCATCCTGCACTGTCATGGGCGTACGGTGGCTGGAATCCTTACCCGAGACGGGAAACGAGCGGTGCCCGGCGCACGGGCACCTCGGCATGCAGGGGGATGGACATGAAGATTCTGGTGACCGGTGCATCGGGCAGCGTCGGCCGGGTGGTCGTCGAAGGGCTCCTCGCGGCAGGCGTCCAGGTGCGGGCCCTGACCCGGGATCCGGACCGTGTGGACCTGCCCGCCGGCGCGCAGGCCGTCGCCGGTGATCTGACCCAACCGGCCGGCCTCGACGCCGCGTTGGAGGGGGTGGACCGGATGTACCTGTTCCCCGTTCCCACCGCGGTCCGCGAGGTGGTCGCGGCCGCCGAGCGCGCCGGGGTGCGGCGCATCGTCACGCTGTCCTCGGGCGCGGTGACGGCCGGCTACGACACCGTCCACCACCTGCCGGTGGAGCGGGCGGTCGAAGCCGCCGCGGTGGAGTGGACCCATGTGCGCCCGGGGGAGTTCGCCATGAACAAGGTGGCGCTGTGGGGGCCCGACGTCCGCGCCGAACGCGTGGTGCGCCATCCCGCTCCGGAGGCGATCTGGTGCCCCGTGCACGAGCGGGACATCGCCGACGTGGCGGTGACGGCCCTGCTCGAAGACGGCCACCACGGCGCGGCCCACACCGTGAACGGGCCGCCGATCAGCCTGCGCGACCAGGCGCGCGCTCTCGCCGAGGCGCTGGGGCAGGAGGTCCGCTTCGAGCAGGTCACCCCCGAAGACGCCCGCCGGCGCTACCGCGCGCAGGGCGGTTTCGCCGCAGCCGCCGCGGACTTCCTGCTCGGCTTCGTCGATCACGCCGGCAACCCCACCGACCCGCACGCGCTGGCCGACTTCGACCTCACCGCCTTCGGCCCGCAACCCACCGTGCGCGACGTCACCGGCGCCGCCCCGCGCACCTTCGGGCAGTGGGCCCGCGACCACGTCGCCGACTTCCGCTGACCGCGGGGCGGCGGCGCACGGCGGGCCCGATCCGAGCACCGGGTCCGCCCGCGCGGGGTCGTGGGGGTGCCAACCGCAAGGCGTTCACGGCTGGTTGACACATTCGTTCCTTGACGGTGCTTCGCGCGCCGCCCTAAGGTCGACCAGTAACTGACCTGTCGGAAAGTAAGTTGGTGGGTGAGGCCGCCTCGCCACCGGCGCAACGCCCCGCCGAGGAGAGGACGACCGTGTCACAAGGCCAGCCCGCGAACGGAGAGTTACTGCGGGGACCCCGGCTGTACGTGGTGATGGCCGCCGCGGTGCTCGCCATGCTGCTGGGCTCCCTGGACAGCATGATCCTCGGCGCCGCGATGCCCCGGATCGTCGGCGAACTCGGTGGCCTGGACCGACTGTCCTGGCTGGTCACCGCCTACATGCTGACCATCGCCGTGTCGACTCCGGTCTGGGGCAAGCTCGGTGACATGTACGGTCACAAGGGCGCCTTCGTCTGGGCGATCGTGCTGTTCCTGGCCGGCTCGGTGCTCTCCGGCGTCGCCCAGTCGATGAGCCAACTCATCGCCTTCCGCGCGCTGCAGGGACTGGGCGGGGGCGGGCTGATGGTCGGTGCGCTGGCCATCATCGGCACGCTGGTCCCACCCCGCCAACAAGGCAGGTACCAAGGCGTCATCTCCGCCGTCATGGGACTGGCCATGGTCGGCGGACCCCTGATCGGCGGCGTGATCGCCGACCAACTCGGCTGGCGCTGGTGCTTCTACGTCAACGTTCCCGTCGGCGCGGCGGCCCTGGTCATGGTTGCCTGGCTCCGCCTGCCCCGCCGGCGCACCAAGGCCCGCATCGACATCGCCGGGGTGATCCTGCTCACCGTCGCCATCAGCGCCGTGGTGCTGATCACCACCTGGGGCGGCAAGGAGTACGCCTGGACCTCGCCGCCTCTGCTGGGGCTGTTCGTCCTGGCCCTGGCCGCCGTCCTGGCGCTGCTCCGCGTCGAGCGTCGGGTCGCCGAACCGCTTTTGCCGCTGGCTCTGTTCAAGGAGGCCAACTTCTCCCTGATCACGGTGGCCGGGCTGTTCCTGGGCTGCGTGATGACCAGCGCGGTGACCTTCCTGCCCATCTTCCAACAGGTCGTCCAGCACGCCTCGGCGACCAACGCGGGTCTGCTGCTGCTCCCGATGTTCGCCGCCATGGTCGCGGTCAGCGCCTTCGGCGGCCAGTTCATCACCAAGAGCGGCAAGTACAAGGCGTTCGTGATCGTCGGCGGTGCGGCGCTGACCGCCGGCTCGTTCCTGCTGAGCTGGACCGACCGCGACACCAGCCCCGTGGTGCTGGGCGTGTTCATGGCCGCACTGGGCCTGGGCATGGGCCTGTTGACCCAGACCACCTTGCTCATCTCCCTGCATAGCGCCGAACTCGACCAGCTCGGCGTGGCCGCCTCCACCGCCACCCTCGCGCGCTCCCTGGGCGGCTCCGTCGGCGTCGCGATCAGCGGTGCCCTGTTCGCCGGTGCCGTGACCGGCGCCCGCACCGCCGACGGCACGCCGGTGAGCGGCACCGGCGGTGCGCAACCCGACCCCGAGGTCCTGGCCCGCCTGCCCCACGCCGTGCGCCTGGCCTACGAGAACGCCGTCGCCGACGGCACCGGCCGGATCTTCCTGTTCTGCACGGCGCTGGCCGCCCTCGCGCTGGTGGCCGGGTGCTTCGTCAAGGAGGTGCCGCTGCGCACCGTCAACGTCCCCGAGGGCGCCGACGCCGACGCCCTCGCGCCCGACCCCGCACAGCCCGGCTCACCGGCGAACCCCTGAGTCCGCCGCGCCCCCGCCCCCCCCGATAC
>LIQL01000096.1 GCA_001418405.1 Streptomyces diastatochromogenes | reverse complement strand
ACCCGCCGGTGGTCGCCGCCCGCCCTGGGCAGGTCCAGCTTCGCCAGGATGCTGTTGATGTGCTTGGCCACCGCGCTCTCGCTGACCACCAGTTGGGCGGCGATCCCGGCGTTGGAGCGGCCCTCGGCCATCAGTGCCAGCACCTCCCGCTCGCGCTCGGTCAGCCGCTCCAACGGGTCGCTGGGGCGCCGCACCAGCAACTGCGCCACCACCTGGGGGTCCAGGGCGGTGCCGCCGGCCGCGACCCGGCGCAGCGCCTCGATGAACTCCTCGACGTCGGCCACGCGTTGCTTGAGGAGGTAGCCGACGCCGCTGGTGTTCGCCGCGAGCAGTTCGGCGGCGTAGCGTTCCTCGACGTACTGGGACAGCATCAGCACGGCGGTGTCCGGCCACTGTTGCCGGATGACCAGCGCGGCCCGGACCCCCTCGTCGGTGAAGCCGGGCGGCATCCGGACGTCGACGACGGCGATGTCCGGGCGGTGCTCCTCCACGGCCCGCAGCAGCCCTTCCGCGTCCCCGGCCTCGGCCACCACCTCGAACCCGGCCGTCTCCAGGACCCGGACCACCCCGATCCTGAGCAGAACGGAATCCTCGGCGATCACAGCGCGCTTGACAGCGTGCACGGCAACTCCACGGTGATGACGGTCGGGCCCCCTGGGGGGCTGTCGAGGGCGAGGGTGCCGTCCACTGAGGCGACGCGTCGCGCGAGCCCGGTCAGTCCGGTTCCCCCGGAGGGGTCCGCCCCTCCCACGCCATCATCGGTGACCTGCACCCGCAGCGCGTCACCGGCCCGTACGGCCACGACCTCGGCGCGGGTCGCCCCGGCGTGCTTGGTGACGTTCGCCAGCGCCTCGGAGACGACGAAGTAGGCCACCGCCTCCACGGCGGGCGCGGCCCGCTCGGCCACGTCGAC
This sequence comes from Streptomyces diastatochromogenes, assembly GCA_001418405.1. Classification (GTDB taxonomy): domain Bacteria; phylum Actinomycetota; class Actinomycetes; order Streptomycetales; family Streptomycetaceae; genus Streptomyces; species Streptomyces albulus_C. The sequence goes on along the minus strand of LIQL01000096.1, from coordinate 2,931 downwards.
GGTGACCTGCACGGGCAGGGGTGCGCGGGCGGCGATGCCGGAGAGCGCCGCGTCCAGGCCGCGGTCGTCCAGGACGTGCGGATGCAGGCCGCGCACCAGGTGGTTGAGCTCCTCCAGGGCTTCCTTCGCCTCGCGGTGCGCCTCGTCGATGACGGCGCGGGCCTCGGGCGGCAGGTCGGTGAGCGTGGCCCGGGCGAGTCCCAGGTTGACCGCCAGGGACACCAGCCGTTGTTGGGCGCCGTCGTGCAGGTCGCGTTCGATGCGGCGGCGTTCGGCGTCCGCGGCGGCCAGCGTCTCGGCCCGGCGCTCGGCCAGGTCCTCGACGCGCCGGGCCAGTTCCTCGGCCCGGCTGGGCCCGAGCAGGCGCAGGGCGATCACCGACTCCAGGCGGATCACCGCATCGGTCGCGCCCAGGAGGAACGGCAGCACGGCCAGCCCGGCCACCCCCGGTATCCAGCCGTCCGTGTCGACCCATTGGGAGAACGGCCACTCCGAGGGCAGCATCCAGTACCACGCATAAAGGGTGATGCTGGCGATGCTGCCCAGCCACAGGGCGAGCAGTGCGGCTTCCACCAAGCCCAGTACCGGGCCCGCGAGTTGGTGATAGCCGAGTTGGCGCCAGTACGCGCCGGTGCACAGCCGGCGCCAGGCGCGCTGGAGGTCGTTGCGCCCCTTGACGGGTGGGGTGCGGGGGATGCCGGTGTCCGCGTACGCCGCGAACCGGCGGCGCTGGAGCCAGGTCACGGCCGACACGCCGACGGTGGCGAAGGTCAGCGCGGCCACGGAGCCGCTGGGTGCGTAGATGACGGTGACGCTGAACCACACCCACAGCAGGAAGGCGGCGCCGTGCAGCAGCACGCCGGTGTGCAGGAAGGCGAGCTGGGCTCGTACGCGGGCCGGGCGGCGCGGCCGCCCGTCGGTTCGGGTCATGGGCAAGACGGTAAACGCCCAGGTCAACAGCGGCTATCACGCCTGCATCCGGAACCGGGGTGAAGCCAGTGCCACCCCAGGTCGGACAGCGGTGTTACTGACTTGATCAGGCGCAGGACGGAGTGTTGATCACGAGCCCGACAGCCGGGTTCGTGACCCGAAGGGACCTCCGTGGCCATGGCCCTCCTCGCCTTCACTCCCGGTGCGGACGACGGACGTTGCGCAACGACCGGCGCCGAGGCCGGTGCCGGCACCGGCCTCGGCCGATCGGCCCGGCACGGCCGCGCGGGCCGCTGCCAGGGCCGGGTACTCGCCGCCTGTGGCCTCGCCCTGTTGCCGTGGCTCGGCTACCTGGCCGGCACCCTGCCGCCCGCCGAGGCGGCCGCCTGGGTCGCCCTCGACACGCTGGAGGCCGCCGCCCTGCTCACCGCCGGCACCCGCCTGCTGCGCGCCGACCCCCGCCACCGTGCGCCCGCGGCGGCCGCGGCCGTGCTCCTCCTCGCCGACGCCTGCCTCGACCTCGCCGCCGCCGCGCCGGGACCGGAGTTGGCCGCCGCGGTGGCCATGGCCGTCGCGGCCGAACTGCCGCTCGCCGCCCTGTGCGCCCGGCTCGCCGTCCGGCCGCCGCGGGGACCCGTCGGCGGCCGGTGAGGCAGTCTGTCGACCCGCCGGGCGGCGACCGGCCGCGACTCCGCTATGATCCGCTGACCCTGTCCGCCGTCGCCGCTGAGATCGCCACAGGGCACCGTCGTCACCGCGCAACCGCCCGGCAGGACGACGAATCCACCGGTCGCCGCGTCACCATGACGCCGCAACGCGGTGCTGTGGCCGGGCACCTGATGCCCGCACCTGGCGAAACCGCCCCGTGGCGTGCGCACACTCTGCACGTCGAGCGCACCACCAGGCACCCGCCACTTCAGGCACACCAGGCTCACGGGGCGCGTCGGGCGATCCGGCGCACCACGAGCACGCAGCAAGCACACCAGACAGTCAGCCCCGGTCAACGGGCTCGTAGCGGCGCTCCCGTCCCGGTCTGCGCCCACCGTCCCGTCCCACCCCTTGGAGGACGACCACCGTGAAACGACGAACCGACGACCTCGCCCGCACCCCCGGCGCCGACACCAGCCCCGACACCGGCACCGGCACCAGCACCAGCACCGGGGACTCCGACCGCTTCCCCGAGCAGTTCGCGCGCACCCGGCGCTTCTCCCTCGGTGTGCCGCGGCAGTTCACGCTCTCGCCGGACGGGCGCCGGGTGCTGTTCGTGCGCACCGGGTCCGGCGACGATCCCGTAGGGCGGCTGTGGCAGTACGAGGCCGGGGAGGAACGGCTGTTGGCCGATCCGGTGCTCCTGGTGGGCGGGGGTACGGAGGTCGTCCCGGAGGAGGAGCGGCTGCGGCGCGAGCGGGCCCGCGAGCGTTCCGTCGGGGTGGTGGGGTACGCGACCGACGCCGCGGTCGGGCTGGTGGCGTTCGCGCTGTCCGGTGCGCTGTGGGCGGTGCGGACGGACGGCGGTGCGCCGTTCGCCGTGCCGGCGGCCGGTCCGGTGGTCGATCCGCGGCCGTCGCCGGACGGGCGGCACGTCGCCTACGTGAGCGGTCGCGCCCTGCACGTCGTCGCGCTGGACGGCGACGACCGGCAACTGGCGTGCCCGGAGGGGCCGGAGGTGTCCTACGGGCTCGCCGAGTACGTCGCCGCCGAGTCGATGGACCGTTCGCGCGGCTACTGGTGGGCGCCTGACGGCCGCGGCCTCCTGGTGGCGCGGGTCGACACCTCGCCCGTGGCACGGCGCTACCTCAGCGATCCGGCGGACCCGAGCCGGCCGCCGCAGGTGATCCGCTACCCGTCGGCCGGCACCGCCAACGCGGAGGTGACGCTGCACCTGCTCTCCCTGGACGGCGGCCGCACCGAAGTGTCCTGGGACCGTGCGGCGTACGAGTACGTCGTCGACGCGGGTTGGGACGCGCACGGCCCGTTCGTGGCCGTGCGCGTCCCAACCCG
>LIQL01000095.1 GCA_001418405.1 Streptomyces diastatochromogenes | reverse complement strand
GGCGGGAGCGGGGCCCGGCCGTGCGGGCCCGGAAGGCGTCGGCATGGCGTCAGGCTGCCGAGGGGACCCGACGGGTCGTAGTGTTTCGGCTCCAGCCGAATTCGGGGAGGGGGCCGGGCGGTGCCGCTGGAACTGCATTTCGGGGCGGAGGACCTGCTGCGGATCCGGTTCGCCATCTCGCCGCTGTGCGAGACCCACGAGGCGCTGCGGACCCTGCGGCGCACCGACCGGCACGGCTACCACCTGCCGTGGCTGCGCCGGATGCGGGAGCGGACGGCGGGGCTGGACCCGTCGCCGCTGTGGCTGTTCATGCCGTCCTCGCGGCCCGGCTACACCCCCGATTTCCTGGGCCGGCCGCCGGACGCGCCGCTGGCGGACTTCGCGGCGGAGCTGGCGCGCCTGCGGGCCACCGATCCGGCGCTGGCCCGGGCCGAGATGGCCAAGTCGCTGGCCTGCACGCCGGGGGCGGCGGATTCGCCGCGCGGGCGGGCGGCGCTGGCCGACCCGGCCCGGGCGGTGCAGGAGTTGGCGGACGTCACCGAACGGGCCTGGGAGGCCCTGCTGGCGCCCGATTGGCCGCGGCTGCGCGCACTGTTGGAGGCGGAGATCGCCTACCGGTCGCGGCAGTTGGCGAGCGGTGGGCTGCGCCGCCTGTTCGCCGATCTGCATCCGCGGGTGTCCTGGTCGGACGCGGGCACGCTGACCGTCCGCACCCGTACGGACTTCGCGCAGCTCCAGGACCTCGACGGCCGGGGCGTGCTGCTGTTGCCGAGCGTGTTCGTCTGGCCGGACGTGATCAGCGGCTTCGATCCGCCGTGGCAGCCGACGGTGATCTATCCGGCGCGCGGGATCGGCGGGCTGTGGCAGGAGCCGACGGGCGGTCCGGCACTGGCCCGGCTGCTGGGCGGCAACCGGGCCGCGGTCCTGACGGCCCTGGACGCGCCGGCGACGACCTCGGCGCTGGCCCACCGGTTGGGGCTGGCCGCCTCGTCGGTCTCGGCGCACCTGTCCGTGCTGCGCGACGCCGGGCTGCTGACCTCGCGCCGGCACGGACACCAAGTGCTCTACGAGCGGACGCCGCTGGGCCTGGCCCTCCTGGGCGGCGGCTGACGGCGCGGGGGCTCAGGCGCCCGGTTCGCCTCCGGCCAGGTGGCGCTCGACGGTCGCCACCTTGGAGGTGAGGCCGTCGGTGACGCCCGGCCGGATGTCGGCCTTCAGGACCAGCGAGACCCGCCCGGCGCGCGCCTCGACGGCGGCCACCGCGCGCTTGACGACGTCCATGACCTCGTCCCATTCGCCTTCGATGGAGGTGAACATGGCGTCGGTGCGGTTGGGCAGGCCGGACTCGCGGACGACCCGGACGGCGTCGGCGACGTACTCGCCGACGTCCTCGCCGACGCCCAGCGGGCTCACGGAGAAGGCGACGATCATGCGTTCACCGTACCTTCCCGGCGGGCGCGGGCGGCGATCACGCCGGCCGCCTCCTCGCGCTTGAGCACCTTGTCCGCGTACAGGCCGCCGAACGGCAGGACCGCGAGGAGGAAGAAGAAGGCGACCCGCTTGAAGGGCCACTTGGTGCGGTTCCAGGCGTCCAGCAGCAGCACCACGAAGATCGTGAACAGGATGCCGTGCAGCAGGCCGAGCGGCATGACGAGCTTGTCGTAGCCCAGGAAGATCCGGAAGCCCGTGCCGAATATCAGCAGTGCCGGGAAGGAGAGCGCCTCCGGGATGGATGCCAGGCGCAGTCGGTGCAGGGCAGCGGCGGTCTTGATGTCCACGGGAACCTCGTTCGGGCGGAGAGGGGAGGCGTCACACATGCTTGTGCAAGAGTTCACAAGCATCCGCCCCATTGTTACAGCCGCGCCGACGATCACCGCACCGGGGGCCGCCGGTCCGGCCCGGGCGGGCGGCGCGGGGGCGGCTCCGGGACGAAAGCCCTGCCCGGGCCGGCCGCCGACGGCTACCGTCTGTCGCGTGGCTCAGTTTCGGCTCCAGGGAAGCAAAGTGCTCGCCGTCGACCTCGCGGGCGACGCCGTCAAGGCGAAGAACGGCGCGATGGTCGCGTACGACGGCCAGATGACCTTCAAGAAGATGACCGGTGGTGGGGAGGGCCTGCGCGGCATGGTCACCCGGCGGCTGACCGGTGAGCAGATGACCGTGATGGAGGTGAAGGGCCAGGGCACCTGCTACTTCGCCGACCGCGCCAGCGAGATCAACCTGGTGCGGCTCCAGGGCGAGAAGCTGTTCGTGGAGGCCAGCAACCTGCTGTGCACCGAGGCGGCGCTGCACACCGGCACGACGTTCACCGGGCTGCGCGGCGCCTCGCAGGGCAACGGCCTGTTCACCACCACCGTCGAGGGCCACGGGCAGGCCGCGCTGACCTCCGACGGTCCGGCCGTGGTGCTGCGGGTCACCAAGCAGTACCCGCTCCAGGTCGATCCGGGCGCGTACATCGCGCACACCGGCCGGTTGAAGCAGCACTTCCAGTCCGGGGTGAACTTCCGCACGCTGATCGGCGAGGGCTCCGGAGAGGCGTTCCAGATCCGTTTCGAGGGCGAGGGACTGGTCTACGTGCAGCCCAGCGAGCGCAACACCCTGGGCGGTGAGGTCTGATGCCGTTCACGACCCTCAACTCCCGCATGGTGGAGGCCCGGATCGCCCCCGGGCAGCGGATGTTCAGCCAGCGCGGCGCGATGCTCGGCTACCGCGGCGACGTCACCTTCACCCCGAACATCCAGGGCGGTCAGGGCGGCCTCGGCTCCATGCTCGGGCGCCGGATCGCCGGTGAGTCGACGCCCCTGATGACCGTGGAGGGCAACGGCACGGTCATGTTCGGTCACGGCGGCCACCACGTCCAGGTCGTCGACCTGACCGGCGACACGCTCTACGTGGAGGCCGACCGCCTGCTGGCCTTCGACGGCTCGCTCTCCCAGGGCACGATGTTCATGGGTGCGCAGGGCGGGGTGATGGGCATGGTCCGCGGCCAGGTCACCGGCCAGGGCCTGTTCACCACCACTCTGGCCGGCCACGGCTCGGTCGCGGTGATGGCCCACGGGGGCGTCATCGAGTTGCCGATCACCCCGCAGCGCCCGGTCCACGTCGACCCGCAGGCGTACGTCGCGCACCGGGGCGAGGTCCGCAACCGCCTGTCCACCGCCATCGGCTGGCGCGAGATGATCGGCCGCGGCTCGGGCGAGGCGTTCCAACTGGAGCTGTCCGGCCAGGGCACCGTCTACGTACAGGCGTCGGAGGAGAAGCTGTGACCGGTCCCGTGATCCACGACGTCCACACCCTCCCCGTCGACGACAACGTCAATCCCTACGCCTTCAGCGTCGACCTGGACGGCCAGTGGTTCCTGCAGAAGGGGAAGATGATCGCCTACTACGGGCAGATCGACTTCCACGGCATCGGGCACGGCCGCCTGGACCACCTCATCGCCGGCAGTTTCCATTCGCCACTGCACGCCGCGGACTGGGTGGTGGCCGAGGGCCGCGGGAAGATGCTGCTGGCGGACCGGTCCTTCGACATCAACTCCTACGACCTGGATGAGGGGAACCTCACCATTCGCTCCGGCAACGTGCTCGCGTTTCAGCCATCTCTGTCGCTGAAGCAATCGATCATCCCGGGCTTCCTCACCCTCATCGGCACGGGCAAGTTCGTGGCCGCGTCCAACGGTCCCGTGGTCTTCGTCGAGCCCCCGGTCCGGGTCGATCCGCAGGCCCTCGTCGGCTGGGCCGACTGCCCCTCCCCCTGCCACCACTACGACCACCAGTACCTGCGGGGTTTCCTGGGCGGGCTGCGTGCCCACACCGGCTTCGGCGGGGCCTCCGGCGAGGAGCACCAGTTCGAGTTCACCGGCGCCGGCACGGTCCTGTTGCAGTCGTCGGAGCAGCTGATGCCGGATCGGGCGACGGGCGCACTGCCGGCCGAGGAGGGCGTCCCGGGCGGCGGCGTCCCGACCCCGGAAAGTGGCTCACAAGTGCCGCAGTTGCCCGGTGGCCTCGGGGGGCTCCAGCGCCGCTTCGGGCTGTGAACGGTAGTCTGCGGACGGTGACCTCGAACGTCTGACCAACCGCGGGTCCCGGCCGGCCGACCTCCGCAGATGTCACACGCCATGACTAATTCAGTATTCAACTTTCACGGGTAGAATTCATCCATGACGACTGACAGCGACACTCCCTGGCTGACCGACCAGGAGCAGCGCGCCTGGCGCACCCACCTGGACGTCAGCCGGCTGCTGATGCACCAACTGGAGCGCGATCTGCAGCCGTTCGGCCTGACCAACAACGACTACGAGATCCTGGTCAACCTCTCCGAGGCCGAGGACCACCGGCTGCGGATGAGCGACCTGGCCGCCAGCACGCTGCAGTCCAAGAGCCGCCTCTCGCACCAGATCACGCGGATGGAGAACGGCGGCCTGGTGCGCCGCGAGAGCTGCGAGTCGGACCGCCGCGGGCTCTACGCCGTCCTCACCGACGAGGGCTGGGAGACGATGCGCCGGGTCGCCCCGCACCACGTCGCCTCCGTCCGCCGGCACTTCATCGACCTGTTCGCGCCCGAGTCCCTGGACTCCCTGGAGTCCTCGCTCGCCCCGGTCGCCGACCACCTCCGCCGGCACCGCGGCAACCCCTGATTCCCCCCGGGGCCCGGACCAGCGCCTAGCCGCCGTTCGTCAGGCCCGCCACCAGTTCGTCCGCCGCGCGGTACGGGTCCGTCTCGCCGGCGACGATCCGTTCGGCCAGCGCACCCAGGTGACGGTCCCCGGACAGGTCGCCGATCCGCGACCGCAGCGTCGTGACGGCGATCGTCTCGACCTCCCGGGACGCCCGGGCCAGCCGACGCCGGGCCAGCACGCCCCGCTCCTCCATCCAGGCCCGGTGCTTCTCCAGCGCCTCGACGACCTCGTCGACGCCCTCGCCGCGCGCCGCGACGGTCTTGACGATCGGCGGGCGCCAGTCGCCGGGCGCCCGGGACTCCCCCAGGCCCAGCATGTGGTTCAGCTCGCGGGCGGTGGCGTCGGCGCCGTCCCGGTCGGCCTTGTTGACCACGTAGACATCGCCGATCTCCAGGATCCCCGCCTTCGCGGCCTGGATGCCGTCCCCCATGCCCGGGGCCAGCAGCACCACGCTGGTGTCGGCCTGGGAGGCGATCTCCACCTCCGACTGGCCGACGCCGACGGTCTCGACGAGGATCACCTCGCAACCGGCCGCGTCCAGCACCCGGATCGCCTGCGGCGCGGCCCAGGCGAGGCCGCCCAGGTGCCCGCGGGTGGCCATGGAGCGGATGTAGACGCCGGGGTCGGAGGCGTGGTCGCTCATCCGGACCCGGTCGCCGAGCAGCGCGCCGCCGGAGAACGGCGAGGACGGGTCGACGGCGAGCACGCCGACCCGTTTGCCGGCCTTGCGGTACGCGGTGACCAGCGCGGACGTCGTGGTGGACTTGCCCACCCCGGGCGACCCGGTCAGCCCGACCACGTAGGCGCCACCGGTGAGCGGCGCCAGCGCCGCCATCACCTCGCGCAGCTCCGGCGCCGCCCCCTCGACGAGGGAGATCAGCCGGGCCACCGCCCTCGGACGGCCCTCCCGGGCCTGTGCCACCAGTTGGGGGACGTCCACCATCGCGCTCGGCTCCTTCGACCTCGACTCACTGGCTGGTACGCGCTGCTGCGCGGCGCCGGGTCCGTCCCGCGCCCGGAGGCGCGGGACGGCACGACCCGTTACTTGCCCGGAACCCGGATGATCAGCGCATCGCCCTGACCGCCACCACCGCACAGCGCGGCCGCGCCGGTGCCGCCGCCGCGCCGCCGCAGCTCCAGCGCCAGGTGCAGCACGATGCGGGCGCCGGACATGCCGATCGGGTGGCCCAGGGCGATGGCGCCGCCGTTGACATTCACCTTTTCCGGGGAAACCCCGAGGTCCTTCATGGACTGCACGGCGACCGCCGCGAACGCCTCGTTGATCTCGATCAGGTCAAGATCCTGGACGCTGAGGCCGTCCTTGGCGAGGGCGTGGTTGATCGCGTTGGACGGCTGCGACTGGAGGGAGTTGTCGGGGCCGGCGACGTTGCCGTGCGCGCCGATCTCGGCGATCCACTCCAGGCCCAGCTCCTCGGCCTTGGCCTTGCTCATGACGACCACGGCGGCGGCGCCGTCGGAGATCTGCGAGGAGCTGCCGGCGGTGATGGTGCCGTCCTTGGCGAAGGCCGGGCGGAGCTTGCCGAGGGTCTCGGTGGTGGTCTCGCCGCGGATGCCCTCGTCCTTGCTGAAGAGCACCGGGTCGCCCTTGCGCTGCGGGATCTCCACCGGGGTGATCTCGGCCTCGAACAGGCCGTTCTTCTGCGCGGCGGCGGCCCGCTGGTGGGAGCGCGCGGCGACCTCGTCCTGCTCGGCGCGGCCGAGGCCCAGACGGGTGTTGTGCTTCTCGGTCGACTCGCCCATCGCGATGTTCTCGAAGGCGTCGGTGAGGCCGTCGTGGGCCATCGCGTCGAGCATCTCCACCGCGCCGTACTTGAAGCCCTCGCGGGACTTGGGCAGCAGGTGCGGGGCGTTCGTCATGGACTCCTGGCCGCCGGCGACGACCACGTCGAACTCGCCGGCGCGGATGAGCTGGTCGGCCAGCGCGATGGCGTCCAGGCCGGAGAGGCAGACCTTGTTGACGGTCAGCGCGGGGACGCTCATGGGGATGCCGGCCTTGACCGCGGCCTGACGCGCCGGGATCTGCCCCGCCCCGGCCTGCAGGACCTGGCCCATGATCACGTACTGCACCTGGTCGCCGCCGATCCCCGCACGGTCCAGCGCCGCCTTGATGGCCACCCCGCCGAGGTCGGCGCCGGAGAAGCTGCGCAGCGAGCCGAGGAGGCGGCCCATGGGGGTGCGCGCTCCGGCGACGATCACGGAGGTGGTGCCGTTCGTTGCAGACATACGATGCGGCCTTCCTTTGCCGGGAAGTTAACGAGGGTTCCCGTCAATGTACTGAGGGGTAGTCGCCGGGTCACCGGCAAGCGGGTGTGATCGCGCGCACGTTGCGTAACCAGCCGTGCGAGCGGTGCACTGGAGCCATGCTGACGCGAATCGACCACATCGGGATCGCCTGTTTCGACCTCGACAAGACCGTCGAGTTCTACCGTGCCACGTACGGCTTCGAGGTGTTCCACACCGAGGTCAACGAGGAGCAGGGGGTCCGCGAGGCGATGCTCAAGATCAACGAGACCTCGGACGGGGGTGCCTCGTACCTCCAGTTGCTGGAGCCGACCCGGGAGGACTCCGCGGTGGGCAAGTGGCTGGCCAAGAACGGCGAGGGCGTGCACCACATCGCGTTCGGAACGGCGGACGTCGACGGCGTGGCCGCGGACGTCCGCAGCAAGGGCGTCCGGGTGCTGTACGACGAGCCGCGCCGGGGTTCGATGGGGTCCCGGATCACCTTCCTGCACCCCAAGGATTGCCACGGCGTGCTGACCGAACTCGTCACCGCGGCGGCTCCGGAGGCGACTGACCACTGACCTTCGCCTTCCCCGGCCGGTAGAGTGCAGCTTCGGCCGGGGTAAGGGAGTGGGGCTCGGTCCATACTCTGCCGATGATCTGACACCATTTCTTCGGAAGGGTCAGCTCCGAGGGCGCGGGTCCGGTACGCCGTGACGGGTACGGGACGCGCGCCGCAGTGCCGGAGCCGGCCGCCGCCATGACCAGGGGACGGATGGGACCGCGCAGTGCGGGGCAACGAGCGCCAGGAGCGTCAGCGGGCTGAGACCGACCACCTCTCGCAGTTCGAAGCCGAGATGGAGCGGCTGAAGACCGAGCGGGACAAGGCCGTCCAGCACGCCGACGACCTCGGCTATCAGGTCGAGGTGTTGCGTGCCAAGCTCCACGAGGCGCGTCGCAACCTCGCGTCCCGGCCTGCCTACGACAACCTCAGCCATCAGGCCGAACAGCTGTTGCGCAACGCGCAGATCCAGGCGGATCAGCTGCGTTCGGACGCCGAGCGGGAGGTCCGCGAGGCGCGGGCGCAGACCCAACGGCTGTTGCAGGAGGCGGCCGAGCGGCAGGCCCGGCTGGACGCCGACCTGCACGCCGAGGCGGTCACCCGCCGGCAGCGGTTGGACGAGGAGCTGAACGAGCGTCGGCAGACGGTCGAGTCGCACGTCAACGAGAACGTGGCGTGGGCGGAGCAGTTGCGGGCGCGCACGGAGTCGCAGGCCCGTCGGCTGATGGAGGAGACGCGGGCCGAGTCGGAGCAGGCGCTGGCGACGGCGCGGACCGAGGCGCAGCGGTTGGCCGATCGGGCCCGGGAGCGTCTGGGCACGGCCGCCGAGGAGGCGCGGAGCGAAGCCGAATCCATCCTGCGCCGGGCGCGCACGGACGCCGAGCGGCTGCTGAACGCCGCGTCCAGCCAGGCCCAGGAGGCCACGGACCAGGCCGAGCAGCTGCGGACGACGGCGGGCGCGGAGTCGGAGGAGTCGCGCCGTCAGGCGGCCGAGTTGACGCGTACCGCCGAGGCGCGGGTGCAGGAGGCCGACACGGCCCTGCGGGAGGCGCGGGCCGAGGCGGAGAAGCTCGTCGAGGAGGCCCAGCAGGCTGCCGGCAAGCGGTTGTCGGCGACGGAGTCGGAGAACGAGCAGCGCTCGCGCACGGCGAAGGCGGAGGTCGCCCGGTTGGTCGCGGAGGCGACCAAGGAGGCCGAGGCGCTGCGGGCGGACGCCGAGCAGCTGCGGGCGGACGCCCGGGCGGAGTCGGAGCGGTTGCTCTCCGAGGCGCAGGAGTCGGCGCGGTCGAAGGCGGCGGAGGACTCCGCGGCGCAGTTGGCCAAGGCCGCGCGGGCCGCCGAGGAGATGGTGACCAAGGCGTCGGAGGACGCCAAGGCGACCACGAAGGCCGCTGCCGAGGAGGCCGAACGGCTGCGCCGGGAGGCCGAGGCGGAGGCGGACCGGCTGCGCGAGCAGGCGCACGACACCGCCGAGCAGTTGAAGGGCGCGGCGAAGAACGACACCAAGGAGTACCGCGCCAAGACCGCCGAACTCCAGGAGGAGGCGCGGCGGCTGCGCGGCGAGGCCGAGCAGCTGCGGGCGGACGCGGTCGCGGAGGGCGAGCGGATCCGCAGCGAGGCGCGCCGGGAGGCCGTCCAGCAGATCGAGGAGGCGGCCGGGACCGCCGAGGAGCTGCTGTCGAAGGCCAAGTCGGACGCGGAGGAGACCCGTTCGGGCGCGGTCGCGGAGAGCGAGCGGGTGCGGACGGAGGCCATCGAGCGGGCGGCTTCGCTGCGCCGGCAGGCCGAGGAGGCGCTGGAGCGGGCGCGCACCGAGGGCGAGCAGCTGCTGCTGGAAGGCACGCAGGCCGCCGAGGAGTTGACGCGCGAGGCGGAGGAGAGCGCCGAGCGGCTGCGCGGCGAGGCCGAGGAGGCCGCCGAGGAGCGGCGGGCCGAGGCCCAGACGGAGTTGGACCGGCTGCGCGGCGAGGCCGAGGAGAAGCTGGCGGCGGCCGAGGAGTCGTTGCGCGAGGCGCGGTCCGAGGCCGAGCGGCTGCGGCGGGAGACGCAGGAGGAGGCGGCCCGGCTCAAGGCCGAGGCCGCCGAGCGGCGGCGGTCGCTCCAGCAGCAGGCCGAGGAGGAGGCCGAGCGGCTGCGGTCGGAGGCGTCGAAGGACGCGTCGACGGCGCGGTCGGAGGCCGAAGCGGCGGCGGCGCGGCTGCGCGGTGAGGCGGCGGCGGAGGCCGAGCGGCTGAAGGCGGAGGCGCAGGAGACCGCGGACCGGGTGCGTGCGGAGGCGGCTGCCGCCGCGGAGCGCACGGGCACGGAGGCCGCGGAGGCGCTCGCCGAGGCCCAGGAGGAGGCCGGGCGGCGACGCCGGGAGGCCGAGCAGCTGCTGGGCGAGGCGCGCGAGGAGTCCCACCAGGAGCGCACCACCGCGCGGGAGCAGAGCGAGGAGCTGCTGGCGTCGGCCCGTACCCGGGTCAGTGAGGCGCAGGCCGAGGCCGAGCGGCTGGTCGAGGAGGCGGACCGGCGGGCGGCCGAGTTGGTGGCGGCGGCCGAGCAGACCGCGCAGCAGGTGCGCGACGCGGTGGCGGGGCTGCACGAGCAGGCCAACGAGGAGATCGCCGGGCTGCGTTCGGCGGCGGAGCACGCCGCGGAGCGCACGACGACGGAGGCGCAGCAGGAGGCGGACCGGGTCCGCTCGGACGCCTACGCGGAGCGGGAGCGCGCGTCCCAGGACGCGGCGCGGGTGCGGGCCGAGGCCCAGGAGGCGACGGACGCCGCGAACGCGCTCGCGGAGCGGACGGTCGCCGAGGCCATCGACGAGGGCGAGCGGCTGCGGTCGGAAGCGGCCGGGGTGCTGGACGGGGCGCGGCGGGACGCCAACACCGCGCGGTCCGAGGCGGCCGAGCAGGCCGACCGGCTGGTCTCCGAAGCCACCGCCGAAGCCGAGCGACTGGTCGCCGAGGCCACCGCGAAGGCCGAGAAGGCGGTCGGGGACGCGACGGCGAAGGCGCAGCAGCTGCGTACCGACGCGTCGGACGCGTTGGCGTCGGCGGAGCAGGACGCGGCGCGGGCCCGGGCGGAGGCACGGGACGACGCCAACCGCATGCGCTCGGAGGCGGCCGAGCAGTGCGATCGGCTGCTGACCGAGGCGCGGGCGGAGGCCGAACGGATCGTCACCGAGGCGGCCGAGCTGACGTCGTCGGCGCAGGACGACGCGGAGCGTGCGGTCCGGGAGGGCCAGGAGGCCGCCGAGCGGCTGCGGGCCGAGGGCGAGCAGCGGGCGCAGCGGCTGGTGGCCGAGGCCACGGAGGCGGCCGAGGGGCTGCGGGCCGAGGCGGGCGAGGCGCTGGAGGGCGCGCGGTCCGAGGCCGAGCGGGTCGCGGACGAGGCCCGGTCGGCGGCCAACAAGACGCGGGCCGACGCGGCGACGCAGGCCGACGAGTTGGTGGCGGAGGCCGCCGGCGAGGCGGAGCGGCTGCGGTCGGAGGCGGCGGAGCGGTCGGCGGAGGCCGAGCGCGCGGCGGACCGGGCCCGGGCGGACGCCCGCGAGCAGGCGGACCGGATGCTCGCGACGGCCACGGCGGACGCCGACCGGCTGCGGGCCGAGGCGGCGGAGACCGTCACGGCGGCGCAGGAGCACGCGACCCGCACACGGGCGGAGGCGGCGAAGGTCCGGGAGGAGGCCGAGGCGGCTGCCGAGCGGCAGCGGGCCGAGGCGCAGGCGGAGTCCGACCGGCTGTTGGACGAGACGCGCAAGGACGCCGCCAAGCGCCGTGGCGACGCGGCCGAACAGGCCGACCAGTTGATCGCCAAGGCGCAGGAGGAGGCGCTGAAGACCGCGACCGGCGCGGAGGAGCAGGCCGACATGATGGTCGGGGCGGCCCGCAAGGAGGCCGACCGGATCGTGCGCGAGGCCACCTCCGAGGGCAACGCGCGCGTGGAGAAGGCGCGGACGGATGCGGACACGCTGCTCGGTGAGGCGCGGCGGGACGCGACGGCCATAAGGGACCGGTCGGAGGAGCTGCGGGTCCGGGTCGAGTCCGACGTGGAGGAGTTGCACGAGCGGGCCCGGCGGGAGTCGGCCGAGGCGATGAAGAACGCCGGCGAGCGGGTGGACAAGCTGATCGCGCAGGCCACCGCGCAGCAGACGGAGGCCGAGGAGAAGGCCGAGAAGCTGATGGCCGACGCCAACAGCGAGGCGAGCAAGGTCCGGATCGCCGCGGTGAAGAAGGCCGAGGGCCTGATCAAGGAGGCCGAGAACAAGAAGGGCGCGGCGGTGCGGGACGCGGACAAGATGCGTGCCGACGCCAAGGAGGAGGCCGCGCGGATCGTGGCGGAGGGCAAGCGGGAGCTGGAGGTGCTGGCGCGCCGGCGCAAGGACATCAACACCGAGATCTCCCGGGTGCAGGACGTCCTGGAGGCGTTGGAGTCGTTCGAGGTGCCGACGCAGGGCGGGGACGGGAAGGAAGGGGCGGCGAAGGCCGCCGCGGGGGCCGGGACAACTCGTTCGAGTGGCAAGCAGTCTGAGGGGTAGCCACTCAAATGAGGGGTCATTCTCCACTTCAAACGCGCAATGACTCGATGACACGCCGTTAAGACCCCTAGGATTCTCCTTATCACCTCACCGGTCTCTTTCGACAGGAACCCCATGAGCGACACTTCCTCCCCCTTCGGCTTCGAGCTCGTGCGGCGTGGGTACGACCGCGGTCAGGTGGATGACCGCATTACGAAACTGGTCGCGGACCGCGACAGTGCGCTGGCCCGTATCACCTCGCTGGAGAAGCGCATCGAGGAGCTGCACCTCGAAACGCAGAACGCCCAGGCCCAGGTCACCGACGCCGAACCCTCCTACGCGGGCCTCGGGGCGCGCGTGGAGAAGATCCTCCGTCTCGCGGAGGAAGAGGCCAAGGAGCTGCGCGAGGAGGCCCGTCGGGCCGCCGAGCAGCACCGTGAGCTGGCCGAGTCGGCCGCCCAGCAGGTCCGCAACGACGCGGAGGCGTTCGCGGTCGAGCGCAAGTCCAAGGCCGAGGACGAGGGCGCGCGGATCGTCGAGAAGGCGAAGGGCGAGGCGTCCACGCTGCGTGCCGAGGCGCAGAAGGACGCCCAGTCCAAGCGGGAGGAGGCGGACGCCCTCTTCGAGGAGACCCGCGCCAAGGCCGCGCAGGCCGCCGCGGACTTCGAGACGAACCTCGCCAAGCGCCGCGAGCAGTCCGAGCGCGACCTGGCCTCGCGTCAGGCGAAGGCGGAGAAGCGCCTGGCCGAGATCGAGCACCGGGCGGAGCAGCTGCGTCTGGAGGCCGAGAAGCTGCGGACGGACGCGGAGCGTCGGGCCCGGCAGACGGTGGAGACGGCGCAGCGCCAGGCCGAGGACATCGTGGCGGACGCCAACGCCAAGGCCGACCGGATCCGCAGCGAATCGGAGCGCGAGCTGGCGGCGCTCACCAACCGCCGCGACTCGATCAACGCGCAGCTGACCAACGTCCGCGAGATGCTGGCGACGCTGACCGGTGCGGCGGTGGCCGCCGCCGGTGCGCCCGGCGACGACGAGTCGGTCTCCCGTGGCGTGCCGGCCCAGCAGAGCCGCTGAGGTCGCCTGACACCGGAGGTTTTCGCGCAGCTCGTTCCGCGCCCCCGTACCGCCCGTTGTGGTGGTGCGGGGGCGCGGTCGTGTGAAGTGTCATGCGGGCGGCGTCGCCCAGCTGGCGGGGGTCCGGGGGCGGTCCTAGCGTTCTGTACATGATCGAGCTCATGGGGCTGACCAAGCATTACGGTGACAAGGTCGCGGTGGACGGGTTGACGTTCACCGTGCGGCCGGGCATCGTCACCGGCTTCCTCGGTCCCAATGGTGCGGGGAAGTCCACCACCATGCGGATGGTGCTCGGTCTGGACAATCCGACGGCCGGTGCGGTGCGGATCTACGGCAGGCACTACCGGCAGTTGAAGGATCCGTTGCGGTACGTCGGGGCGTTGTTGGACGCCAAGGCGATGCACGGCGGCCGGAGCGCCGCGAACCACCTGCTGTGCCTGGCCCGGAGCAACGGCATTCCGCGGACCCGGGTCGACGAGGTGCTGCACCTGGTCGGGTTGACGTCGGTGGCGCGGAAGCGGTCGAAGGGCTTCTCGCTCGGCATGGGGCAGCGGCTGGGGATCGCGGCGGCGCTGCTCGGCGACCCGCGGATCCTGATGTTCGACGAGCCGGTCAACGGGTTGGACCCGGAGGGCATCCACTGGATCCGTCACCTGATGAAGAACCTCGCGGCCCAGGGGCGGACGGTCTTCGTGTCGTCCCATTTGATGAGCGAGATGGCGTTGACCGCGGAGCACCTGGTGGTGATCGGGCAGGGGCGGTTGCTCGCGGACACCTCGATGGCGGAGTTCATCCGGCAGAACTCGCGGTCGTACGTGCGGCTGCGGTCGCCGGACCGGGAACGGTTGCTGGACGTGCTGCACCGGGCGGGCGTGCGGGCGGTGGCCGGTCGGGGCGGCGTGTTGGAGGTCGACGGGGTGCCGGCGGAGCGGCTGGGCGAGCTGGCGGCGGCGCAGCAGGTGGTGCTGCACGAGTTGAGCCCGCAGCAGGCGTCGTTGGAGGAGGCGTTCATGCAGTTGACGGCCGGGGCGGTGGAGTACCACGCGCACAACGGCGGTCGGCCGGGGCCGGGGCGCGGGATGCCGCCGCGGCCGGTGGTTCCGGAGCGGGCGCTGTCGGGTGGGGCGCCCCCGGGAGGTTGGGGTGCGGGCTGGCAGAGGAAGAGGAGCTGACGGATGGCTGTCGTCGGGCAGGTCCTGCGTGCGGAGTGGGTCAAGATCAGGTCGGTGCGGTCGACGGTGTGGACGCTGGGCACCGCGGTGGTGGTCACCGTGGTGCTGGGCGTGGTGATCTGCACGTTGACGCGGAAGGACTTCGACGGAATGCCGGAGGAGCGGCGGCTGGCCTTCGATCCCACCAACATGAGCTTCGCGGGGATGGGGTTGGGGCAGCTGGCGATGATCGTCTTCGGGGTGCTGGTGGTGTCGAACGAGTACGGCACCGGGATGATCCGGACCTCGTTGGCGGCGGTGCCGCAGCGGGGCGTGTTCCTCTTCTGCAAGATGCTGGTGGCCACCTCGTTGGTCTTCGCGGTGGGGCTGGCGACGAGCTTCGCGGCGTTCTTCGCGGGGCAGGCGGCGCTGGGCGGGCACCGGGCGCACCTGGGTGATCCGGGGGTGCTGCGGGCGGTGGTCGGCGGCGCGCTCTACATGACGATGATCGCGCTGTTCTCGATGGCGGTGGCCACGATGCTGCGCAGCCCGATGTTGTCGCTGGGCATCTTGATGCCGTTCTTCTTCCTGATCTCCAACATCCTGGGGAACGTGTCGGCGACCCGACGGATCGGGCGCTACCTCCCGGACCAGGCCGGTTCGAAGATCATGCAGGTGGTGGCGCCGGTCAACGACGAGACGCCGTACGGGCCGTGGGGCGGCTTCGGGATCATGGCGGTGTGGACGGTGGCCGCGTTGCTGGTCGGCTACCTGCTGCTGGACAAGCGGGACGCCTGAGGCCGGGCGGCCGCCGGCCGGCGTTTCCGCCGTTTTGGCGGGAACCGTCAACGTGCCGATAGCCTCATAACCCTCATGGGGGGCACGAGGGCGCCTCTGCCCCGACCATCTCGCGAGGGGCGGAGAATGATCGAGGCAGTCGGCCTGACCAAGCGCTACGGGCCGAAGACGGCCGTGCACAACTTGTCGTTCCAGGTGCGTCCGGGAACCGTCACCGGCTTCCTCGGGCCCAACGGCTCCGGCAAGTCGACGACGATGCGGATGATCCTGGGCCTCGACGCCCCGACGGCCGGCCACGCCACGATCGGTGGTCGGCCGTTCCGTCAGACGCCCAACGCCGCGCGCCAGGTGGGGGCGCTGTTGGACGCGAAGGCCGTGCACGGCGGGCGGAGCGCGCGGGCGCACCTGTTGTCGCTGGCGCAACTATCGGGGATCCCGGCGCAGCGGGTCGACGAGGTGCTGGGGGTGGTCGGGCTGCAGGACGTCGCCCACCGGCGGTCCAAGGGCTTCTCGCTCGGCATGGGGCAGCGGCTGGGAATCGCGGCGGCGCTGCTCGGCGACCCGCAGGTGCTGCTCTTCGACGAGCCGGTCAACGGCCTGGACCCCGAGGGCATCCTGTGGGTGCGCAACCTCATGCGGCAGTTGGCGGCCGAGGGCCGTACGGTCTTCGTCTCCTCGCACCTGATGAGCGAGATGGCGTTGACCGCGGAGCACCTGATCGTGATCGGCCGCGGGCAGCTGCTCGCGGACATGGCCGTCAAGGACTTCATCTCCGCCAACTCGGCGGACTTCGCGCGGGTGCGGACGCCGGACGGTGCACCGGAGCAGCGGGAGAAGCTGACCGCGGCGCTGGCCGAGGCCGGTGGCCGGGCGGCGCCGGAGGCGGACGGTGCGCTGCGGGTGACCGGGCTGCCGCTGCCCCGGATCAGCGAGTTGGCGCACGCGGCCGACGTCCGGCTGTGGGAGCTGTCGCCGCACCAGGCGTCGCTGGAGGAGGCGTACATGCGGATGACGCAGGGGGCCGTCGACTACCGCTCGACGGCCCCCTGCGTCATC
>LIQL01000094.1 GCA_001418405.1 Streptomyces diastatochromogenes | reverse complement strand
GGCCGGGGACGGACGGGGCGAGGCGCGCGGCGCCGGATAGGGCGAGTGTCGCGCGGGGCGGGCGGCGGCGCTCGCGGGGAGGCGCCGGTGAGGTCCGGGTGGGGCGCGGGAGGAGGCCGGCGACCCGTGGGACGACCGGCGGTCGGGTGGCGCGATCACCTCGCCGGCCGACGCTTCCTCTGGACAAGGGCCGGGCGATGCGGGATAACGGGTTCATACAGTATTCGTCGACTGACGACTGTATACAGTCTTCAATCTCCCTTCCCGTGGGGACGTGGTCGTTCTTCTCGCGCCGTCGAGGTGTGCACGTGGGACTCGGCGTCGGGGTGCGCGACGGCACAGCGGCAGCGGCAACCGCGGGCGGTCCGAAAGGAAGCGATGCACATGCCCGACGACGCAACGCACGCGCAGGACGTGACCCGGGCGGCGGACGCCCAGGATCTCGTCTCCGGCGGGCACCTGGTCGCCAAGGCGCTCAAGGCGGAGGGCGTCGAGGTCGTCTACACCCTCTGCGGGGGCCACATCATCGACATCTACGACGGCTGCGTCGACGAGGGCATCCAGGTGGTGGACGTCCGTCACGAGCAGGTCGCCGCCCATGCCGCGGACGGGTACGCGCGGCTCACCGGGCGGCCGGGCTGCGCGGTGGTCACCGCCGGCCCCGGCACCACCGACGCCGTGACCGGGGTCGCCAACGCCTTCCGGGCCGAGTCGCCGATGCTGCTGATCGGCGGTCAAGGGGCCCGCACCCAGCACAAGATGGGCTCGCTCCAGGACCTGCCGCACGTCGAGATGATGACGCCGATCACCAAGTTCGCGGCGACGGTGCCGGACACCGCACGCGTCGCCGACATGGTGTCGATGGCGTTCCGGGAGTGCTTCCACGGGGCGCCGGGTCCGTCGTTCCTGGAGATCCCGCGCGACGTGCTGGACGCCGAGGTGCCGGCCGCCGCGGCCCGGGTCCCGCGGGCCGGGCACTACCGGGCCTCGACCCGCTCCCCGGGCGACCCCGACGACGTCCAGCGCCTCGCCGACCTGCTGGTCCGCGCCGAGAAGCCGGCGATCCTGCTGGGCAGCCAGGTGTGGACGACGCGCGGGACCGACGCCGCGGTGGAACTCGTCCGGACGCTGAACGTCCCGGCGTACATGAACGGGGCCGGGCGCGGCACACTGCCGCCCGGGGATCCGCACCACTTCCAGCTGTCGCGGCGGTACGCCTTCGCGCACGCCGACGTGATCGTGATCGTGGGGACGCCGTTCGACTTCCGGATGGGGTACGGCAAGCGCTTGTCGGCGGACGCGACGGTGGTCCAGATCGACCTGGACTACCGCACGGTGGGCCGGAACCGCGACGTCGACCTGGGGATCGTGGGCGACGCGGGCCTGGTCCTGAAGGCGGTCACGGAGGCAGCGTCCGGGCGGATCGACGCGGGCGGCGCCAAGCGCAAGGCGTGGCTGGACGAGCTGCGCACCGCCGAACAGGTCGCGCTGGACAAGCGGTTGCCGCAGCTGCGGTCGGACGCCGCCCCCATCCACCCGTACCGCTTGGTCAGCGAGATCAACGACTTCCTCACGGAGGACTCGCTCTTCGTCGGCGACGGCGGGGACGTGGTGACCTTCTCGGGCCAGGTCGTCCAGCCGAGGTCGCCCGGGCACTGGATGGATCCGGGGCCGCTGGGCACGCTCGGCGTCGGCGTCCCCTTCGTCCTCGCGGCCAAGCAGGCGCGGCCGGAGAAGGAGGTGGTGGCGCTCTTCGGGGACGGCGCGTTCAGCCTGACCGGCTGGGACTTCGAGACGCTGGTCCGCTACGACCTGCCGTTCGTCGGCATCGTCGGCAACAACTCCTCGATGAACCAGATCCGTTACGGCCAACGGGCCAAGTACGGCGCGGCGCGGGAGCGGGTCGGCAACACCCTCGGCGACGTCCACTACGACGCGTTCGCGCGGATGCTGGGCGGCTACGGCGAGGAGGTCCGCGACCCCGCCGACATCGGCCCCGCGCTGCGGCGCGCCCGCGAGTCGGGCAAGCCGTCGCTGATCAACGTGTGGATCGATCCGGACGCCTACGCCCCCGGAACGATGAACCAGACCATGTACAAGTAGGAGGGGTCGGCCGTGTCCAAGGCACTCGACGGCATTCGCGTCCTCGACATGACGCACGTTCAGTCCGGGCCTTCCGCAACGCAGTTGCTCGCCTGGCTCGGTGCGGACGTGATCAAGCTGGAGGCGGTGAGCGGTGACATCACGCGGCGTCAGCTGCGGGACGTCCCGGACGCCGACTCGCTCTACTTCACGATGCTCAACTGCAACAAGCGCAGCATCACCCTGAACACCAAGACCCCGCGGGGTAAGGAGCTGCTCACCGAGCTGATCGCCCGCAGCGACGTCCTGGTGGAGAACTTCGGGCCCGGCGCGGTCGACCGGATGGGCTTCACCTGGGAGCGCATCCAGGAGATCAACCCGCGGATCGTCTACGCCAGCATCAAGGGCTTCGGCGAGGGCCCGTACACCGGTTTCAAGGCGTACGAGGTGGTGGCGCAGGCGATGGGCGGGGCGATGGCGACCACCGGCTTCGAGGACGGTCCGCCGCTGGCGACCGGCGCGCAGATCGGCGACTCCGGCACGGGGGTGCACTGCGTCGCGGGCATCCTCGCCGCGCTCTTCCAGCGCACCCGGACCGGCCGCGGCCAGCGGGTCAACGTCGCCATGCAGCACGCGGTGCTCAACCTGTGCCGGGTCAAACTCCGCGACCAACAGCGCCTCGCGCACGGCCCGTTGACGGAGTACCCGAACGAGGACTTCGGCACCGAGGTGCCGCGCAGCGGCAACGCCAGCGGCGGCGGCCAGCCGGGGTGGGCGGTGAGATGCGCGCCCGGGGGTCCGAACGACTACGTCTACGTGATCGTGCAGCCGGTCGGTTGGCGGCCGCTGACCGAGCTGATCGGCCGGCCGGAACTGGCCGAGGACCCGGACTGGGCGACGCCGGAGGCCCGGCTGCCCAAGCTGACGAAGGTGTTCCAACTGATCGAGGAGTGGAGCAGCACGCTGCCCAAGTGGGAGGTGCTGGCCAGGCTCACCGCCCGCGACGTCCCCTGCGGGCCGATCCTGTCGACCAAGGAGATCATCGAGGACCCCTCGCTGGCGGCCGACGGGATGGTGGTCGAGGTGGAGCATCCGCAGCGGGGCTCCTTCACCACGGTCGGTTCGCCGCTGAAGCTCTCCGACTCCCCCGTCGAGGTGCACCGTTCGCCACTGTTGGGCGAGCACAACGCCGAGGTGTACGGCGCGGAACTGGGGTTGGGCGAGGCGGAGCTGGAGCGGCTGAAGACGACGGGAGTGATCTGATGGGGTCCCCACGCGACGCGGTGGAACGGGTGTTGGCGGCGGCGCGCAGTGCGGGGCGGACCGTGCTCACCGCGCCCGAGGGCAAGGTGATCGCCGAGGCGTACGGGATCGCGGTGCCGGCCGAGGGGCTGGCGGAGACCGCCGAGGACGCGGTGGCGCTCGCCGACCGGATCGGTTTCCCGGTGGCGTTGAAGATCGTCTCGCCGGACATCCCGCACAAGACCGAGGCCGGCGGGGTGCGGACCGGTGTGGGCTCGGCGGCCGAGGTGCGCGGCGCGTTCACCGCGATCGTGGCGAACGCGCGGGCGTACGCGCCGCAGGCCCGGATCGTCGGCGTGCAGGTGCAACAGATGGTGACGGAAGGGCAGGAGGTGATCGTCGGGG
Organism: Streptomyces diastatochromogenes; assembly: GCA_001418405.1. Taxonomy (GTDB): domain Bacteria; phylum Actinomycetota; class Actinomycetes; order Streptomycetales; family Streptomycetaceae; genus Streptomyces; species Streptomyces albulus_C. Next base: position 6,575 of record LIQL01000094.1, on the reverse strand, counting down.
CGGTCACCGATCCGACGTTCGGGAAGGTCGTGGCGTTCGGGTTGGGCGGGGTCCTGGTGGAGGTGCTCAAGGACGTCACGTTCCGGCTCGCGCCGGCGACGGCCGCGGACGCGGCGTCGATGCTCGACGGCATCCGGGCGGCCGAGGTGCTGCGGGGCGTGCGCGGCGGCCCGGCGGTGGACCGTTCGGCGCTCGTCGACCTGATCGTTCGCACCTCCCAACTGGCTGCGGACTTCCCGGAGATGGCGGAGGTCGACCTCAATCCGGTGTTCGCCTCGGCGGACGGCGCGACGGCCGCGGACGTGCGGATCCTGTTGCGCACGGGGGCGCCGCCGCAGCGCCCGCGCCACGGTCGGGACGAGATCCTCGCCGCGATGCGGCGGCTGATGCGCCCGCGCTCGGTGGCGGTCATCGGGGCCTCCGGCACACCGGGCAAGATCGGCCACTCGGTGCTGCGCAACCTGGTCGACGGCGGCTTCCCCGGCGAGATCCATCCGGTGCACCCCACCGCCGACGACGTCCTGGGCCGCAAGGCGTACCGGTCGGTGCTGGACGTGCCGGGCGAGGTGGACGTGGCGGTGTTCGCCATCCCCGCGCCCCTCGTGCCGGCGGCGCTGGAGGAGGTCGGCCGCAAGGGCGTGCCGAACGCCGTGCTGATCCCGTCCGGCTTCGCCGAGACCGGTGAACACGCCCTTCAGGAACGGATCGTGGCGATCGGCGCGGAGTGGGGCGTCCGCCTGCTCGGGCCGAACATCTACGGCTACTACTCGCCCTGGCAGGACCTGTGCGCCACGTTCTGCACCCCGTACGACGTCAAGGGCGGGGTGGCGCTGACCTCGCAGTCCGGCGGGATCGGGATGGCCGTCCTCGGCTTCGCCCGGACGACCCGCACCGGGGTCTCGGCGATCGTCGGGCTCGGCAACAAGGCGGACGTCGACGAGGACGACCTGCTCACGTACTTCGGCGAGGACCCGCACACCGACTGCATCGCGATGCACCTGGAGGACCTCAAGGACGGCCGGGCGTTCGTCGCGGCGGCCCGGGAGACCGTGCCGAAGAAGCCGGTCGTGGTGTTGAAGGCGGGGCGGACCGGCGCCGGGGCACGGGCCGCCGGCTCGCACACCGGTGCGCTGGCGGGCGACGACGCGGTCTACGACGACGTCCTGCGGCAGGCCGGTGTGATCCGCGCGCCGGGCCTGAACGAGCTGCTGGAGTACGCCCGGGCGCTCCCGGTCCTGCCCGTCCCCCGGGGCGACAACGTGCTGGTCATCACCGGCGCCGGTGGCTCCGGGGTGCTGCTGTCGGACGCGCTGGTGGACAACGGGCTGCGGCTGATGGCGGTCCCCGCGGACCTCGACGCGGCGTTCCGGCGCCTGATCCCGCCGTTCGGTTCGGCCGGCAACCCGATCGACATCACCGGCGGCGAGCCACCGGCGACCTACGAGGCGGCACTGCGGCTGGGGCTCTCCGATCCGCGGATCCATGCGCTGGTGCTGGGCTACTGGCACACCCTCGTCACTCCGCCGGCGGTCTTCGCCGAGCTGACCGGGCGGGTCGTCGAGGAGTTCCGGGCGCGCGGGATCGACAAGCCGGTGGTGGCCTCGCTGGCCGGGGACACCGAGGTGGAGGAGGCGGCCGCCCGGCTCTTCGCGCACGGCGTCGTCGCCTATCCGTACACCACCGAGAAGCCGGTGGAGGTGCTCGGCGCGAAGTACCGCTGGGCGCGGGCCGCGGGGCTGCTCGACACCTGAGGGCCGTCCTCCTGGAGCACCAGGAGAGCGGACCGAGGGCGCGCTGACCGGGTTTTTCGATTCCGAGGTGAACGGTATGGACGACGGCGGACGGGACGGCACGGCGACGGCGGGAATCGCGTATCGGGAGGTCACCGACGCAAAGGGCCGGGTGTACCGGATCGGGGAGACGGACCGGGAGCTGCTCGGCGGTCACTCACGGAAACTGATGGTGTATCTGCCGTGGTTGGCGATGATGGCCATCAGCGTCTCCGAATACGCCTACGGATCGGCCGAGGGCACCCTGTCGCACGCCCACGGCTGGTCCCAGAGCGACACCTTCTGGATCCTGAGCGTCTGGGTGTTCTTCCAGGCCGGCATCGCCTTCCCGGCGGGCTGGTTACGGGAGCGCGGGCTGCTGACCGCGCGCCGCGCCATGTTCGTCGGGGCGGCGCTCAGCCTGGTGGGCTTCGTGGCCCTGGGGCACCTTCACGACGTGCTGGCCGCGATCTGCGGCTTCGGGGTCGTCGGCGGCATCGGCTCCGGACTCGTCTACGCCACCTGCATCAACATGGTCGGCAAGTGGTTCCCGGAGCGGCGCGGCGCGAAGACCGGATTCGTCAACGGTGGATTCGCCTACGGCGCACTGCCGTTCATCTTCGTCTTCAACTACGCCTTCGACACCTCGGACGTCACCGAGGTGCTGGACGGCATCGGGGTCTACGTGCTCCTGGTGGTCGCGGGCTGTGCCTGGTTCTTCAAGGACCCGCCGAAGAACTGGTGGCCCGTCGACGTCGCCCCGCCGCACACCGACGACCCCGGGCGGCGCCCCGCGTACCTGGTGAAGAACCCGCCGGCGGTCCGCCAGTTCACGCCCAAGGAGGCGATCCGCAGCGGCATGCTCCCGCTGATGTGGGTGAGTGTGGTGCTGACCGCCGGCGTCTCGATCTTCGGGATCTCGTTCCAGGTGGACTTCGCGAAGGAGGTGGGGTTCGGCCCGCTGGTCGCCGCCTCGTCGATGGGCGTGATGTCGGTCGTCAACGGCGTCGGGCGGGCCGCGGTCGGCTGGCTGTCGGACCTGTGGGGCCGCAAGACGACGCTGGTCGTGGTCATCGTGGTCCTGGGCCTGGCGCAGTTCGGGGTGTTGTGGGCCGGTGAGCTCCACAGCCAGTGGCTGTTCCTGGTCTTCGCCTTCCTCTCCGGATTCGGCGGCGGGGCCTTCTATCCGCTCTTCGCGGCCCTGACCCCGGACTACTTCGGCGAGAACTACAACGCCTCCACCTACGGACTGGTCTACAGCGGGAAGTTGATCAGCGGTCTGTTCGGCGGCGGACTGGGCTCGATGGTGGTCGGTGCCTGGGGGTACGACGGCGCGTACCTGCTGGCGGGCGGCCTGTCCCTGGTGGCGGCGGCGTTCACGTTGTTGCTGCACCAGCCGGGCCGCCCCCGCCCGCGGGACGTGGCGCCCAACCCCCGGCCGATCAGCCGCGAAATGACATGAGCGGGCGGCGACACGTTCGGGTGCTTTCCAGGGCAGTTGGGAACCGTGCCGTGTCCTGGGGGCGGCAAGTCCGTTTGGGTCAGTGCCGACGGGGAGCGTGCCGGGCGCGAGAGTGCCCGGCCGGTACGTCCGTCGCGCCGGCGGAAGACACCGCTCGATCACTGACCCAGAAAGGGACTGTCCACCATGACGTACTCCAAGGCCGCTGCGGTTGTTGCCGGCGCGGTGATGGCACTGGGCGTCGCCGCCCCCGCGTTCGCCGACGGCCACCGGGGGGTCGCGGCAGCCGCCGACAACCTCCTCAACAACGACACGGTCTCCAAGGGCGTCGTCAAGAAGCCCAACGTCAACGTCGACGCCGTGGTCAACGCCGTCGCCAAGACCGCGGAGAAGCTGAAGCCGACCCAGGGCCGCGCGCCCAAGGCCCCGGTCCACCGGACCGCCCGCACGCACCACTGACGGTCGCGCCCGCGCGGCGCCCGCACGACGAACGCCCCGTCCCTGCTGCGGCAGGGGCGGGGCGTCTCGCTGTCCCGGCGGCGCACCCCGGGGCGGGACCCGGGCGTGGACCGGACGTGCGGGGCGCGGGCTAGAACGGCTTCGCGTCGCCGCTGTTCACGGCCCGGTCGGCGATGGCGCGGTGGTGCTGGACCACTTCACCGATGATGAAGTTGAGGAACTTCTCGGCGAACGCCGGGTCCAGGCGGGCGTCTTCGGCCAGGCGGCGCAGGCGGTCGATCTGGGCGGCCTCGCGGGCCGGGTCGGCGGGCGGCAGGCTGTGCCGGGCCTTGAGTTCACCGACCTGCTGGGTGCACTTGAAGCGCTCGGCGAGCAGGTGCACCAGCGCGGCGTCGAGGTTGTCGATGCTGCCGCGCAGGTAGAGCAGCCGCTCGCGGGCCGCCTCGTCCGCGACGGAGGCCGCGTCGCCGGCCGCCGGTGCTGTCCCTTCGCTCATGTGCGTCTCGCCGTTCCTGGTCGGTTCGTGGTGGTGCGTCCGTGATCAGCTGGTGCGTGATCGCCTGCACCCTACCCGTCGGCGGGCCGGTCCTCGCCGCTGGTCTCGCGGATCGGACGGGGCACCGCCGGCAGGGGCGAGGATCGGCCATCAGCGGTAGCGGCCGGCTCAGGCGTCCTCGCGGTCGCGTTCGTGGTACATCCGCCGGGTGTGCTCGGTGTGCGCGCGCATCACGGAGGTGGCGCGGGCCCCGTCGCCGTCGGCGATCGCGGCGATCAGCTCGCGGTGCTCGACCCAGGACCGCTGGCCGCGCTGCCGGGCGACCGGGGTGTGGTACCAGCGCACCCGGCGTCCGACCTGCGCGGCGAGTTCGGCGAGCACGGCGTTGCCGGCCAGCTCGGTCACCTTGGCGTGAAACGCCGCGTTGAGCGCCACCGCGGCGTCGACGTCGTCGTCCTGGACGGCGCGCTCGCCCTGCTCGCAGAGCCGCTCCAGTGCGGCGATCCCGGCCGGGTCGGCATGGGTCGCGGCGAGCCGGGCGGCCTCGGCCTCCAGCAGCGTGCGGACCGTCAGGAGCTGGTCCGCCTCCGCCTCGGTCGGCTCGTGGACGAAGGCGCCCTGGGCGGGGCGCAGATCGACCCAGCCGTCGGTGTTCAGCCGCTGGAGCGCCTCGCGGACCGGCTGGCGGGAGACCCCGAGGTGACCGGCCAGTTCGCTCTCGACCAGGTGCTGGCCGGGGCGCAGCGCACGGGTGGTGATCAGGTCGAGCAGTGCCTCGTAGACGCGCTCGCGCAGCGGTCCGGGACGTTCGAGCTTCGGTACGGCGCCCTGCGGCAGACCTCTGGACAGCATCGGGGTCCCCTCCGTAATTGGCTATCGTCTACAGTCTACTGAGCGCTTCCGTTCCGCCACAGGCCACCGCGGTGATCCGCCGGACGTCCGCACGGCGGAGCCGGACGAACGCCCGCGCCGGACAAGGGACATCGGCGACCACGGCCACCACCGCAGACAGAACCGGGGCTGATCAGACATGGGACGGGTCACCGAGCGACGCCGCGTCATCCGGATCCGCGACGGTGCGGTGAGCAGCCGCCCGGACACCCTGGTCGTCGAGGAGCCGTTGGAGATCCGGCTGAACGGCAAGTCACTGGCGATCACCATGCGCACCCCGGGCGACGACTTCGCGCTGGCCGCGGGCTTCCTGGTCAGCGAGGGCGTCCTGGCGCGCGCCGACGAGTTGGCGAACATCGTGTACTGCGCGGGCGCGACGAGCGGCGGCGCCCCCGGACCGGACGGCGAGCAGACCACCGGCGGCAACAGCTACAACGTCGTGGACGTCCGGTTGGCGGCCGGGGTCGCCGTCCCCGACCTCACGCTGGAGCGGAACTTCTACACGACGTCGTCGTGCGGGCTGTGCGGCAAGGCCAGTCTGGACGCGGTGCGCACGACGGCCCGCTGGAGCCTGGAGGCGGCCGCGGAGCCCGCGCTGCGGATAGCCCCGGAGACGTTGGCGGGCCTGCCCGACCGGTTGCGGGCCGCCCAGCGCGTGTTCGACCGGACCGGGGGGCTGCACGCGGCGGCGCTCTTCACCGCGGACGGCGAACTGCTCGACGTCCGCGAGGACGTGGGGCGGCACAACGCGGTGGACAAGGTCGTCGGGCGGGCGCTGCAGGACGGTCGGCTGCCGCTGTCGTCCTGCGTGTTGATGGTCTCCGGGCGGGCCTCGTTCGAGTTGGCGCAGAAGGCCGTGATGGCCGGCATACCGGTGCTCGCCGCGGTCTCCGCGCCGTCCTCGCTCGCCGTCGACCTCGCCGTCGAGAGCGGGCTGACCCTGGTCGGCTTCCTCCGCGGGAAGTCGATGAACGTCTACGCGGGCGCGCACCGGCTCGCGCTGGACACCACGGCAAGCGCGGGCTGACGCCGCCCGGCGCGCCTCGGCGGCGCAGCCCTGGGGCTCACTCCCCCGGCGCCACGATCCGGGTCAACAGGGCGATCAGTTGCGCGCGCTCCTCGTCGGTCAGTGCGGCGGTGAGTGCGGCGTTGGCCTCGTCGCCGAGCCGCTGGGTGCGGTGCAGTCGTCGTTCTCCCTCCGCCGAGATCCCGACGGCGTTCTTCCGGCGGTCCTCGGGGTCGGGGGTGCGGGTGACCAGCCCGTCCTTTTGGAGGTCGTTGACGAGCGCGACGATGTCCTTGGGGTCGATGCCGACGGTCCGCCCCAGTTCCGCCTGGGAGACGGGGCCGAGTTCGGCGACCGCGCACAGCACGGCGTGGTGCATCATCCGCAGGCCCTCGGTGGCGAGCGCCTCGGCGACGAGCCGGTGGCCGCGGGCGGCGGCGCGGCCCAGCAGCCAACTGGGCAGGGTGCGGATCCGGCTGGGGGCGTAGGGGG
>LIQL01000938.1 GCA_001418405.1 Streptomyces diastatochromogenes | reverse complement strand
GGCCGGACGCGGCCGCCCGAACCGACCCGCCGAGGGGCGCTCCGGCCCGCCGCGTCCGGCCCTCCTGGCGGGCCCGTGGGCGCCAGCTTCGGATCCGATGCGGACGGCCGCGCCGAATAGGCGTAATCTGGCTGGCGCCATGCCGTACGAGCCCCCCACCCATACCGTCGAACGATCGCTGCGCGCCACCACGGGCGCCAAGATCGTCGCAGGGATCGACGAGGTCGGGCGCGGAGCCTGGGCCGGCCCGGTCACCGTCTGCGCCGCCATCACCGGACTGCGCCGACCACCGGACGGACTCACCGATTCCAAGCTGCTGACCCCCAAGCGCCGCACCGAGCTCTGCGAGGTGCTCGCCACCTGGGTCACCTCGTACGCCCTGGGGCACTCCTCTCCGGAGGAGATCGACGCCCTGGGCATGACCGCGGCACTGCGGCTCGCCGCCGTGCGTGCCCTGGAGGCACTCCCGGTCCCACCGGACGCGGTCATCCTCGACGGCAAGCACGACTACCTGGGCGCGCCGTGGCGGGTCCGTACGGTCATCAAGGGAGACCAGTCCTGTATCGCGGTCGCCGCTGCGTCCGTGATCGCCAAGGTGCAACGGGACGCCATGATGGCCGAACTCGGCCTGGAGTACGCCGACTTCGACTTCGCGACCAACGCCGGCTACCCCTCGCCGACCCACCGCACCGCCCTGGAGGAGTACGGTCCCACGCCGTACCACCGGGTGTCCTGGTCCTACATGGACGCCCTGCCCAGGTGGCGGCACCTCAAGAAGGTGCGCGTCACCCCCGAAGCAGCCGCTCTGGAGGCCGGAGGCCAACTCGGCTTCGACTTCTGAGCGGAGCGGGGCAGGAATTCGGTACCCACTGACATGTCCCGCACCTACGTTTGATAGACATCCCTTTATGCCTCTCATCCCCGAGGAGCCTCAGATTCACGAGAGTGTCCCGGGTCCCCGCGCAACTCCGGCCGCCGGCCGCACCGCGCCGACCCCCCGTCCCGTCCCTGGTCCCGGTCCCCGCC
>LIQL01000937.1 GCA_001418405.1 Streptomyces diastatochromogenes | reverse complement strand
CCGCACCGGTGCGGTGCGAGTCGTGGGTCTCCAGCAGCACCCGCACCCCGCGCTCCGCGGCCAGCGGCGCCACCGCGCCCAGCCGCCGGACCGCGTCCGCCGCCGCCCGCTCCGCCGGACGACCGCCGCCCCCGGGGAAGACCCGCACGAAACGGGCCCCCAAGTCGCCCGCCAACAGCACCAGTTCGTCCAGCTCGTGGGACAGTTCCGCCTCCGCCGCGGGGCCCGCGCACTCCGCCGCGACCCTCGCGTACCCGGCGACGGCCAGGACCTCCAGCCCCGCGTCCGCGAACCGCCCGCGCACCTCCGCCCGCTCCCGCGCGCCCAGCAGCGGATGCACCGGTTCCTCGGGGTGCGCCCGCACCTCCACGCCCTGATAGCCGCACGCCACGGCCAGCCGCACCACGTCGGCCACCGGCAGCCCCGGCACCCCGAGCGTCGAGAACGCCGCCCGCACCGCCACCGGACCGCCGTCCCTGCCCGCACCGTCCCCGGTCATCCCGCCTCCCAGCACTACTGACGCCACGTCAGGCGCCGACCCTGCCCGACCCGATCGGGCCCGAAACCGCACCCCCGGCACCCCCGGCACCCCCGGCCGGTGTCGCCGCTGGCCGCACCGGACCGGTCGACTCGCGCACCAGCAGCTCCGCCGGCAGCCTCGCCACCCCGCCCGGCGGCGCCACCGCCCGACCCAGCGCCAGCCGACCGGCCCGGGCCCCCGCCTCCCGCAGTGGCAGCCGCACGGTGGTGAGCGCGGGCGCGGCGTCCACGCTGAACGGCAGATCGTCGAAACCGGCCACCGAGACGTCCTCGGGTATCCGCAGGCCCCGGTCGCGCAGCGCCGCGCACACCCCCAGCGCGGCGGTGTCGTTCGCCGCCACGACGGCCGTCAGGCGCGGCTCCCGACGCAGGAGTTCCAGGGCGGCGTCATAGCCCGAGGAACGGTCGTAGGCCCCGGGGACGGTCAGCGCCGGCACGTCCACGACGCCGTGCGCGGCGAGCGCGTCCCGATGGCCAGCCAGCCGCTCGGTCGTGGTGGTGCGCCCGGCCGGCCCCGCCACGCACCCGATCCGGCGGTGCCCCAGCGCCAACAGGTGCGCCGTCAGCCGCCGGGCACCGCCGCGATTGTCGAACGCCAGGGTGACGGGCGGCACGGCGCCCCGGGCCCGGCCCGCCGCCGCTCCCGCCGCCCCCACTGCCCCTGCCGTCACCTCCGGCTCCTGCGGCGGGCGCCCGCAGAGCA
>LIQL01000936.1 GCA_001418405.1 Streptomyces diastatochromogenes | reverse complement strand
GCACCCGCACCCGCACCCCGCGGCGCACGCCCCACCGGGCCAGCTCCCCGGCCTCCGCCTCCAGCACGTGCCGGGCCCGCAGCCGCGGCCGCCCCAGCCGCCCCGGCCGCATGGTGCGGACGTCCAGCACGGTCAAGTCCCGGCTCAGATAGGCGACATCGATCGCGAACCGCATCCCGAACGTGTGCACCCCGCTCGCCGGGGTCAGCAACAACGCCCCCACGATCCCGTCCCGGCCCAACAGCCCCCGGGTCCGCGCCCGGTAGGACGCCGCGACCTCCACCGGAACCTCGACGTCCGCGCCCTGGAGCACACCCCGCCCATCCGCCCAACTCCCCATGCCCGCCGTTGTATCAACCACCGCGCTCTAGGGTCGAGAGGTGTCCGTCACGCTGATCGCCCTCGCCGCCGCCTACGGGGCCGTCGCCGGCCTGTTCCTGCCGCGGCCCGCGCACCGGTTCGCCGTGCCGCCCGAGGAGGAGTGGCGCGGGCACTGCCCCGACGGCCACCCGCTCACCGGACCGGGCCGCGGCTGGCTGGGCCGCGCCCACTGCCCGACCTGCGGGACGTCCTACGGACCGGCCGCCGGGCCGGCCGCAACGGCCACCGCACTGGCCTGCGCGGCCCTGGCCGCCGCCACCGGGGCCCGTCCGGAGCTCGCCGTCTGGCTGCTCGGGACGCCCGTGGCGGTGCTCCTGACCCTCGTCGATCGGCGGGTGCAGCGCCTCCCCGACGCCCTGACCCTGCCCCTGGCCGCCGGCACGGCCGCCGCCCTCGGCGCCGTCGGCTGGCTCACCGGCGCGCCGGCCGACGCCCTGCGCGCCCTCCTCGCCGGCCCGGCCCTCGCCGGCTGCTACCTGCTCCTGTCCCTCCTCAACCCCTCGGGCCTCGGTCTCGGGGACGTCAAGCTGGCGCTCGGCCTCGGGGTCGCCCTTGGGTGGTACGGCTGGCCCACCCTGGTCACCGGGGGCGCGGCCGGGGTGCTCCTCGCCGCGCTCTACGCCACGTACCTGCTGGTGACCCGCCGCGCGGGCCGCAAGGCGACCATGCCGCTGGGCCCGTTCATGATCGTCGGGGCCCTCTGCGGTCTGCTGCTGGGCGCCACCGCACCCCGCTGACCCCGCCCGCCACCGCCCCGAGCCACG
>LIQL01000935.1 GCA_001418405.1 Streptomyces diastatochromogenes | reverse complement strand
CCCGTCGACGTCGACGTCACCACGGTCTTCACCGGCACCGGCAGCTACTTCGACACCGGGGCGCTGGCCACCCGGGACCGGCAGCGGATCACCGTCACCCGGCATGTGCTGGGCGACGTCGCGGCGAGCGGGCGGAGCGGGCGGGCCGTGTGGGACGTGTCCACGACGGTCGACACCCCGGCCACGCTGCCCCTGGCGGATCCGCGCCGGTCGTTCCAGTGGACCACCGGTCGCTGGGTCACCGACCGGCGCAGCAACGCCCCGGTGCACTGCTGCGGGGAGGGCCCCACCCGCTTCGACGGGGACGCGTACCTCAAGTTCCCGTTCGCGGTGCAGAAGAAGACCTACCGCTGGTGGGACGACACCCTCGGCGCGGCCGTGCCGCTCCGCTTCGCCGGCACCGTGCAGTTGTCGGGGATCACCGGCTACCGCTTCGCCGGGACCGTGCCGGCGACCCGGACCGGCACCCGGCAGGTGCCCGGGCGGCTGGTCGGCCGGCCCGGGCAGGGCCAGATCCAGGCGGAGGAGTGGTACGCCAACACCGGGATCGGCCTGGTCGTCGAGGAGCGCACGGGCCGGATCGTCGACGCGTCGATCTCGCCGGTCAAGACGCTGCGGGCCCCCGGCGCGCGGCGCGACGCGGTCGTCCTGCTGCGGGCCCGGGGGCTCGCGTTCACCCCCGCCACCCGTCGGGCGCAGGTCGCCCTGGCGCGGGCCGACGGCGCGAAGCTGGTCCTGGTGGGGCGGACCCTGCCGGTGACCGCCGGGGCGGCCGGTGGGGTGCTGGCGGTGGCCGGCGGTCTGCTGGTGGCCCGGGGCGGGCTGCGGGGCGGGCGACGCAACGGCCGCTGAGGCGGCGGGGAAGCGCCCGGTGAGGTGGCCGATTCTCAACGGCGTGCGGAGTGGGCGGGCGGGACCGGAGCGGATTTTGTCACCCCGGTGAGTAGCCGCGGCCCCGCCCGGCCGCGAACACTGTGCCTCCCAACCGGAACACGCCCCGCACCGGGCCGTCCCCACACGGCCCGCCGACCCTGCACGCCCCGCACGCCCCGCACGCCCCGCACGACCC
>LIQL01000934.1 GCA_001418405.1 Streptomyces diastatochromogenes | reverse complement strand
GGTCATGCGGGGGCGCCCGCGGGGTGTTCCAGGGCGGGCAGCACCCGGCCGGTGACCTCACCGAGGCCGATCCGGACGCCGTCCGGGCCGGGCGCCCAGGCGGTGAGGGTGACCTCGTCGCCGTCCTGGAGGTAGGGGCCCTTGCCCCGGGTGAGTTCCAGCAGGCAGCCGAGCTGGTCGGGTTCGGGGCCGGAGACGGTGCCGGAGGCGTAGAGGTCGCCGGTGCGCAGCGAGGCGCCGTTGACGGTCAGGTGGGCGAGCTGCTGGGCGGCCGTCCAGTACATCGCGGCGAACGGCGGGCGGGAGAGCACCTCGCCGTTGAGCCGCACCTCGATGCGCAGGTCCAGGCCGCCCGGCTCGGCGGCGGTGTCGTCCAGGTACGGCAGCGGCGGCACGTCCCGGGCGGGCGGTGCCGTACGGGCCGCGTCGAAGGCGTCGAGCGGGGTGATCCAGGCGGAGACGGAGGTGGCGAAGGACTTGCCGAGGAACGGGCCGAGCGGCACGTACTCCCACGCCTGGATGTCGCGTGCGGACCAGTCGTTGACCAGGCAGACGCCGAAGACGTGCTCGCGGAAGGCGTCCAGGCCGACCGGCGCGTGCAGGGTGGAGGGCGTGCCGACGACGAAGCCGACCTCGGCCTCGATGTCCAGGCGGGTGGACGGGCCGAAGACCGGTGCCGCGTCGGCCGGCGCCTTGCGCTGGCCGTGCGGCCGCACCACCGGGGTGCCGGAGACCACGACGGTGCCGGCCCGGCCGTGGTAACCGATCGGCAGGTGCTTCCAGTTGGGCGGCAGCGCGGCGTCGTCGGGGCGGAAGATCCGGCCGACGTTGGTGGCGTGGTGCTCGCTGGAGTAGAAGTCGACGTAGTCGGCGACGTCGAAGGGCAGGTGGAGGGTGACGTCGTCCAACGGGCGCAGCAGCGGGGCCACCGTGGTGCGGTGCGCCGGGTCGGTGAGGGCGGTGCGGACGGCCGCGTGGACCTCCTGCCACACCGGGCGGCCGGCGGCCAACAGCGGGTTGAGGGTGCCGGCGGTGAGCAGGGCGGCGTGCGCGGCGGGGACGACGTCGGGCAGGGCGTCGGGCAGGGCGCCCAGGTCCAGGACGTGCCGGCCGTAGCGGACGCCGAGCCGGCGCAGGCCGGGTGCTTCGGTGGTGCTGAAGACGCCGTAGGGGAGGGTGTGCGGGCCGAAGGGGTCGCCTTCGGTCAGGTCGAACGGGCTCTGCTCGGGCATGGACAGTGCTCCTCGCGCTCGTCGTCGCCGGTGGGCGGCCGGCCGGTGGGGTGCCCCCTGCTCGCACCGCGTGGAGAGCCTGGGGAAGGGTGCCCCGTGGACCGGTGGGTCCGTCGATCAGGGTACGACCGGCGGCGATCACCGGGGCGGTCCTCGGCCGGGAAGGAGCGGTAGCGGGCCGGGAAGCGGCGGGCGGGGCGGTGGGTTGGGACGCGACGGGTCGCCGGAGCCGGGAAAAACCTTGCCACAGTGCCTAATTCGGGCATGGTGCGCCCTGTGGGGCATT
>LIQL01000933.1 GCA_001418405.1 Streptomyces diastatochromogenes | reverse complement strand
GCCACCTCCAACACGTCCTCCATCAGCCCGCGCACCCGCGCGGCCCGCTCCTGCACCATCTCGGCGGGCCGCGACGGCGGCAGCAGCCCGGCCGCGGTGACCAGGCCGGCGACCGGGGTCCGCAGTTCGTGGGCGATGTTCGCGGTGACGTCGCGCTCCGCCCGCAACCGGCCCGCCAACGCCTCCGCCATGGTGTTCACCGCCGCGGTGAGCTGCGCGATCTCGTCGTTCCCGGTGCGCGGCAACCGGGCGCCCAGATCGCCCTCCGCGATCCGCTGGGCGGTCGCCGCCGAGGCCGTCAGCCGCCGCCCGAGCCGGTGCGCGACCAGCAGCCCGACCACGCAGCCCAGCCCGGTCCCGGCCGCCCCGGCCACCCACAGCATCCGGTCCAGCGCCCGGACGGTCTGCTGCTCCCGGTCGTAGGGACGCTTGAGTGCGACGATGTCCGGCCCCAGCTTCGTCGCCGCCCACAGGTACGGCGTACGGCCGCCCAGCTCCAGGTAGACGCCCCGCCGACCGCCCTCCACCAGGGCCCGCAGCGGGCCCGGCAGGTCCTTGGGGTTGATCAGCCCCCGCCCGGTGTCGATGCCGGCGGCCCGGTCCTGGACGGTGGTCTGCAACCGGCTGTCGAGGGTGTGCCCGGACAGGTCGAGCTGGGCGTTGACGGTGCGGTGGTGGACGAGCACCCCGACGAGCACCGCCACCACCGCCGCGGTGGCGGAGATCGCGATACCGATCTTGGCGCGCAGCCCCATCCGTTCCCTTCTCCGTTCCGTTCGTCCCCCGGTCCCGTCCCCGGCGCGAGCACACCGCCCGCCGCCCGGCCCCGGGCCCGACGTCGGACCGTCCGAACTATTCGACGTCGGGCAGGTGCAGGCTCACCCGCCCCAGCTCGGCGGCCTTCGCGCCGTGCACCTCGGGTGCGACCACCCCGGCGCTGGCGTAGTACGCGAACCCCAGCTGTCTCTGCAGCCCGCTCAAGGTGACCGTCACCTCGTACGGCGTGCGCACGCACTGCGGCGCACACCAGTCCCCGACCAGCCCGCCGACGGCCACCGCGGTCGGCCCGCCCCACGACTTCCAGCGCAGCCCGGTCAGCCGCGCGGTGTCGCCCAGCGGGAGCGCGTCCGGCCGCTGCAACGGCTCCCCGGCCTCCCCCGCCGCGTAGACCGGGCCGCTGCGCGCCGGGGCGGACGGCGCCACCGGTGGCCCCTCGTCCCGCAGCAGCGGGGACGGCCCGCCGCACCCCGTGAGCACCGCGCCGAGCAGCCCCACGAGCAGCACGGCGAGCAGCACGGCGCCGACGGCCCAGGCGGCTCCGGCGGTGGGGATTGCTGGTCTCACGGAATCCTCGGGCAGCGGCGGACGGGCGGACGGGCTGCGCACCACGTGCACGCTGTGCACACAAGCTCGTACAGGATGCGCACACACGAGCGAATAGCTGTTTCCCGACAAATGTAACGGCGGTCCCGCCGATCCGACGCCCCCCTCTCACATACCGACACCGCCCACGCCCCCTCCCCTTGACCCTCACGTCACGTCAGGCCACACCCTTGATCCACGCCGCGTGCAGCGCCACCCCCGTCGCACCACCCCACCCAACAGCGAAAGGCACCCCATGGGATACCCCGTAGGCCAGGTCTCCGCCTTCGCCGGGGTCACCGTCCGCACCCTGCACCACTACGACCGGAACGGCCTGCTGCGCCCCGGCGACCGCAGCCCCGCCGGCTACCGCCTCTACAACGACGCCGACCTCGCCCGGCTCCAACAGATCCTCTTCTACCGGGAGCTCGGCTTCCCCCTCGACGAGATCGCCACGATCCTCGCCGACCCCCAGGCCAACGCCCTCGCCCAGCTCCGCGCCCGGCACCGCCGACTCACCGAGGAGATCCACCGGCTGACGCGCCTGGTCGAGGTCGCCGAGCAGGCCATGGAGGTGCAGCAGACCGGCGTCCGACTGACCCCGCAGGAACGCTTCGAGGTCTTCGGCGAGATCGCCTTCGACCTGACCTACGCCACCGACGCCGACCGCAAGTGGCACGACAGCGACGGCTACCGCCGCTCGATGGCCCGGGCCGCCACCCACACCAAGGACGACTGGACGCAGCTCATGGCCGAGGCCACCGCCTGGCGGGCCCGACTGACCGCCGCCTTCGACACCGGCGAACCGGCCGACGGCGAACGCGCCATGGACCTCGCCGAGGAACACCGCCGCCACCTCACCCGCTGGTTCACCCCCTGCCCCACCGACATGCACGGCCGGATCGCCGACGACTTCGCCGCCGACCCCCGCGCCTTCGCCCTGCTCGTCCCGCCCACCGAACAGCGCCCGGGCCTCGCCCCGTACCTGCGCACCGCCGTCCACGCC
>LIQL01000932.1 GCA_001418405.1 Streptomyces diastatochromogenes | reverse complement strand
CCGCTCACGGATGCGCCCGCCGCCCCCGGTCTCAGCCGGCGAGGTGCGCCCGGTCCCCCATCACCACCACCGGGTGCCGCGCCGGATCGAGTGCGCGCAACAGCGTCGCCATCGTGGACTTGGCCACGCTCACGCAGGCCGACGTCCCGGTCCCGTGGTCCAGGTGGAGCCACACGCCGCCGCCCTTGGACTGCCCCTGGGGGCGGGTGGGGTCCAGCGGGGACGTCCCCGGCACCCGGTTGTAGTCGATCGCCACCACGTAGTCGAAGTCGTGCCGGGTGTTCTTCGACCAGTACGAGGGCGGGGTGAAGGCCGCCGAGTGCGTGTAGGGCAGCCGGGCCCCCGGATCGGGGAGCACCCCACCGGCGTCGGTCAGCCGGAAGACTCCGATCGGGCTGCGCTGGTCGTCCTCGTGGTGGTCCGGCGTCCAGCCGCGCCGGCCGTTGTGCGCCGGCCAACTCCCCTTGCGGTCCCAGCCGGCGGCACCCTTCTCGTACAGCACCACCGTCGCGTCCGGGGAGTTCACCCCGGCGCCGTACACCGCGACGACCTGCCGGGAGTCGGCCGGGATCCGGGACCGCAGGGCGCCGCCCACCCCGGGGACGGCGTCGAGGTGGGTGGCCGCCGACGCCCCACCGGTCGGTCCGCCGGGGTGCTTGCGCGCGCCGGCCCCGTCCCCCTTGGCGCCGCCGTCACCACCGTCCACGCCCGACGCGCCGCAGCCCGCCAGAAGGACCGTCACCGCCGCGGCCACCGCCGCCGCCCGCACCGCACCACCCGCTGTTCGCATGACGCCCATGCTCCCACCGCGCCCTGACGGTCCCTCGCCCCGGCCCTGCGATGTGCTACGCACGGAAGGTGCGTCGGCTTGACCGGCTTTCTGCGGAAAAACCGTTTGAAGCCGGGCCGGCCGGCGCGCGAACCTTCCGTGTGCCTCCGCTCGCGCCGAGGCCGTCACCGAGGGGCGCGAGGGCACTCCGGCCTGCCCGGGCGGCGTGCCACCGCTCCCCCACCAAC
>LIQL01000931.1 GCA_001418405.1 Streptomyces diastatochromogenes | reverse complement strand
GTGACCAGCCAACGCCCGCCCGGACCGCGACGCTGGTCCCGATCGAGGGCGGGCGTTGGCTGGTCACGCTCACCGGTGGCGGCAGCGGCGCCGAACCGCCGTCCGAACGCGCCGACCGCTTCGTGCCGTTCGCGCACCGCATCCACCCGGTCATCGGGGACCTCATCGCCGAGGCCGAGCCGCTGAGCGAGGTGCGGCTGACCCGGGACACCTCCAGCCGCCGCCACCGCTACGAGCGGCTCCGCAACTGGCCCACCGGGTTCCTGGCCCTCGGCGGCGCGGTGGCCTCGGTCAATCCGGACTTCGGCCAGGGACTGTCCCTCGCCGCCCATGGTGCGGCCGAGCTCCGCGCCGCGCTGGGGCGGTACGGCCTGGACGAGCCCGCGCTGGCCCGCAGGGTGCAACGCGCCGTCGGCGGTCTCGTGGACGGGCCGTGGGCACTGGCCGCCGGCGAGGAGCTTCCGCGCTCCCCGCGCCCGGGCGTCTCCCGGCCGTCGCTGGCCACCCGTTTCGTGCGCGGCGCGCTCGACGGAGTGCGCGACCCGGCCGTCGGCCTGCCTCCGGTCTGCCGCGCCTACGTGGACGTGGTCCGGCCGGCCGTCCCGGTGACCCGGCTGCCGCAGGCGTGGACCCAGCAACCGGCGTCCGCCGCGCCCTCGTCCGCGGTGCGCGCACCGGGCGCCGAAGCCCCGGACGCGCCGTCCGCGCTGCCGGCCCGGTACGCCCCTTCGGCCACCGCCGCACTCACCACGGCGCCGGTCCCGGCCGCACCGAGCGCACCCGGCCTGGAGCGTGCGCTCCGTCGGCTGCCGCGCTCGCTCGGTTTCGGTCCCGCGTCGTTGCGGTTGGGGCGGTTCAGCGCCGGCCGGCGGAAGCCCGGGGACGCCTGAGGCCCGGCCCTGGACCGGGCACGGCATCGCCGTGAAATACGGTGGCTGCCGGGCACACGTCCGATCGCCGGTGGCAGACCGCCGGCGACGTCACCACCAGGGGGTTGCAAACAACGGTGAGGCGCGCTAGCACCACTCTGACCGCGAACCGCGAACCGCGA
>LIQL01000930.1 GCA_001418405.1 Streptomyces diastatochromogenes | reverse complement strand
CCAGGAGGCCGGTGGCGGCGCCGACCCACGCGACGGAGGGGAAGCCGAGGCCGGCGTCGAGGGCGAGACCGCCGAGCGCGGGAGTGAGGGTGATGCCGACGTTGAAGGCCGACGTGTTGACCGCGGGCACCAGGGTGGGGGCTTCGGGCGCGAGGCGGAAGACCCGGGACTGCAGGACCGGGTTGGTGACGTAGGAGGCGAAACCGAGGACGAGGACCAGGGCGAGGGTGGCGGGCAGCCAGGTGGCGGTTCGGGCCAGGGCTGCGGAGGCGAGGGTGAGCGCGGCGATGCCGAGGGCGAGGGTGCGCAGCGGCGCGGTGTCGGCGAAGCGGCCGCCGACGGTGACGCCGATCAGGCCGCCGACGCCGTAGAGCGAGAGCACCGCGGGGACCCAGCCGGCGGGGAGTCCGGTCACCTCGGTCAGGAGGGGCGCGAGGTAGCTGAAGGTGACCACGCCGGCGCCGAAGGTCAGTGCGGTGATGAGGTAGGAGAGCCAGAGCCGCGGGCGCGCCATGGCCGCCAACTCGCCTCGTAGGGAAGGACGTCGGGCGGGCCTGGGCGCCTGCCGGGGAGCGGGGAGGGCGATGAGGAGGGAGAGGGCGCTGAGCACGGTGAGGCCGGCCACGGCCCAGAACGCCGTGCGCCAGCCGGCGTGTTGGCTCAGCACCGTTCCGGCGGGCACGCCGACGACGGTGGCGAGGGTGAGGCCCGTGCCGACGACGGCGAGCGCCTTGCCCTTGGCCTGCGGCGGCACCAGGGCCACCGCGGTCGCGGCGGCCACCGACCAGAAACCCGCGTAGGCGACGGCGCTGAGGACGCGGGTGGCGAAGAGGACGCCGTATCCGGGGGCCAGGGCGCCGACGACGTGGCCGACGACGAAGGCGAGTTGGAAGGCGACGAGCGCGGTGCGCCGGGGGATCCGGAGGGTGGCGACGGCGAGCACGGGGGCACCGAGGACCATGCCGACGGCGAACGCGGAGACCAGGAGGCCGGCGTCGGGGAGGGAGACCCCGAGGTCGGCGGCGACGTCGGGCAGGAGGCCGGAGAGCATGAACTCGGAGGTGCCCTGGGCGAAGATCGCCAGGCCGAGGAGGTGGACGGCTAGGGGCATGGGTCCTTCTCGGGTGGGAGTGGCGGGAGTGATGGGAGTGGCGGGAGTGGTGGGT
>LIQL01000093.1 GCA_001418405.1 Streptomyces diastatochromogenes | reverse complement strand
ACCGGCCCCCCACCCCCGCCCGGAGCAGCCGGCGCGCCCGCGACCGCGGCTCCGCCTCCCTGGAGTTCCTCGGCATCCTCCCGGTCCTGCTGGTCGTCGCGCTCGCCGCCGTCCAACTGGGCCTGGCCGCCTACGCCGTCCAACAGGCCGGCACCGCCGCCCGCGCCGCGGCCCGCACCGCCTCGATGGACCGCGCCGACCAGGAGACCGGCCCGCAGACCGCCGGCCTCGCCGCGATCAGCGGTTGGGTCGCCGAGCACGCCGCGATCTCCGTCGGCGGCTCCGGCGACAGCGTCAGCGCCACCGCGACCGTGCAGATCCCCTCGATCGTCCCCGGCGCGGACTTCGGCTCCGCCCGCCGCAGCGCCACCATGCCCCGCCCCGAAGGAGCGCCACCGCGATGAGCCTGAAAGCCCGGATCGTCGCACCCGAACCGGCCGGCGAGGAGCACCAGGACGGCCACCTGGTCGCCGTCTACCGCGCCAAACTGCTGGAGGAGATCGACCTCGCCGAGATGTCCTCGCTGACCGCCGCCGAGCGCCGCTCCCGGCTGGAACGCGTCCTGGGACACATCATCAGCCGCGAGGGCCCGGTCCTGTCCACCGCGGAACGCGCCCAACTGATCCGCCGGGTGGTCGACGAGGCGCTCGGCCTCGGCGTGCTCGAACCGCTCCTGGAGGACGCCTCGGTCACCGAGATCATGGTCAACGGCCCCGACCAGGTCTACGTCGAACGGCACGGGCGGGTCGAGCTGGTGCCCGTCCGCTTCGCCTCCCACGAACAGCTCATGCAGACCATCGAGCGCATCGTCTCCACCGTCAACCGCCGCGTGGACGAGTCCAATCCCATGGTCGACGCCCGCCTGCCCACCGGCGAACGCGTCAACGTCATCATCCCGCCGCTGGCCCTCAACGGCGCCACCCTCACCATCCGCCGCTTCCCCCGCGCCTACACCCTCGCCGAACTCATCGGCATCGGCACCCTCGACGAGCAGATGCTGATGCTGCTGGCGGGGCTGGTGCGCGCCAAGTTCAACGTGGTGGTCTCCGGCGCCACCGGAGCCGGCAAGACCACCCTGCTCAACGCCCTGTCCGGACTCATCCCGGACGGCGAGCGGATCATCACCGTCGAGGACGCCGCCGAGCTCCAGCTCCAGCAGACCCACGTCATCCGGCTGGAGTCCCGCCCGCCCAACGTCGAGGGCAAGGGCCGGATCACCATCCGGGACCTGGTCCGCAACTCACTGCGGATGCGCCCCGACCGGATCATCGTCGGCGAGGTCCGCGGCGGCGAGACCCTCGACATGCTCCAGGCGATGTCCACCGGCCATGACGGTTCGCTCGCCACCGTCCACGCCAACAGCACCGAGGACGCCCTGATGCGGCTCCAGACGCTCGCCTCCATGTCGGACGTCACCATCCCCTTCGAGGCGCTGCGCGACCAGATCAACAGCGCCGTCGACTGCCTGGTCCAACTCACCCGGCACGCCGACGGCACCCGCCGGATCAGCGAGGTCGCCCTGCTGGACTCCCGGGGCCACGAGGACTACCGGCTCGTGACCGTCTGCCGTTTCGAGGCCGAACCGATGGGCGCCGACCGCGTGGTGCACGGCGCGTTCCGCTACCACCCGCTGCCCCGCCGGGTCGCCGAACGCCTCTTCATGGCCGGCGAGCCCACCCCGCCCGCCTACGGCGTCGCGGCCACCGACGACCAACTCGCCACCCGGAAGGCCACCGCATGACCGGCGGCAGCACCCTCGCCCTGCTCGCCCTCGGCGCCACCGTGCTCTGCGGCGCGCTCGCCGTCGCCGGGGTCCGCAGCTACGCCGCCGGGCGGGCCCAGCGGCAGGCCATCGTCGACCGGCTCGACGACGCCCGCGGGCTGCCCGTGGTCGGCCGGCGCCGCCGCTTCCCGTCCGTCGACCGCACCCTGCGCACCACCCGCTTCGGCCGCCGCCTCGCGCTGCGGCTGGCCGCCACCGGACTGGACCTCACCCCGGGCGAGTTCTTCGTCTCCATGGTCGCCGCGGTGATCGGACTGTGGGTGGCCGCGCAGGCCGTCCTCGCCCCGTTCTTCGGGCCGATCGCCGCGGTGATCGGGGTCTGGGCGGCGTTCGCCTTCCTCAACTGGCAGCGGCAGAAGCGCATCGAGAAGTTCATCAACCAACTCCCGGAACTCTCCCGGATCCTCGCCAACGCCACCCAGGCCGGCCTCGCCCTGCGCACCGCCCTGGCCATGGCCGCCGAGGAGTTGGAGGCCCCCGCCGGCGAGGAGCTGGCCAAGGTCTCCGACAAGCTCGCCGTCGGCCACTCCGTCGACGACGCCCTCGGAGAGCTGGCCGAGCGGCTGCCCTCCCGCGAACTGGTCGTCCTGGTCACCACGTTGGTGCTCGCCAACCGCGCCGGCGGCACCGTCGTCGGCTCGCTGCGCAACCTCACCAAGACCCTGGAGGAGCGCAAGGAGACCCGCCGCGAGGTCCGCACCCAGCTCTCCCAGGTCGTGGTCACCGCCTACGTCGTCCCGCTCCTCGGCATCGGCACCCTGCTGCTGATGAACCGCATCGCGCCGGGCGCCATCGACCGGATGACGTCGTCCTTCCTCGGCCAACTCGCGGTCGTGGTCGCCTTCGTCCTGTACGGGTTCGGCTTCTTCCTCATCCGCCGGCTCTCCAAGATCGACGTCTAGGCGTCCGTCAGCTGCCGAAAGAAGGACTGATGGCAATCGGAATCGTGCTGGCCCTCGCCCTGGCCCTGTCGGTCGCCGGCGTCTGCTGCGGAATCGCGCTCTACCGCCGCGAGGCCCGGCTGCCGCCCGACCTCGCGCTGTCCCTGGAGGTCGGCGCGAGCCGGGCCACCGTCGTCGGCTCGGCCGTGGACCGCACCGGGATGCGCTACGCCCCGCTCGTCCTGCGGCTGATGGGCGAGAAGCGGGTGGCCCGGATCCGCCGCCGGATCGACCTGGCCGGCAACCCGGGCGGGCTCACCGTCGACCGCTACGCCGCCCGCCGCGCGGTCTACGGCGCGCTGGGGTTCTTCGGGGCGCTGGTGATGTTCCTGAAGGGGCAACCCCTCCTGGGCGTCCTCATGGTGCTGTTCGGCCTCTTCTGGACCGAGGTGGGCATCTGGGCGGCCATCCGGCAGCGCAAGGACACCATCGAGCGCACGCTTCCGGACTTTCTCGACGTGCTGGCCGTCGTGGTGAGCGCCGGCCTGAGTTTCCGGCAGGCGCTGGACCGGGTCGCCGAGAAGTACGAGGGCCCCTGGGCCGACGAACTGCGCATCACCCTGCGCCAGATGGACATGGGCGTCAGCCGCCGCGCCGCCTTCGAGGAGCTGCGGAAACGCAACGACTCCGAGCAGGTCGCGCAGTTCGTCACCGCCCTCCAGCAGGGCGAGGAACTCGGTTCGCCGATCGTCGAGACGCTCATCCAGATCGCCAACGACATGCGCCGCACGGACGCCCAGAACGCCCGGCGGCGGGCGGCCCGCGCGGTCCCCAAGGCCACCATGGTCGTCACCACGTTCATGGTCCCGGCCACGATGATCCTGCTCATCGCCGGTTTCTTCCTCGGCTCGGGCACCGACTTCGGCTCCCTGATGAACAAGTGACCGCACCCCGCACACCCCACCGGGGCGCCCCTTCCCGCCACCACACCCAGCACACCCGCCACCACACCCGCCACAACTGCCCCCGCGCCGGCCGCTTCGCCCCCTCGGCCCCTTCACCGTGTCCTTGCGGATGCACAGCACCGCGACGACCGTCCTGGCCAGCGCACTCCGCACGCCGGCGAGACCGCATCAGGCACCCCGACCCGTCCGGCGGCTCGTTCGACAAAGGGTTGACGTCACGTCAGGCGGCGGCGTGCGACGGCCGGATGGGATCGGTCGACGCTCGGCATTCCCGTCAAACTCTTCGCAGGCGCAACGAGTTGTGCCACAGTGGTGGCGCCCTTCGGCCGGCGCACACCGCGGTGCGCGCGACGAACGGGCCGCATGGGCAGCAAGGCCGCGACGACGGGCGGCGCTCCGGGGGATTCCGGAGGGGGAGCGGGGGTGGCTGAGGTGGCGCACGGTGGCCAAAACGTGATGCCCGTTCCCTCGTTGGTGGTTTCGAACGAGGGGCAGGTTCGGAACCTCTGTTCCGGGAGCGCCGTTCCGGCGTACTTTTCTCGTGTCATGCGCGCGGACGAGCGCACCACGGGGACTCACCGGCCGGACCAGAGCGGGACGGCGGCCCATGGAGGGGTGGACGATGGCGAAGCGGATCGTACGGAACGACCGGGGACAGACCTCGATCGAGTACCTCGGCATCATCGCGGTGGTCGTGGCGATCGTCCTGGTCCTGTCGACCACCGACTTCGGCAGCCAGATCGCCAACGCCATCGCCAACAAGATCTCCGACGTCGTCGGGATCTAGCCCCCGACGCTCCGCCCGTGCCGGCCACCTCCGTCACGCGCCGCCACCGGCGCGACGCCGGGCAGACCCTGCCGATCTACGTCGTCGCGATCGGGGGCCTGCTCTTCCTCGCGCTCGCCTTCTTCGCCGTGGGCCAGGCGGCGGCGACCCGCAACGGCGCCCAGACCGCCGCGGACGCCGCCGCGCTCGCCGCCGGCCAGAAGTACCGCGACGACCTGCGCAAGGGCTTCCTCGACGAGCTCCGCGGCGGTCTGGGCGCCGTTGCGGGTCGCCGCCGCCTGGCCCACGGCGAAGAAGGCGAGCGCGAGGAAGAGCAGGCCCCCGATCGCGACGACGTAGATCGGCAGGGTCTGCCCGGCGTCGCGCCGGTGGCGGCGCGTGACGGAGGTGGCCGGCACGGGCGGAGCGTCGGGGGCTAGATCCCGACGACGTCGGAGATCTTGTTGGCGATGGCG
>LIQL01000929.1 GCA_001418405.1 Streptomyces diastatochromogenes | reverse complement strand
GCACCGCGCCGCACCGCGCTGCCCTGCCCCGCCCCGCCCCGCCCCTCTCTGTTTCCCTCACGCAGACCCGCACCGCCGCGGTTCCCCACCGCACCGGGGCGGACCGCCGCCGCCCCGCATTACCCTTACGAGGAGTCGCCGGACATCAGGCGACCGGGAACGGACGCTCCGCCGCCGGCCACCACCCCGGATGACGCGCGTCCGGAGTCCCGCACCACGGGACCCGCGCCGCCCGCCCGCACCGGACCCGTCCGCCTCCTGCGCCGCCCGGAGCCGTCCGTCCCGCCCGACGAACGTCCGACCCGCCGAGAAAAGGGGAGTGATCGAGTGCAGACCGTCCGCAAGGGTCGGGTGTCGCTCGTGGAGTCCGCGACCGACGAGATCCGCGGCCAGATCGTCAACGGCACCTGGCCCGTTGGCAGCCGCATCCCGCCCGAGAGCGCCCTCTCCGAAGCCCTCGGCGTCAGCCGCGCCTCGGTCCGCGAGGCCGTCCGCTCCCTCGTCCACTCCGGCCTGCTCGCACCCCGGCAGGGCGACGGCACCTTCGTGATCTCCGACGACGACAGCGCGGTCGCCCTCCGCCGCCGCCTGGAGCGCGCCGAACTCAGCCACGTCACCCAGGTCCGCCAGGGACTCGACGTGGTCGCCGCACGGCAGGCCGCCAAGCACCGCACCGACGAACAGCTCACCGGCATCGAGGCCGCCCTGGACCGCCGCAAGGCCGCCCTCGCGCAGCACGACAGCGAGGCGTTCACCGCCGCCGACGCCGAGTTCCACGTCCTGGTCGCCGAGGCCAGCGCCAATCCCGTCCTCGCCGACATCTACCGCTCCCTCAGCGCCGCCCTGCGCGAGGAACTCCGCCGCGCCGCCTGCCTGGACACCGCCGACGCCGACCCCACCGACCCGCACTCCCGCCTGACCGACGCCATCCGCGCCCAGGACGCCCAGGCCGCCGTCGACGCCGCCGTCCTCCTCCTCGCCGGCCACGTGCGCGACCTGGCACTGCCACTCGACGACTGACCGCGGGCCCGACGCCCGCCCGCCCGCGCGAGCGACCGGCCGCGGGCGGCGTGCCCCGGCCTCCCGCCGCCTTGGGGCCGGCCGTGAC
>LIQL01000928.1 GCA_001418405.1 Streptomyces diastatochromogenes | reverse complement strand
GGGGGCGGAGGGGGCGGGGGACGTCGTGGTACGGGGCGCCGGCGATGCGGATGACGTCGAACCCGGACGCGGTGAGGAAGGCGCGGAGCGCGCGGGCCGTGTAGAGGCGTAGGTGGCCGACGACGTGGGTTCCGGGGCGGCCGTGGATGCCGCGCAGGCTGACCTCGGAGAAGACGGGTTGGACGCCGGCGAGCAGCAGGCCGCGGTTGTACCAGGCGGCGAGGTTCGGGGTGGAGAGCAGGAGGTGGCCGCCGGGGCGCAGGACGCGGCGCAGTTCGTCCAGTGCGGCGTCCGGGTCGACGAGGTGCTCGATGACCTCGCTGAAGAGGACCGCGTCGGCCGAGCCGGTCGTGAACGGCAGCCCACCGTCGGTGAGTTCGCCGCGGACGACGTGCCCGAGGTGGGTGGCGGCGCGGCGTAGGGCGTCCTGGGACCAGTCGACTCCGACGACGCGGTGGCCGGTGAGGACGTCCGCGGCGGTGGCCGCGGCGGTGCCGTCGCCGCAGCCGATGTCCAAGACGGTCGCGGGCGGGTCGCCGGCGCGGACGGGGCCGAGGGCGCGCGCCAGGAGGCGGGCCTGGCGCCTGGTCCGGGCGTCGCCGGAGGCGACCGGCACCGCGGGGTTCTCGTAGAAGTCGCGCAGGGCGGTCATGGGGTGCCGCCTCCTTCGGTCCGTGGGGCGGCGCCCACCGGTGGGGGCGGTGTGGTGGCCGAGGCGGTGGTGGCGAGGGAGGTGCGGAAGAGGGCGAGTAGCCGGGCTGCGGCCGCGTCGTCGAGGAGCGCGCGGGACCAGCGGAGCGCCAGGTGGATGCGGTCGCCGTCGCGGGTCGTGGCGGTGGTGATGCTCAGGCCGCGCGGCATCCGGGCCGGGGCGGAGAACCACACCGCGGTCGCCCGGCCTCCCGTGTCGCCGAAGTCCAGGGGGTACGGGACGCGGCCGATGTTGGAGAGCAGGGCCGTGGGCGTCCAGGGGGCGGCGAGGGAGCGGAGGGTGCGGGTGAGGGCGCGCCGCGCCCCGACGGGGAGCGGGAGGGACGTCAAGGCGGTCGAAGGGAAGCCGAGTTGGGGGCCCGGGGTGGCGGACTTCAGGGTGCGGGTGCGGGTCGCGGTGTGGTGC
>LIQL01000927.1 GCA_001418405.1 Streptomyces diastatochromogenes | reverse complement strand
CCCCCCGCACGGCCCGGGGCCCCGTAACGTCGCCCCCATGCCCCGACTCCTGGCCCTCTCCGGCAGTCTCCGCGCCCGTTCCTCCAACGGCGCCGTCCTGCGCTCCGCCCTGGAACTGTTCGACGGCCCCACCGGCACCGCCGACATCGGCGCGCTCCCGCACTTCAACCCCGACCTGGACGGCGAGGGCGCCACGCCGCCCGGCCCCGTCGCCGCGCTGCGCACCGCCGTCGGCGCCGCGGACGCCCTGCTCCTCGTCAGCCCCGAGTACGCGCACGGCGTCCCGGGGGTCCTCAAGAACGCGCTCGACTGGCTGGTCGGCAGCGGCGAGTGCGTCGGCAAGCCGGTCGCCGTGATCACCGCCTCGCCGTTCCCCACCGGCGGCGACCACGCCAACGCCCAACTCCGCGAAACGCTGCGCATGATGACCGGCACGGTCGTCGCGGACGCCTGCCGGGAGATCCCCGCCATCGGCCCGAAGGTCGACCCCGCCGCCGAACGCGTCACCGACGCGCCCACCCTCGCCGACCTCCGCACCGCCATGACCCACCTGGCCGCCGCGGTCCCCCGGCCCGACGGAGCACCCACGGACCCCGCACCCGCAGCCGGGGCCATCGCCGGGACCACCGGGGCCACCGTCTAACCGATCCCGAACAGCCGCGCCGCGTTCCCGTAGCAGACGGCCCGCAGCCACTCCTCCCCCAACTCCAGCCGCGCCAACGCCTCCAGCGCATGCGCGTACCCGTAAGGGATGTTGGGGAAGTCGCTCCCGAACAGCACCCGGTCGCCCACGTCCAGCAGGCGCCCCCGCTCCGCCCTCGGGAACGGCGCGGTCTGCTCGGCGAAGTCCGTGCAGGCCATCGTGGTGTCCAGGCACACCCGCGGATGGCGCGCCGCCAACGTCAGGAAGTCGACGTACTCCGGCATCCCCAGGTGCGCGACGACCAGCCGCAACCGGGGGTGCCGGGCCAGCACCCGGGCGATCGGCTCCGGCCCGGTGTGCTTGCCGGGCGCCGGCCCCGACCCGCAGTGCACGACCACCGGCACCCCGGCCTCCGCCAGCAGCCCCCACACCGGGTCCAGCACCGCGTCCGCCGGGTCGTAGCCGCCGACCTGCACGTGCGCCTTGAAGATCCGTGCCCCGCCGGCCAGTTCGTCCGCCACGTACCCGGCGACCCCGTCCTCCGGGAAGAACGTCGCGGTCCGCAGGCAGTCCGGCGTGCGGGCCGCGAAATCCGCCGCCCAGCCGTTCAACCAGCGTGCCATGCCGGGCTTGTGCGGATAGACCATCGACGTGAACGCCCGCACCCCGAAGCCCCGCAGCACCGCCAGCCGCTCGT
>LIQL01000926.1 GCA_001418405.1 Streptomyces diastatochromogenes | reverse complement strand
GCGGGCGGGCGGGCGGGACGCCGGGGGCGCCGACGGTGCGGATCGAGACGGACGCCGCGCTGCCCAGCGGCCTGGCGCTGCTGGACGCCCCGGACATCGATTCGCTGGTGGCCGGAAACCGCGAGTTGGCGGCCGAGTTGATCTGCGCGGCCGACGTCTGGGTGCTGGTCACCACGGCGGCCCGGTACGCCGACGCGGTGCCCTGGCACCTGCTGCGCACCGCCAAGGAGTACGACGTCACGCTGGTCACCGTGTTGGACCGGGTGCCGCACCAGATCGCCGGCGAGATCTCCGCGCGCTACGCCGAACTCCTGCTCCGCGCCGGCCTCGGCAACGTCCCCCGCTTCACCATCCCCGAGCTGCCCGAGTCCGCGGGCGGGGGCCGCGGACTGCTGCCCGCGACGGCGGTCGCCGGACTGCGGGAGTGGCTGGAGCGGCACGCCCAGGACCCCGTCGCCCGTAGTGCCGCCGCGGACCGGACCGCCTCCGGGGTGATCGCCTCACTGCGCAGCCGGCTGCCGGCACTGGCCGGGGCCGCCGCCGCGCAGCACGCCGCGGCGCTCCGGCTGGCCGGCCGCGTCGAGGAGGCGTACGAACAGGCCGCGGGGCGGGTGCGGCGCGAGGTCGCGGCCGGTGAAGTGCTGGCCGGCGACGCCCGCGCCCACTGGCACGCGCACGGGCTGGGCGGCCGCGCCGACGAACTGCTGGACGCCCTGGCCCACGGGCTGACCGCGTTGCTGGTCTGCGCCGTCGAGGAGGCCGACGAACGGGCGGCCGGCGCCTGGCGGCGGGACCCCGCGGCGGCCGAGGGCGTGCTGACCGCCATGGACGGTGCCGCGGGGGCCGCCGGGCGGATCGGCGTGATCGTCCGGCGCTGGCGGCGCTGCCTGGAGGAACTGGCCGATGAGGAGGCCCGGGAGGCCCGCGGCGGGCAGTCCGGTGAACGGACCGATCCGGTCGACGCCGAGGAGCCGGCGGCCCTGTTGGCCACCGCGCTGCTGGGCGGGCGCCGCGCCCGTACGGCGGGCGAGAACCTCGCCGACCTGCTGGGGGCGCAGAGCGCGGTCCGGCTGCGCGACCAGGGCGCCCGGCTGCTGACCCGGTACCTGGCGCACGCCCTCGACGGTGAACGGGAGCGCCGGTTGGCCCCCTTGGACCGCTTGACGGTGCCGCCCGCCCAGCAGGCCGAACTGATCGCCGCGGTGTCCGTGGTGCAACGCGAACAGCTGCGGCGCGCACACCACCGGTCGCGGCCGGTGGAGGGGCGGGAGACGGAGTGCGAGCACGGACACCCGGCGGCGGACCGGTACGGGAGAGAGACGGTGACGCAGTGACGGACTCCGGGGAGCGTCGGGCGGAACTCGGGGCCGGCGAGGCCGGCGGGGCCGGCGGGGCAACGGCATGGGATGACGCGACGGGCGACGGTGGGACGCATGGTGACGGTGGGGCGTGGGACGACGGCGGCTCCTGGGACGACGGGGTGATCGCGCGACGGGTGCGGGGCGGAGAGCCGAGGCACGGGGCGCGGGCCGCCGGGGCGGGCCAGCCGGAGGGAACCGCTGGTGGCGTCGACGGCGCAGCGGAGGAGGACGAGGCGTCGCGCGGACGACGCCGGCGCGGGGGGAGAG
>LIQL01000925.1 GCA_001418405.1 Streptomyces diastatochromogenes | reverse complement strand
GTGTCCTTCAGGACCACCGCCGCCCGCCGCCGCAGGGCGCGAGCCCGCCGCAGCCGCCGCACCGGCACCACCGCGCACCCCACGAAGGCCACGACCGCGATCAGCCCCGCCCCGTCCCTCAACACCCCTCGCCGCCCCTCTCGCACAGCCGGGCCAACCGCCCCCAGCCACGCGCCTCCTGGAACCCCCGCGGACTCCACACCGCCGCCGGAACGGTCACCACGAAACCGTCACGGTCCCGCTCCAGGACATGGACCTCGGCGATCCGCCGCCGCCCGGCCCGGTCGCGCACGAGGTGCAGCACGACGGACAACGCGGCCGCCAACTGGCTGTGCAGGGCCGCCCGATCCAGCCCGGCGGTGCACCCCAGCGCCTCCAGTCGGGCCGGCACGTCGCACGCGGCGTTGGCGTGGACGGTGCCGCTGCCCCCTTCGTGGCCCGTGTTGAGCGCCGCCAGCAGGTCTGTGACCTCGGCGCCGCGGACCTCACCGACCACCAGCCGGTCCGGTCGCATCCGCAACGCCTGCCGCACGAGGTCCCGGAGGGTCACCCGACCGGCGCCCTCCTGGTTGGCGGGCCGGGTCTCCAGCCGCACCACGTGGGGGTGGTCCGGCCGCAGCTCCGCCGAGTCCTCCGCCAGCACGATCCGCTCGTCCGGTCCGACGAGCCCGAGCAACGTGCTGAGCAGCGTGGTCTTGCCGGAGCCCGTGCCGCCGCTGATCAGGAACGACAGTCGGGCGGCCAGCAGCGCCCGGAGCAGCCGGTCCCCGCCCGGCGGAACCGTCCCCGCCGCCACCAGCTCCGGAAGGGCGAACGCCCGAGGTCGCAGCACCCGCAGGGACAGACACGTGCCGGCGACCGCCACCGGGGGCAGCACGGCGTGCAGCCGCGTCCCGTCCGGAAGGCGGGCGTCCACCCACGGCCGGGCGTCGTCCAGCCGCCGTCCGGCGACCGCCGCCAACCGCTGGGCCAGCCGGCGCACTTCGGCCGCGTCCCGGAAGCGGACATCGGTGCGCTCCAGTCCGCCGCCCCGGTCGACCCACACCGCGTCGGGCGCGGTCACCAGCACGTCCGTCACCTCGGGTGCGGCCAGCAGCGGCTCCAGCGGCCCACTGCCCACCATTTCCGACCGCAACGCGCTTACCACGCCCAGCACTTCGGCGTCCCCGAGGAGCCGGCCTTCCGCGCGCAGCGCCACCGCCACCCCGGCCGGCGTCGGCTCCGCCCCGGCCTCGGCGAGCCGCCGGCGCACCACCTCCAGGAGCTCCCGGCTCATCGCGCACCCCCACAGCCGGCCGCCACCACGACCCAC
>LIQL01000924.1 GCA_001418405.1 Streptomyces diastatochromogenes | reverse complement strand
CTGCCCGAGCGCCCCGTCCTCACCCAACTCCCCCCGCTGCTGCGCGGCTACCTCCGCATCGGCGCCTGGATCTGCGGCGCGCCCGCCCACGACCCGGACTTCGGGGTCGCCGACTTCTTCACCGTCCTGGACATCGAGCGGCTCGGTGACCGTTACCGCCGCTTCTTCCTGGGGGAGCGGTGAACGGCCCCTGGGACGTCCGCGCGGTGTGCACCCCGCACTGCGCCGCGCACGCCACCACGCCCGTCCCCCTCCCCACGGCCGCCCGCCGCACCGCCGCGTTCACCGGCGCGGTCGCCCGCGCCCTGTCGGCCGGCCCGCACCTGGCGGACCCGGTGCGGCTCCGGACGCACGCCCGGGCGCTGTTGACGGCGCTGGGCGTCGGGCTGGAGGTCCGCGGGGCGGCTGCGAACGGGCCGCTGACGGTGCCCGGCCCCGGGGCGGGGGAGCGCACCCCGGGCACCCTGATCGTCCTCAACCACATCTCGTGGCTGGACATCGTCGCCCTGCTCGCCGTCGAGCCCGCCGTCCTGCTCGCCAAGCGCGAGGTCGGCAGCTGGCCGCTGGTCGGCGGCCTGGCCCGGCGCGCCGGCACCCACTTCATCGACCGCACGCACCCCCGCCGACTCCCGCGCACCGTCGCGGAACTGTCCGCGCTCCTGGCCGCCGGCCGTTCGGTCGCGGTCTTCCCCCAGGCCACCACCTGGTGCACCGCCGACCAGGGCGGCTTCCGCCGAGCCACCTTCCAGGCCGCGCTGGACGCCGGCGCCCCCGTCCGCCCGGTCACCGTCGACTACGTCCAGCAGGGGCGCCCCACCACGGTGGCCGCCTTCTGCGGCGCCGACACCTTCGCCGCGTCGCTGCGCCGGGTCGTCGCCGCCCGCGGACTGGCCGTACGGGCCACCGTCCATCCGGCGTTGCCGACCGCCGGGCGCGGCCTGGACCGGCGCGCCCTGGCGGCCGCCGCCGAGCGGGTGGTGCTCGGCGGCACCCGGCCGTCGCGCGGCATTTGGCCGCCGCCGAGCGGCGGCCGGGTGCCCGACCGGGCCGGTCAGGCGCTCGGCACGTACTTGTAGCCGACCCGGCGGACGGTGACGATCGACCCGCGGAGCTCGGTGCCCAACTTCCGCCGCAGCCGGGCGACGTGGACGTCGACCGTGCGGCCGTCGCCGACGTGCCCGTAGCCCCACACGGTGGTCACCAACTGGTCGCGGGTGTGCACCCGGTGCGGATGCGCGACCATATGGGCGAGCAGCTCGAACTCCAGGTACGTCAGGTCCAGCTGGCGGCCCTGGACGTGCACGGTGCGTTGTTCGGGGTCGATCCGCACCGTCGCGTCGCCGGTCCGGGCCGCCGGGGCGGGCCCGACGGGCGGCTGCGGCGCTGCGGGGGCCTGCTCGGCCGGCACCAGGACGAGGTAGCCGACCATCGGCGGCTGCCCGGGCAGGGCGGGCAGGCTGTGCTGCGGCGCCGGCAGCCAGGTCGCCCCGGAGTTCAGCAGTTCGGCGACCTGCTGGGCGCTGTGGCGGGTGGCGCCGGCGCCCGGGGTGGCGGGCGCCGGGACGGCTTCGCCGGGTGCGACGGCGCGCAGTCGGTGACGGTGGTGGGCGGGATGCGGAACGGCGGCCGTGGGGGAACCGGCAGGCACGGTACGGAGATTGGTCATCGAACGTCAGCTCTTTCGCGCAGGGGACCGTCGGGGGACGTCATGCGCGCGGGCAGGGCTGGCGACACCGGTCAGCGGTGTCGAAGAGGAGGGTGCGGGCCCGCGCTCAGTGCGCGCGGCAACACAGACGGTCGAAGGCGTGCGCCTGTCGGGACGGCCAGAACGGCTCAAGGTCGCTGCGACCCGTCGCGGTATCTGTGAGGCTGGCCATGGCCCTATTGAACCAGACGGTCACTGATCTGTCTTTCACACCACTCCCCGTGGTGACGCGATCCCGCCGTGCGTCGACCCCGCTCCCCGACGGACCGCCGCCGGACCCGTCCCGACTGCCCCTGACCGAGCCGGAGTTGTGGAGACCGCCGGTCGGCGGCGCCACCAACCGGTGGCCGGAACTCGCCCCCGCACCGGTGCTCCG
The DNA here is from genome assembly GCA_001418405.1 of Streptomyces diastatochromogenes. Classification (GTDB taxonomy): domain Bacteria; phylum Actinomycetota; class Actinomycetes; order Streptomycetales; family Streptomycetaceae; genus Streptomyces; species Streptomyces albulus_C. The sequence goes on along the minus strand of LIQL01000924.1, from coordinate 437 downwards.
GCGGCTCCCATGCCCACCCCGAGCACCAACGCCGTCAGGTGTCCGACGTCGGTGAACGTCCGGCCGCGGCGGACCACCGGCACCGCGCCCAGCGCCAGCAACCCGCCGGTGGCCGCCGCCCGGGCGCCCCGGTGCGGCAGCGACGCGGCCAGCGCGCCGAGGGTGGCGTAGAAGCCGTAGCTCGCCCCGACGTCGAGGGCGTGCGCGGTGCCGCCGTCCCCGCCGGGCGCCCGTGGTGCCGGCCGGGTGCCGTCGCCCCGCCGCGCCCGCAGCCCGGCGTAGACCAGCAGGCTGGCGCCTATGTGCCCGGCCGCGAACACCGTCGCCGCGCGGGCGGTGCCCCAGCGCACCTCGGCCACCCCGAGCGTCACCAGCAGCGCGGCCTTCGTGGAGGAGCCGCTGCCGGTGGCGTACGGGGCCGCGCTGCTGGTGACGCT
>LIQL01000923.1 GCA_001418405.1 Streptomyces diastatochromogenes | reverse complement strand
AGCCCGCAGCCCGCAGCCCGCGACGAACCGGAGTCGGTTCGTTGCGCCGTGCGACAGGTACGTGTTTTCCCGCGCCGCATTGGTGCGTACTCGTTCAAGCCGTCCGCGTAGGCGTCTCCTCTCTCAGTTGGGCCTGTCCTTCTTCGTGGGTGTTGCCGTGCCTTGTGCGGCCTGCCCGCCTCCTCCAGTGCGAAGTGCCTGTGGGAGGGCCATGTCTCCTGGCCGCATGTCTCCGTCTCGGTCTACGACGGAGGCGGCCCAATGCCCACAGCGTGGTGGCGGTGAGTGTGATCGCGCCGAGTAGGGCGGTGCTTGTTGTGTCTGGTGGTGAGTTCTGTGCGGCGTGGGCCGTGGGGATTGGTCGCTCAGAATGTGGATGGGTGAGTCCTGAGTCCGGGACTGATGGCTCGGGGACTTCGAAGACCGGCAGGAGCCGGGAGGGGCCTTTGCGGAGGGCGGTTGGCGGTAGCAGCGAGAGGGGGTTCAGGTAGGTCGTGCCGCGTCGTAGGCCCCAGTGGAGGCAGGGGTGACGGCAGTGGTGATGGCCGTTCTCCAGCAGGCCGACGGGTTGGCCGGCGGTGACGTGCTGGCCTTTGTGGGCGGTGGCGCGGATCGGCTCGTAGGTGGTGTGTAGCGGGGGACGGCCCGAGTCGGACACTTCGATGGTGAGGACGCCGCGGCCGGCGACGGTGCCGGCGAAGGTGATCCGGCCGGGCGTGGCGGCTTTGACGGCGGTGCCTTCGGCCGCCGCCAGGTCCACGCCCCGGTGCCCGGCTGCCCAGGGGGTGGGTGGAGGGTCCCAGCCGCGCAGCAACTCCGGTGGTGTTCCCGCCGGGCCGGTGACGGGCCAAGAGCGGTCTGATGTCGGAGTTGCCGGGGTGATGGCCTTTCCTGCATTGACGTGCGAGGAAGCCGCCTCGGCCACGTTTGGTGTGCCGGCTGCTGCCGCTGTCGGCACGGCGTGCAGGACGCACATGGCGAGGGCGGGGAGGGGATTCCGTCCGCTGCGGCGGGCCCGAGTCGAAGGCCGCCGGGACCGCGTCAAAGGTGTCGGAGTGCGGTGCGGGCTGCCGCGTTGCCTGCCGAGGGGGCGGTCGCGTCGTGCGGCACGGTGTGCACGTCGTTGCCGTTCCTTGCCCCGTTCCCACGTGGGGGTGGAGTCGTGGGGG
>LIQL01000922.1 GCA_001418405.1 Streptomyces diastatochromogenes | reverse complement strand
GTCGTCGAGGAGTTCGGCGAGCTCGCCGTTCTTGTACTCCATGTAGCGGGCCAGGGCGCGCTCGAAGAGGTCGTGCTTGCTCGTGAAGGCGTTGTAGATGCTGCTGCGCCCCAGGCCGGTGGCGTCGCACAGGTCCTGGGTGGACGTGGCTTCGTAGCCGGCGGCCCAGAACGCCTGCATCGCGGCGTCGACCGCCCGTTCCTCTTCGAACTTCCTGGGTCGGGCCATGAGGGAACGCTAACACCTATTGGATCGACCGGTCCAATACGGACGGGGTGGCGGTCCGGGGCTATCCGCCGCTGCGCGGGAAGCTCACCTCGACCCGGCGGTTCTTCCGGCGGCCGGCCTCGGTGCTGTTGTCGGCGATCGGGTACTGCTCGCCGTAGCCGCGGATCTGGAAGGTGACCGAGGAGCCGAGGTCGACGGCGAGTTCGCGTTGCACGGCGTTGGCCCGCTGCTTGGAGAGGACCAGTCCGTGCGCGGCGGAGCCGAGGTTGTCGGTGAAGCCGAACACCCGCAGGTTGGTGGCGTGCCGCTGGCGGACCTCGTCGGCGATGGCGCTGATCCGGGCCAGCGCGTCGGTCGACAGTTCGGCGCTGTCCTTGCTGAAGAGGACCTCGGCCTGGAGCGCGAAGGTGATGTTGTCGTTGGTGTCCTGCCGGCTCTCGGAGCCGTCGTCGGACTCCACGATGGACTTGATGTTGAGCACCTTGGGCGGGGCGAGCTTGGCGCCCTGGACCATCCGCAGGTTGGGGTTGGTGGCGTCGATGTGCACCGGCGCGGTGGTGTCCTCCGTGATGCCCGGCGGGTCGGCGTGGGCGGCGGGGGCGGTCAGGGCGACGGTCAACAGGAGCGCGGCGGTGGCCGTGAGGGCCGTGCGGGAGGCGGTCATCGCGGGGCTCAGTCGGTGATCTTGAGGGTGGCCGGCGGCAGCGTCGGCAGTTGGAAGTCGACCTCGGTCACCTTCGCGGGTGGCGCCGGGAACTGCGCGAAGATGGGCCGGCTCTGCCCCGGCAGCAGTCCGCTCAGGCCCGTCGTGCACAGACACTCGCCGTTGGTGTCGCGGAGCACCAGGTAGCGCTTCTTGCCCAGTTTGTCGACCAGGGTGGCGCCGGAGATCGACGAACGCGACTTCAGCTCGGTCTCGTTGGAGCGCCAGTCGATGGCGTTGAAGGCGCGGGTGCCGTGGTTGGTGACGGTGCCCTCGACGGTGACGAAGCCACCGGAGTCGCGGACCGCGGAGTTCAGGGTGACCACGACGCCGTCCGGGCCCTTCATCTCGCCGATCACCTTGTCGGCGTCGTGGTCACCCTGAA
>LIQL01000921.1 GCA_001418405.1 Streptomyces diastatochromogenes | reverse complement strand
CCGCCCCCGCCGACGCCCTGACCCGGCTCCTGACCGACACCGGTGCGCGGGTCGTGGTCAACGCCACCGACATGGCCGGCGCCACCGACGTCACCAGCGCCGCCGACGGCGGCGAACAGCGCGCCGCGGAACTGCTGGCCGCCAACGCCGGCCTGGCCCGCACCCTGACCCAGGCCCTCCAGCAGTGCCCGAAGCCGCCCCGCCTGGTCCACCTCGGCACCATCCACGAGTACGGCCCAGGCCAGCGCGGCGTCCCCCTCGACGAGGACCTCACCCCCCGCCCGACCAACGCCTACGCCCGCGCCAAACTCGCCGGCTCACAAGCCGTCCTGGCCGCCGCCAACACCGGGGTCGTCGACGCCGCCGTGCTCCGCCTGGTCAACACCGTCGGCCCCTACCCGACACCGGCCAGCTTCCCCGGCAAGCTCCTGCCCCGGATGCGCGCCGCCGCCCTCGGCGGCGAACCCCTCACCGTCGACGTCGCCGCCGCCGTGCGGGACTGGGTCGACGTCCGCGACGTCGCCGAAGCCGCCGTCCAGGCCGCCAGGCGCCCCCTGCCCCAACGGGTCTTCAACATCGGCAGCGGCGTCGCCGTCCCCATGCGGGAACTGGTCACCCACCTCCTGGTCGCCGCCGGCCTGCCCCTCACGGCCCTCAACGACGACCACGGTCCCGTCCGCAGCCTGGGCGCCGACTGGGTCCAGGCCGACATCCGCCGCGCCCGCACCCTCCTGCACTGGCAGCCCCGCATCCCCCTCCACCAGACCTGCAAGGACCTGTGGGACGCCGGCCAGACCAGCCGCTGACCCCGCCGGCACCCGCACCCAGCGCCCTCCACGAAAGGACCACCATGACCGACTCCCCCTACAAGGACCCGCGCGTCGTCCCGCACGAGTCCGAGCAGGAGCGCGACTCCCGGCTGCGCCTGACCGAACTCCTCGCCCAGACCCCCATCCCGCCCGAGTACCTGATCGACAACCTCCCCGTGTACCTGCGCCGCCCCCAGCTCGCCGACCTCCTGGCGATGGACGCCCTCTACCGCAAGATCGTCGACGTGCCCGGCGTCATCATGGAGTTCGGCGTCCTGCACGGCCGCCACCTCGCCGCCTTCACGGCCCTGCGCAGCATCTACGAGCCCTACAACTCGCTGCGCCGCGTCATCGGCTTCGACACCTTCACCGGCTTCCCCGACATCGCCGACGTCGACCGCGCCACCCCCAGCGCCGTCGAAGGCCGCTTCGCCGTCCCCGCCGACGAGGTCGACCACCTGCGCGCCGTCCTGGCCGCACACGAGGCCAACGAACCCTACGGCCACACCCAGCGCAGCTTCGTCGTCCAGGGCGACGTCCGCAAGACCGTCCCCCAGTACCTGGCCGAGAACCCCGAGACGATCGTGGCCCTCGCCTACATCGACCTCGACCTGTACGAACCCTCCCTGGAGACCCTGCACGCGATCCGCCCGCACCTGGCCAAGGGCAGCATCATCGCCTTCGACGAACTCGCCCACCCCAAGTGGCCCGGCGAGACCAAGGCACTCACCGAGTTCCTGGACCTGGGCAGCGTCACGCTCCACCAGCTGCCGCACCGCGAGTCCCCGATCATCTACCTGGTCTGGGGCGAGGACTAGACCCCGCCCCAGACCAGGTAGATGA
>LIQL01000920.1 GCA_001418405.1 Streptomyces diastatochromogenes | reverse complement strand
CACCGGCCGCGACGGCCACCCCATGGAGGTCGCCCGCCGCGGCCACCTCCGGATCCTGCGCTCGCCCGACTCCTGACCCGCCCCCACCTGCTCCGCTGCCGTTCACGGCTGGTTCACGGCCCCCGCACGGAACGTACGGGTAGGTTTGTCAGCCCGTAGCGACTCCAGGAGGGCTGGCTGTGACTGATCTGTCGCAGATCGTGAAGGCGTACGACGTGCGCGGCGTGGTCCCCGACCAGTGGGACGAGACCCTGGCCGAACTCTTCGGCGCGGCCTTCGTCGAGGTCACCGGCGCCGACGCGATCGTCATCGGGCACGACATGCGGCCCTCCTCACCGGGCCTGTCCGGGGCCTTCGGCCGCGGCGCCACCGCCCGCGGCGCCGACGTCACCGAGATCGGCCTGTGCTCGACCGACGAGCTCTACTACGCCAGCGGCGCACTGGACCTGCCCGGCGCGATGTTCACCGCCTCGCACAACCCGGCCCAGTACAACGGCATCAAGCTGTGCCGGGCCGGAGCCGCCCCGGTCGGCCAGGACACCGGCCTCGCCGACATCCGCGCACTGGTCGAGCGCTGGACCGCCGACGGCGCCCCCGAGCCGGCCGCCACCCCCGGCACCCGCACCCGACGCGACGTCCTGAAGGACTACGCCGGCCACCTGCACTCCCTGGTGGACCTGTCGCAGATCCGCCCCCTGAAGGTCGTCGTCGACGCCGGCAACGGCATGGGCGGCCACACCGTCCCCACCGTCTTCGAGGGCCTGCCCCTCGACCTCGACGCCCTCTACTTCGAGCTGGACGGCTCCTTCCCCAACCACGAGGCCAACCCGCTCGACCCGAAGAACATCACCGACCTGCAAGCCCGGGTCCGCGCCGTCGGCGCCGACCTCGGCCTCGCCTTCGACGGCGACGCCGACCGCTGCTTCGTCGTCGACGAGAACGGCGACCCGGTCTCCCCGTCCGCGATCACCGCCCTGGTCGCCGCCCGCGAACTGGCCAAGCACCCCGGCGGCACGGTCATCCACAACTGCATCACCTCCTGGTCCGTCCCGGAGGTCGTCAAGGAGCACGGCGGCGCCCCCGTCCGCACCCGCGTCGGCCACTCCTTCATCAAGGCCGAGATGGCCCGCACCGGCGCCATCTTCGGCGGCGAGCACTCCGCCCACTACTACTTCCGCGACTTCTGGAACGCCGACACCGGCATGCTCGCCGCGATGCACGTCCTGGCGGCCCTCGGCAGCCAGGACGGCCCGCTGTCCCAGCTGGTCGCCCAGTACGACCGCTACGCCGCCTCCGGCGAGATCAACAGCACCGTCGACGACCAGGCCGGCCGGCTCGCCGCCATCAAGGCCGCCTACGAAGGCCGCGACGGCATCACCCTCGACGACCTCGACGGCCTGACCGTCACCGCCGCCGACTGGTGGTTCAACGTCCGCCCCTCCAACACCGAGCCGCTGCTCCGCCTCAACGCCGAGGCCCGCGACCGGGCCACCGTCGACCGCATCCGCGACGAGGCCCTGGGCATCATCCGCGGCTGACCCGCCGCCCCCGGTGGGAGGGCCGCCCAAACCGGTCCTCCCACCTGCCGAAACCCCCTCCGGGCAGGCCCCGCCCCCCACACCGGCGGTACGCTGGCCACGCCGTAACCACGCCGAAGGAGCACCCCGATGCCGGTCGAAGCCAGCCTGATCCAGATCCTCGCCTGCCCGGCCTGCCACGCCCCGCTGGAGGACCGCACCGCGGCCGACCCCGCCGAGCTGATCTGCACCTCCGCCGACTGCGGCCTCGCCTACCCCGTCCAGGACGGCATTCCGGTCCTCCTCGTCGACGAAGCCCGCCGCCCGGCCTGACCCGGCAGCACCCCGCCCACCGGCGATCGGAGGCCGCGCCACCATGCTCGACGAGTCACTGCTCGACGCACCCGAGGCGCTGGCCGGCGCCGATCGCTTCGGCCTGCTGCGCGGCGTCGCCGAATCCGGTGCCCGGGTCCGCACCGCCGCCCGCAGCGCCGCCGAATCCGGCATCCCCGAGCTGACCCCCGACGGGCGGCCGCGCGCCATCCTGGTCGCCGGCCCCGGCCCGGCCGCCGCCGGCGTCGCCGACCTGCTGCGCGCCCTCAGCGGCGGCAGCTGCCCGGTCAGCCTCATCCAGCCCACCGGCGTGGCCCCCGTGCCCGGCGCCCTCCGCTGGATCCTGCCCGGCTGGGCCGGCCCCCTCGACCTCCTCCTCGTCGCCGGCCCCGACGCCGCCGACCCCGGCCTCGCCGAACTCGTCGAGCAGTCCTACCGCCGCGGCTGCGCGGTCGTCGCCGTCACCCCCGCCGGCGGCCCGCTCGCGGAAGCCGTCGTCCAGGCCCGCGGCCTCGCCGTCCCCCTGGCCACCACCGCCTACGACGCCGAGTTCGACGTCGAGGGCGCCCCGCCCGCAGCCCCCGGCACCCTGTGGTCCGTCCTCATCCCGCTGCTCGTGCTCGCCGACCGGATCGGCCTGATCAGCGCCCCCGCGGACGCCGTCAGCAAGCTCGCCGACCGCCTCGACCAGGTCGCCGAACGCTGCGGTCCGGCCATCCCCACCTACACCAACCCCGGCAAGACCCTCGCCGCCGACCTCGCCGACGCGCTCCCGCTGATCTGGACCGAGGGACTGGTCGCCGGCGCCGTCGGCCGCCACTTCGCCACCGAACTCGCCGGACTCGCCGGCCGCCCCGCGCTCGCCGCCGACCTCCCCGAGGCGCTCACCACCCACCGCGCCCTGCTCGCCGGCGCCCTCGCCGCCGGCGCCGACCCGGACGACTTCTTCCGCGACCGCGTCGACCAGCCGGCCGCCCTGCACGCCCGGATCGTCCTGTTCCGCGAAGCCGAGGCCGGCCCGCTCTCCGCGACCCGCGCCGCCCAGCAGCTCGCCGACGAACGCGACACCCCCCTCAGCGAACTGGAACCGACCGCCGGCAGCGAGCTGGAACGCGCCGCGGAACTCCTCGCCATCGCCGATTTCGGTGCCGTTTACCTGGCGCTCGCCGGCACCGAGTGATCATGGCTCCGGGGGAGCCCACCGCCCCGCGCCCCACCGGACCACCCACGCCACG
>LIQL01000092.1 GCA_001418405.1 Streptomyces diastatochromogenes | reverse complement strand
GAAGCGCGGCGGTGCGGGGGGCGGGAAGTGACCACCGACATCGGCTACCTCGCCGCGTTCCTGGGCGGCGCACGGGCGCTGGTCAGCCCGTGCAGCGCCCTGCTGCTCCCGGCGTTCTTCGCCTACTCGCTGGCCAGCCCGGGCCGGCTGCTGGCCCGCACCGCCGCGCTTCCCGGACTTGCCGGCCTGCGCGGCGGTGCGGGGGCCGGGAAGTGACCACCGACATCGGCTACCTCGCCGCGTTCCTGGGCGGCGCACTGGCGCTGGTCAGCCCGTGCAGCGCCCTGCTGCTCCCGGCGTTCTTCGCCTACTCGCTGGCCAGCCCGGGCCGGCTGCTGGCCCGCACCGGGGTGTTCTACCTGGGGCTGGCCACCACGCTGGTGCCGCTGGGTGCGGCCAGTACGGCCGCCAGCCGGCTCTTCAACGGCCACCGCGACCTGCTGATCGCGGTCGGCGGCTGGGTCGTCATCGCGCTGGGACTGGCCCAGATCCTCGGCCTCGGCTTCGCCTCCCGGCGGGCCCAGGCGGCGGCCGCCCGGATCACCCCGCGCACCGCCCTGTCCACCTTCCTGCTCGGCTGCGTCTACGGTCTGGCCGGCTTCTGCGCCGGACCGATCCTCGGGGCGGTGCTGACCGTGACGGCGGTCAGCGGCTCCCCGCTCTACGGCGCCTCGATGCTCGCGGTCTACGCGCTGGGCATGGCGCTGCCGCTGTTCCTGCTGGCCCTGCTCTGGGACCGCTTCCGGCTTGGCACCCGGGGCTGGCTGCGCGGCCGCGAACTGACCCTGGGCCGGCTGCGGCTGCACACCACGTCGTTGATCTCCGGGCTGTTCTTCCTCGGCATCGGCGTGCTGTTCCTGAGCTTCAACGGGACCAGCGCGCTGCCGGGGATCCTGGACGCGGACACCGAGGCCGACCTGGAGGGCTGGGCCGCCCGGCTGGGCAACGGTGTGCCGGACGCGGTGCTGCTCGCCCTCGCGGCGCTGGCCGTCGCCGCGGTCCTCGGCCGGATCGCCCTGCGGCCGGAACGCAAACCCGGCGGCGCCGAGGACCCCGGCACCGCCGGGCCCGAAGGCTCGGACCCGACCTCCCGCTAGGCGCCGCTAAGCGCTCAGCCGCCGGTGCCAGCCCGGGTGTGGCCGGGGGCGCGGGCGGGCGTGCGGGCGGACGTGCGGATGCTGCGCGTCCGCCCGGCGCCGGCGGTCGTTGCACAGCAGGCACTTGCCGTAGCCCGCCGGCAGCGGGTCTTCCGGGTCGCCGTGGAGCGGGTCCACCGCGCCGTTGGGGTGCAGTGCGCACCCCGTCGGGCCGGTGGTCAGGGCCCCCAGCGAACTGGCGGCGGTCAGCGCCTGGCGCAGGACGTCGACGAGCTGGTCGGCGTCGCGCCGGGACGGCGCCGCGCGCAGGGCGGAGGCGAGGTCGGAGGCAGTGGTCAGCGCGGTCTGGAGTTCGTGCAGGCGTGCGTCACCCATGCCGTGGAGAGTAAGCGGCCCCACTGACAGTTGATCTTCCGATCGCACTTCGTGGCTTCCCATGGCCGCATGCATGCCCGCTGCGGCCCACGGTTTAGCACCGGGCCGGTGACCGCTCCCTGGCCGGCGCATGACCGGACGGTGCATGACCGGACGGTGCGGGGCGCGGCCGAGCGCGCCCCGCCCGGCTCAGGGCGCGAGCGGCAGGGCGCGCTTGTGGGCGGTGAGGCGGTACCGCCGCACGATCGCCTCGAAGGCGGCGTCCTCGACGGGCCGGCCCTCCAGGAAGTCGTCGATCTGGTCGTAGGTGACGCCGAGGGCGTCCTCGTCGGGCTTGCCCGGGTCGAGGGTCTCCAGGTCGGCGGTCGGGACCTTGTGGACAAGTTCGGCCGGGGCGCCCAGCGCCTCGGCGACGGCCCGCACCCGGCGCTTGGTCAGCCCGGTCAGCGGGACCACGTCGGCCGCGCCGTCGCCGAACTTGGTGAAGAAGCCGGAGACCGCCTCGGCCGCGTGGTCGGTGCCCACGACCAGGCCGTTCTCCGCGCCGGCCACCGCGTACTGGGCGATCATGCGCTGCCGGGCCTTGATGTTGCCGTGCACGAAGTCCTGGTGGTGCGCGTCGCGGAAGGCGACGCCCCCGGCCACCGCCGCGGCCAGCGCCGCGTCACTGGCAGGCCGGACGTCCACGGTCAGCAGCCGGTCGGCCCGGAGGAACTCCACCGCCCGCTGCGCGTCCTTCTCGTCGGCCTGCTCCCCGTAGGGCAGGCGCATCGCGAAGAACGTCGCGTCGTGCCCCTCGGTGCGGGCCCGCTCCACCGCGAGCTGGCAGAGCCGGCCCGCGGTGGTGGAGTCGACCCCGCCGCTGATGCCCAGCACCAGGGAGCGCAGGCCCGTGGAGGTGAGCTGCGCTGTGAGGAAGGACACCCGGCGCTCGATCTCCCGTGCGGCGTCGAACTCCGCGGGCACCTGGAGTTCGCGGGCTATCTCCTGTTGCAGGGCCTTGGCCGCCGGGTCCGTCACGGGTGTTCCTCCACGCTCTTCGTCACGCACTGTCCGCCAGCCGCGCGATCGTGTCACGCGGAGTGTCCGCCAGGCGCATCCGGGTACTGCCGGAGAAGTTTATGCGGGATGCGCCCACTTCTTGAGCTCGGCATGACTGCCGAACGCTGCGACGTCCTTGTCGAGGGGCGAATCGGTGTACTGGTGGATGCGCCACTTCGCCTTGATCCGCGGATGCCCGGCGGCGACGTAGTCGGCGATCCACAGTCCGTCCGCCGCGTACGACGTGTGGTCGCGGTTCAACCAGAAGTCACGGTTGCAGTAGAGCAGCACGCGGTGGGTGGGCCGGAGCTTCTTGACCTCCAGCAGGAACTGGTCCTTCTGCGCGTTGCTGGCGTAGGTGCCGGCACCGGTGGTCTCCCAGTCGGCGGCCAGCACGTCGCCCTGCACCGAGGCGCACTTCTCCACGAAATAGCGGGCCTGGGCGGCGATGTTGCCCGGCCACAGGAAGTGGTAGAAGCCGACCACGGCGCCCGCCTCCCGGGCCCGTGCCGCCTGGGCGGACTGGTGCGGATTGACGTAGGAACGGCCTTCGGTGGCCTTGATGAAGACGAAGTCCAGACCTTTGGCGGAATATCCGGTGTTGTAGGAGCTGACATCGACACCGTGCAGCATGAGCGGCCCCCTGTCCGTCGGAATTTCGGAATGCGAAGCGTCATCTGCTCGAAGTGGCAGTCGCCCCCTCAGCAGTTCAGCATGTTCACGACCGGAGACGCCAGATCGCCGCGCCGAAGTTCCGCCGGGCGCCGGCGAGTTGAGTAACGCACGGCGCGGATGGGGCGGGAGGTGTGCAAGGGGCGGGAGTCCGGTTCCGCGGCGGGCGTCGGCCGTTCAGGCCCGCTCGTTCCCCCGGGGCCCGGTGCGCAGGCGCAGCCCGATGCCGCCGAGCGCCCGGCGCACGGCCCGGGCCCGGCGGGTGGTCCGCAGCTCCTCGAACAGCACCTGGTAGCGCGCGGCGGCCGGCCCCGGGCCGTGCCGGCGGGCGCTCTCCAGCGCGGCCGCCCCCAGGGCCCGCCGGCGCTCCGGGTCCTCGACCAGGTCCAGCAGCGCCACGGCCAGTGCCCGCCCGTCGTCGCACGGCACCAGCACCCCGCCACCGCCGCCCTGGAGGAGCTCCGTGGGGCCCGGCGGCCGGCCGGTGCCGACGACCGGGACGCCGCGCAGCATCGCCTCGACCAGCGCCGGGCCGGACGCCTCGGCGTCCGAGGCCGAGGCGGCGATCGACGCCCCGGCGAACTCCGCGCCGTCCGGTGACCGCGGCCCGGCCAGCTCGGCCCGGTCGGCCAGCCCGAGGCCGTCGATCAGGCTCCGCAGCCGGGCACGTTCGGGGCCCTCGCCGTGGATCCGCAGCCGCCAGTCGGGGTGCTTGGCGCAGACCGCGGAGAACGCCTCGACCAGCAGGTCGAAGCGCTCGTCGGGGGCCAGCCGGCCGGCCGCGACGATGGTCCGCGGGGCGGTGTCGGCGGCGGCGGTGTCGGCAGCTGCCCCGGGGGCGGACGCGGGTGCGGAGCCGGCAGCGGTGTCGGGGCGGGTGCCGGTCGCCGGCGTGCCGGGCGGATCCGCGGGCGGCGGGACGACCGCCGGTACCGCCAGCACCCGCACGCCGGGCAGCGGCCGTCGGGTCCGCCAGTGGGCCGCCGCCTCGGCGGTGGTCACCAGGGCGTCCAACGCCCGGTAGGAGTCGGCGAGTTCGGCCCGCAGCAGGTCCTCGTGCGCGTCGTGGCGGGGCGCCTCCTGGGCGATCCGGAGGGCGCGGCGGGGGCCGAAGCGGGCCAGGTAGGCGTTGATCCCGGGGCGGGTGCCGATCAGTACGTCGGCGTCGGTGCCGCGCAGGAACTCCGCGGCCCGCAGGTCGACCAGCCGGCTGTACTGGTGGTGGCGCCGATCGGCGGTCGGGAAGTCCAGCGCCGGCTCGCCGAACAGCGGGTGCGCCATGTCGTCGCTGCCCACCCGGGTGTCCACCAGCGGCACCAGCCGCAGCCGGGGGTCCACCGCGCACCGCGGGACCTCGCGGTGCCGCAGCATCGAGACCACTTCGACGTCGTGCCGGTCGGCGAGGGCGGCGGCCAGGGCGAGGGCGGCGCGCAAGGGGGCGCCGACGGCGTAGGCGTTGTGCAGCAGGAGCGTGATCTTCATGCGGTGTCTTCCGGGTGGTGCGCCCACGGGATGGCCCGGGCGGTGCCCGGTGCCGGGCCGTCGTACTGCCGGCCGGGCCGGTTCCGCGGCCGGTCCCCGCGGGCGGCCCGTCCGGCACCGGCCACCGTGGCGGGAGCGGGTAAGTCGAGGACGTGGCCCGGGTGAGAGACGGGTAAGAATGCGCCCCGCGGGCCGTCCGCCCGGGGGGACCGCACCCGCCCGCGGGGGCCCTTGGCAGACTTGCCGGGTGACTCACTCCGTGCTGCTCGCCGAGGACGACCGCCCCATCCGCACCGCGCTGGAACGCGCCCTGACCCTGGAGGGGTACCGCGTCACCGCCGTCGCCGACGGCATCCAGGCGCTGGCCGCCGCCCACCGCGAGCGGCCCGACGTCATCCTGCTGGACGTGATGATGCCGGGGATCGACGGGCTCCAGGTCTGCCAGGTGCTGCGCGCCGAACAGGACCGCACCCCGATCCTGATGCTCACCGCCCGGGTCGAGACCGCGGACCGGATCGCCGGCCTGGACGCCGGCGCCGACGACTACGTGGTCAAGCCGTTCGAGGTCGAGGAGGTCTTCGCCCGCCTGCGGGCGCTGCTGCGGCGCACCGCGCCGCCGACCGGGGACGGCACCGGGACCGGTGAGGCCGGAGAGGGCCACGACCCCCGGGCGGCCGACAGCGGGCTCGTCGAGGCGGCCGACCTGCGGATCGACGGCCCCTCGCGGCGCGCCTGGCGCGGGACGCGCGAACTGGAGCTGACCCGCACCGAGTTCGAACTCCTGGAGCTGCTGGCCCGCAACGCCGGCATCGTCCTGGACCACTCCACGATCTACGACCGGATATGGGGCTACGACTTCGGCCCCGGCTCGAAGAACCTCGCGGTGTACGTCGGCTACCTCCGGCGGAAGGTCGACGTGCCGGGCAGCCGCCCGCTGATCCACACGGTGCGCGGCGTCGGCTACGTCCTCCGGGAGGACTGAGTGTCCGGGCGCCGCGGCCCCCTCGTCCGGCCGTCGGCGGTCCGCCGGGCCGCGCGGTGGTCGGCGGCCTGGTTGCGCGCCCGCAAACCGGCCAGCCTGCGCACCTCCTTCGCGCTGGCCTTCGCCGCCGGCGCCGCCGGGGTGACCGTCCTGGTCGGCTTCCTCAGCTACGACTCGGCGGCCCGGCTGGTGCGGTTGGACGAGAAGTCCGTCTTCACCGAGGTCGTCCGCGACCTGCGGGCCCAGGTGCGGGAGCGCCCGTACGTCCCCGCCGACTACACCGCCGACGCCGCCGACGACTCCGGTGGGCCGCGCGACGAACTCGCCGGCGCCAGCCGCACCGACGTCCAGGTCCTGTCCGCCGGCGGGCGGATCGTCGAGGTGGGGCACCCCGCGCTGCCGGCCGGGGACCGCGAACGGCGGGTGGCCGCCCGGCCGGCCGCCGGGGACCACGAGGAGCGGGTGGTCGTCCTCGGCGACGCGGAGTACCACGTCGCCACCGTGGCGCTCGGCGGCGGGCGCGGCGCCGTCCAGGTCGCCCGCAAGCTCAGCGGTACCGAGGACCTGCTCTCCGCGCTCCAGCAGCGCACCGTGCTGCTGGCCGCCGGGGTGATCGCGCTGGCCGGCGCGGTCGGCTGGTGGCTGGCCCGCCGGATCACCGGGCGGCTGGTCCGGCTGACCGCGGTCGCCGAGAGCGTCGCCGCACGCGGCCGGGTGGACGTCGACGTGCCCGTCGAGGGGCGCGACGAGGTCGGCCGGCTCGGCCGGGCCTTCGACGACATGCTCGGGCGGCTGACCACCGCGGTCCACGACCAGCAGCGGCTCGTCCAGGACGCCGGGCACGAACTGCGCACCCCGTTGACCTCGCTGCGCACCAACATCTCGCTGCTCAAGCGGTTCGACGAACTGCCGGCACCGGCCCGCGAGGAGCTGCTCGCCGACCTGGCCGGCGAGGCCAGGGAGCTGACCGACCTGGTCAACGAACTGGTCGCGCTGGCGGCCGGGCAGCGCGACGACGATCCGGCCTCGGACGTCCACCTGGCCGAGGTCGCCGACCGCGCGGCCGCCTCGGCCCGCCGCCGCACCGGCCGGCCGATCACCGTCCGCACCGAGCGCCCGGCGGTCGTGCAGGGGCGCCCGGCGGCCCTGCACCGGGCACTCAGCAACCTGCTGGAGAACGCCGCCAAGTTCGACGCCGAGGGCACCGCGCCCATCGACATCGTCGTCACCGGGGCCCGCGTCGAGGTCCTGGACCGCGGCCCGGGCATCGCCGACAGCGACCTGCCCTACGTCTTCGACCGCTTCTACCGCGCACCGGCGGCCCGGGGCCTGCCTGGTTCGGGGCTCGGCCTGGCCATCGTCCGGGAGATCGCGGTCGCGCACGGCGGCGGTGCCTTCGCCGCCGCCCGCCCCGGCGGCGGCGCCCGGCTGGGCTTCACGGTGGGCTCGGCCGGCCCGGAACCGGCCTCCGACGGGACGGCCGGGGGCACCGGTGGCCCGCGGTGACGCCCGGCCGCCCGGAACCGGGCCGTCCCGGCGCCGCTAGCGGCCCGGTTGCTCGCCCTGGGCCGTTTCCACGGTCTGGTGCAGATCCGCCGCCGCGTCCACCGCGCCCGCCGCGGAGAAGGCGACGCAGGCCAGCAGGGCGGCGGCTATCAGCCGGCGGCCGACGGGCAGCAGCCGGCCGCGGGGGCGGTCGGCCGGCCGGTCGGGGCGGAGCAGCGCGGCGACCCGCCGCGGCACCGGGCCGCTGGTCGCGGCCGGTGCCGTACCCGGTCGCGGGGCGGCCGCGGCGTGCGTCCGGGCGGCCAGCGCGGCACGGCCGATGGCCCGGGCGGTGAGCTGCCGGTCGCCCACCCGGGCGGCGGCGGACTCGTCGGCCCAGCGCTCCAGGGCGTACGCCAGCGGGGCGCGCAGCCCGCGGAGCAGCGGATGGCAGGCCCCGGCCAGCGCGGCGGTCAGCAGGAAGAGGTGGTGGCGGCCCACGAGGTGGGCGCGCTCGTGGGCGAACAGCGCCTCCCGTTCGGCCGGCGGCAGTGCCCGCAGCATCCCCGCGGTGACCACCACCCGCCCCGGGCGGCCCGGCAGGGCGTAGGCGTCGGGCTCCGCGTCCGGCAGGACGCAGAGGTCGCCGGCGAGGCCGTGGGCGTCGGCGGTGCGCCGGGCGGCGCGCAGCTCGGCGCGGTGCCGCAGGGCGCGGCGGGCGACCGCGACCGCGCAGCAGGCCAGCAGCGCGCCGGCGACCGGGGCCGCCGGGACGGTCACGGCCGCGTCGGTGCCCGGCAGGGCCCGCTCCAGATGGCCGAAGGCCGCGACCGGCGGCAGCCGCAGCGCCCCGGCGGCCGCGAGCAGCCCCAGCGCCGCGGCGGTGCAGGCGGCCAGCGTGGCGGCGCAGCAGGCCAGCAGCCAGGCCGCGGCGCGCGGCGGCAGCGACTCGGCGAGCCGACGGGCGGTCGGCACCGCCAGCAGCGGCATCACCAGCGGGAGCCAGACGGCGATGATCATGGGGTGGTCCCGGATCCGGGGAGCGGGCCGCCCGCGGCGCCCGGCGCGTCCGCCTCGTCCAGCAGTGAGCGGAGCAGTTGCTCGTCCTCGCTGGTCAGCTCGGAGACGAAGCGGGCGAGCGCGGTGGTGCGGTCGTCCTGCTTGTCCAGCTCGCTGCGCATCCGCCGGGCGGTCAGGCCGGCGGAGTCGTGTATCGGTGAGTAGGCGAAGCCGCGGCCGGCCCGGGTGCGGGAGACCGCGCCCTTGTCGTGCAGCCGGCTGAGGATGGTGGTGACCGTCGTCCGGGCGAGCCGGCCGCCCAGTTCGCCCTGCACCTCGGCGGGGGTCAGTGGTCCCGCCGCCGCCCACAGGGCCGCCAGCACGCTCGCCTCCAGCTCGCCGGCGGGGCGGCGGGCCGCGGGTGAAGTCTCCGACATGGAACGCCCTCCACCATTCCTTCGTCTACAGTGCCGTAGACCGTCTACTGGTCTGTAGACGGTGGGAGTCGGCCGCTCGGCGGACACCCGCAACCCATTATGGGAGGGGCCACCGACATGGCCGTAATGGCCGCGGCACTGCACGCCAGCACCGTCACCGAGGCGGTCAACGTCCTCGACGCCGGTTCGCTGCTCGCCGCCTTCGGCGCGCTCGGCGTCGCCGTCGTCCTGTTCGCCGAGACCGGCCTCCTGGTCGGCTTCTTCCTGCCCGGCGACTCCTTGCTGTTCACCGCCGGGCTGCTGTGCGCACCCGGCGTCGGCGGCGCCGTCCACCTCGCCCTGCCGCAGGTGCTGACCGCCGCGGTCGTCGGCACCCTCATCGGCTCGCAGACCGGCTACTGGATCGGTCGCCGCGGCGGCCGGGCGCTGCTCGCCCAGGGCCGGTCCCGCAAGCTCCAGGAGGGCGCCGCCCGCGCCGAGGAGTACCTGGCGCGCTACGGCCACGCCAAGGCGATCGTCCTGGCCCGCTTCGTGCCGATCGTCCGCACCGTGCTCAACCCGCTGGCCGGCGCACTGAACGTGCCGGCCCGCACCTTCGCCCTCTGGCAGGTCGTCGGTGGCCTGATCTGGGCGATCGGCCTCACCCTCGCGGGGTACGCCCTGGGCTCCTCGGTGCCCAACGTCGACCGCTACCTGCTCCCGGTCGTCGCCCTCGTGGTCCTGGTTTCCCTGAGCCCGATCGCCGTGGAGGTGCTGCGCAGCCGCAAGCAGCGCGGCGCCGACGGGGCGGCCGCCGAGCCCACCGATGCGCCGGATCACGCCACCGCGCCACCGGCACCCTGAACGACCCGGCACACTTGCTGGAGCGCACCGCGGCCGGCACACCACCAGGGCCGCCCCCGGCATCCAGCCCGCGCACCCCGCACCGATCCGCCAAGGAGTAAGCCCAGTGACCGACCTCGCCTTCGGCGGAGCCTCGATCGACGGCGGCCTGTACACCTCCGTGACCGGCTTCGCCCAGCAGATGCCGCACTTCCTCAACGTCCTGGTCTCCTACTGGACCGACCTCGGACTGAGCGTCTTCGCACTGCTGATGCTGGTCGGCTGGTGGCGCGCCCGCGCGCGCCTCGGCGGCAGCACCCGCCGCCGGCTCGCCCACGGTGAGGGACGCCACACCCCGGCCGTCCAGATGGCCATGGCCCTGGCGGTCCCCGTCATCGTGGTCCTGGCCTACGTGGTCAACGACGTGGTCAAGAGCTTCTTCCACGAACAGCGCCCCTGCCAGACCTTGCACGTCGTCACGGTCGAGCCGTGCCCGGGGATCGGCGACTGGTCGTTCCCCAGCAACCACTCGGTGATCGCCGCCTCCGCGGCCATCGCACTGCTCCTGCTGGACCGCCGGCTGGGCGCCATCGCCATCCCCGCCGCGCTCCTGATGGGCGCCTCGCGGGTCTGGGTCGGCGCCCACTACCCGCACGACGTCCTGGTCGGCCTGATCGTCGGCACCCTGGTCGCCGCGGTCCTGATGCCGCTCGCCCGGCGCGCCGCCCCCCTGGTCGACCGGGTCCGGGAGACCCCGTTGCGCCCGTTGGTCGCCGCCCGGTGACGCCCCCGGGGGCGCGACCTGAGCCGGCCGACGGCGCGCGCCGCGGCCCGCGCCTGGGCGCGCCCCCGCTCCGCCTGCTGCGCGCCGCGGCCCTCGGCGCCGCGCTCTTCGCCGTCGTCGCCGTCGTCATGGCCGTCCGCGACGGCGCCCCGCTCGCCGCCGAACGGGCCGCCCTGCACTGGGCCACCGCCCACCGCGGCGAACCACTGCGCTCCCTGGCCACCGCCCTGACCGCCACCGGCACCGGCGTCGTGCCGTACCTGATGGCGCTCCTCGCCGGCCTGCTGGCCGGCCGCCGGACCGGTGGCCGGATCCGCGCGGCGCTGGCCGCGGTGCTCGTCCTCGCCGCCTGCCAGGCACTCCGCTACGGCCTCATGGAGCTCTTCGCCCGGCCCCGCCCGCCGGTCGCCGACTGGGCCGCCCGGGCCACCGGCCACTCCTTCCCCTCCGGCCACGCCACCACCTCCGCGCTGGCCGCCGGCCTCCTGGCGTGGGGCGTGCTGCACCACACCCGCCCCGGCGCCGGCCGCGGGTGGTGCGCACTGCTCGCCCTCTGGGCCGTCGGCGTCGGCCTCACCCGCGTCTACCTCGGCGTCCACTGGGCCGGCGACGTACTGGCCGGCTGGCTGCTGGCCGCCACCCTGCTCGCCCTCGCCCTGCTCCTGGACCCCCTGGCCGTGCCGCCCACGGATCGCCCCGGAAGCTCCCCGCAGGGCTTGGACATGATTCGCTGACGAACGCCCCAGGTCTTCCCCAAGGCCGCATGGACCCCCGCCGGGGCGAGCACCACTGACGTGGGCACCGGTGACCGCGCCCGCCGTCACCGGTGCCCACGTCAGT
>LIQL01000919.1 GCA_001418405.1 Streptomyces diastatochromogenes | reverse complement strand
GACGGACCCGGATCCCCCGACGCGGCCGCGAGCCCGCCCGCCACACCACAGGTCGTCCTGCGCGGCCCCGCCGAGCTCGCCGACGCACTGCCGTACCTGCTCGGCTTCTACCCGGACGACAGCATCGTGATGGTCGCCCTGCACGGCGAGCGCACCCGCTTCGGCGGCCGGCTGCGCCTCGGCATCCCCGCCGACCCGTCCCACTGGCCCGACGTCAGCGACCAACTCGCCGACTCCCTGATCTCCGGCGCCCGCAAGCGCACCGACCGCCTCGTCGGCATCCTCGTCTTCCTCTGCAAGGAACCGGCGCCGGGCGAGAGCGGCCGGGACGTCAAGGAGCGCCTCCGCCCCCTGGCCCAGCGGCTGCGCACCGCCTGCGGCGCCCTGGACGTGCCCGTCCTGGAAGCCCTGTGCCTCTCCAACGGCCGCTACTGGTCCTACTGTTGCCCCGACTACCGCTGCTGCCCCGCCGACGGCACCGCCCTGTGCCTGCCCGGTACGTCCGTGATGGCCGCGGCCGCCGCCTACGCNNGCCGCACCGGCCGGCGCGGCACCGACCAGGAGGAGGCGCTCGACACCGCCGCCTCCGAACTCCTGCCGCAGATGCTCCGACCGGACGGCGTCACCACCGTCCACCGCGCCACCCTCCAACTGGCCACCGCCATGATCCACCGGTTCCGCCAGGACACCCCCGCCGGCAGCAACCGCGCCCGCGACGCCTGCGACGACGCACTGATCACCGACGCCGAGGCCGCCACCCTCATCCTCGGCCTCCAGGACCGCGCCACCCGCGACCGGGCCGCGGAATGGATGGACGGCCCCGACGCCGCCGCGGCGCTCCGCCTGTGGCGCGCCCTCGCCCGCCGCTGCACCGGCGGTTACGTCGAACACGCGGCGGCGCCCCTGACCCTCGCCGGCTGGGTGTGCTGGTCCACGGCGGACGGCCCCTCCGCCCGCGTCGCGCTCAGCCGAGCCCTGGCCGCCGACCCCGACTGCCTCTTCGCCCAACTGCTGCACCGCGCCATCAACGAGGGCCTGGACCCCGAGCCGCTCCGCCGCTGCCTGCGCCAACAACGCGACGAGACCGAGGCCGCCGCGGGCGGCGGCACCGCCACGCCGGGCCGACGACGATCCACCAAGCGACCGGCACCCTCGCGCCCGGCGAACACCACCCGCTCCCGCGGGCCGCGCGGCGGCACCGGCCCCCGTCCCCGCACGACCGACACCCGCCGGACGGGGAAGGACGGTGACCGAAGCCGACAGTGACCGCACCGGGCCGGGCACGGCCGGCGTGACCTGGGCGCCGGCCGCACCGTTCACCTGAGTGGCGTAGGCCGTATTGGAGCCCCGACCTCACCAGGGAGCGCAGAGCGTGCCAGGGATCGTCCCCCTCACCCAGGCCCACCGAACCACCACGGAACGGCACACCCCGCCGACCCGACCGCCCCAACCCCAAGCGGTCCATGCGGTGCTCGTCTGCATGGCCCTGCCGTCGCTCGCCGTGTCGTCCCCCACGGGCCAGCTGACCGGCCAGGGACTGGACGGCTGCTACCGCGACGGCCGGCGGATCCTCGCCCGCTGCGAAGTACGCGTCGCGGGCGAGGAACCCCTCGTCGTCCAGGGGCGGTTGGTGGCCGCGGACCGTGCCCACTTCACCGGCGTGATCCGCAGATCGGGCGAGCGCGGGCCGGACCCGGAGATCCGCATGGAGCGCCTGCGGTCCGCCGACGGCACCGAGCGGATCACCTTCCACAGCAGCGCCACCCGCCCCGTCCGACTGCCCGTCGAAATCCACCTGGGCACCGACCTGGCCGACCTCGGGGCGGCCGCCGTCGGCCTCCCCGGCGCCGAACTCCGCGCCGCCGTCCACGGATCCGGCCTCCGCTGGTCCGGACGCGGCGCCCACGCCGTGGTGACCGCCACCCCCACGCCCCAGGACGCCCTCGCCGCTGCGGGCCTACTCCGCTGGGAACTCGACCTGCCGCCCGGCGGCCGACGCACCATCGAACTCCACCCCCGCCTGGAGAGCGGCCCGGCCGGCCCGCCCAGTCCGGTCAGGCGGAACGGCGGCACCCTCGTCCCCGGCCCCCGCAC
>LIQL01000918.1 GCA_001418405.1 Streptomyces diastatochromogenes | reverse complement strand
GCCTGACCCCACACCCGCCCCTGCGCCATCGTGCGACGGCATCCCTGGCGCGGCCTGGGACATCTGCATGGGCCGCACCGGCGGCGGGAGCAGCGGCGGGGGAGGCGCCACCCCGGACAACCCCCTGGACGCCCTCGACCCGCTCGCCTCCCTTGCCCGCGCTATCGGGAAGGCGGCCGCATGGATGGTGCGCCACCTCGGAGAGCTGATCCAGACGCCGCAGCAAGTCGACCTGGCCGGCGCGGGGTTCGTGAAGACGTACGCCGTGGTGTTCGCCGCCAGCACCGTGCTGGTGCTGGTGCTCTGGCTCAAGGCCGTAACCAAGAGGGCGGTCAGAGGCGCGCCGATGATCACGGCCATGCGGGACGCCGTGGGCTTGTTGTGGCTGGCGGTGGCGGTCACGGCGTTCGCGCCCGCGATCCTGTACGTGGTCGTCCAGGGGGTGAGCGCCATCTCTCAGGCGCTCGCCTCCGCGCTCGGCACGCACAGCGCAGGTGACCTGTTCGCGTCCTGGGCCGCTGACCTGGAGTCAGGCAAGGGGGGCGGGGGGCCCCTCATGTGGGCGGTGCGCGGACTCGCGACGCTGGCCCTGGCCGGTGCGCTGTGGCTGCTCATGATCCTGCGCAGCCTGGCCCTACTCGTCGGGTCGGTGCTCGGCATCATCGTCTATGCGGGCCTGGTTGACCGGGACTGGTGGTCGCAGGTCCGGCGGTGGTCCGGCGGGATACTCGCCATCGTCGGGATAGAGCCGATCATCGTCATCGTGGTGGGGATGGCCGCCGCCCTCCAGGACGGACAGCGTGGCAGCGTCACGACCGGACTCGCGGTGACCGGCATCGCGGTGGGGACGGCCGTCGCGCTGATCCTGAAAGTTCCGGGAATGGGTGATTCGTTCAAGGTTGCCCGGGTGGCCGGTAGGGCGGCCGGCGGGGCGGCCAGTGGGGCGCTCGGCGCGATGGCCAATGCGGCAGGTACGGGCGGCGCGGCCGCCGGAGTGATGCGCGGCATCACGACCCACGGGGAGCGCGGCGACCGGTCCGGCGGCGGTAGTGGCGGCCGGTCCTCCAGCGCGCAGACCGGTCCCCAGGGCGGAATTGCGGCCCACGGTCAGCGGAAGCCCCGCCCGCCTCGTCAGGGCGAGTCAGGGTCCGGAGGCTCGAAGTGATGCAATAAGTTGCAGAAAATGCAAGGCAGTTGATGCGGGCCGCCCCGACGGACGGGGCGGCCCGTACTGCTGGGTGGAAAGGGCACTCCGCCGACGCTGTAAAGCCTGTAAAGCTGCACGTGACGCACGTGACGACGCACCCAGAGAAGGGGGACAGCGTGACCGCCGACGAGGTGAGCGGCGCACCGAGCCGCCCGCCGCACCCACCAGCCACCCCAC
>LIQL01000917.1:692-1186 GCA_001418405.1 Streptomyces diastatochromogenes | reverse complement strand
GCGCGTCGCAGGTGCAGGAAGAGCTGGATTTCGGGTGGTACGTCCGTACTCGACGGGGCATACGCATACGAGTCCTCCCCGACGATGTCGAAACCCGCGTCGCGCACGACCCGGCGCAGGTCGTCCCGCAGATATCCCGATACCCGGATCGTGCTGCCGAGGAACGGAATGGGGAAGTCGTCAATATCGGCCTCGACCATCGCCAGGGCCAGCAACCCGCCGGGTCGCAGGAGGTCGTGCAGCATGCCCAGGGCACACGGAATTTCCGCGCGAGGCATCATCAACAGGGAGAAATAGGCGGTGATTCCGTCGAAGGAACCCGGACCGCCCAGCCGGCCACCGCGCAGATCGGCGATGTCCAGTCGGTGGAATTCGCCGGCCGGGGCGTTGGCCTGGGCGATTTTGACCATCCCGGGGGAGAGGTCGATCCCCACGACCCGGTGTCCCGCGTCGGACAGTTGACGGGCGGTCGGCAGGCCGGTGCCGCAGCCGGC
>LIQL01000917.1:0-610 GCA_001418405.1 Streptomyces diastatochromogenes | reverse complement strand
CTTGCGGAGGACGATCCTACGTTTGAAGGCCCAGGGCACAGCAAGGGGGCTGGGTACCGCTTCTCGTCCGGTGGGACCCCCAAGGGAACCCGGCGGGAAACGGTTTCGCCCATAGGCGCACCTTTCCACCGTTCGCCCCCTTCACTCTCTTCATTCTCTTCTTTTCACGTTTGCTGTCTCGCTACCGCAAACGATCCGGCGGTCGGTCCCAGTTCTCCGGAAGTGCGGGAACCTCCCAGGCCGGATCGGGCCGCCAGTCCTCCCAGCCGTCCGCGAACGGCCCTTCCCACGCCGCGATCTGTGCGACCGCGGCGCGTCCGGCGGACCGGACGGCGACCNNGCGCCGGTCCGGATAGACGCAGATGTCGAGGAAATGATCGAGCGAGTCGATTCCGCCCGACCAACGGTGGCGCGGCTCCTCCAGATTGACGTACCAATTCTTGAAGTGCCAGCCGCTCTCCCAGAACAGCCAGACCGACCAGGGATCTCCCGGGCGGGCCAACTTCAGCACGCCGTTGCCGAACCAATGGTCGCGCACGGTCCGCCGCGGTGTGGTGTAGCGGGTGGCCAGCGGCTCGTGGTGCACCGGGGTGCCGTCGGCGAGCACCGG
>LIQL01000916.1 GCA_001418405.1 Streptomyces diastatochromogenes | reverse complement strand
CCCCACTGCCGCAGGGCCACGATGACGGGGAAGAGTGCCTCGCCCTTCGGCGTCAGCACGTACTCGCGGTAGGCGCTGCCGTCCGAAGCGGGAACGGATGCCAGGACGCCGCCGGCGACCAGGGCCCGCAGTCGCGCGGTGAGGATGTTCTTCGCGACGCCGAGGCTGCGTTGGAACTCCCCGAAGCGCCGGCTCCCGTCGAAGGCGTCCCGCACGATCAGCAGCGACCACCAGTCGCCGATCGCGTCCACCGACCGGGCGACGGGGCATTCACTGTCGTCCAAGCGCGTCCGGTTCACCATGGCGTCCCTCCCTTTCAAGGTGGTTGCAACATGCTACCAAGAAGGCTACCGTCCCGTCTGGTAGCAAGTTGAAACCACAATCGCGGAGGAATGCTGATGCCAGGCAACGGTGAGGCCGTGACACGACGGACCGAAGCTTGCAGCGAGAGGGATTCCGGGTTCGCCCTGTCCCGGCGCGTCGTCATCCTGTTCGCCGTCGCCTGCGGGGCCGCGGTGGCCAACGTCTACTTCTCCCAGCCACTCCTGGTGACCATGGGACACGACCTCGCCCTGAGTCCGGCACTCGTCGGCAGCGTGGTCACGCTCACGCACGTCGGCTACGGCCTGGGACTCTTCTTCCTCGTACCGCTGGGCGACGTGGCCAACCGCAAGCGGCTCATCGTGGCCCAACTGCTGCTCCTGGTAGTGGCGTTGGCCGTGGTGGCCGCCGCCCGCACCGCGGCGGTCCTGCTCGCGGGCATGGCCGCGACGGGACTCCTCGCGGTCGTCACCCAGACACTGGTGGCCTTCGCGGCGTCACTGGCCCCGCCCGCCGGGCGCGGACGGGTGGTCGGCCTGGTCACCAGCGGCGTGGTCATCGGAATCCTGCTCGCCCGCACCGTGTCCGGCCTTCTGGCCGATCTCTCGGGCTGGCGCTCCGTCTACCTCGCCTCGGCGTCACTCACAGCCCTGCTCGCCCTGGTGCTCCACCGCGTGCTGCCCCGCCACGGAGCCGCTCCCACGACGGAGCTGAGCTACCGTCAACTCCTGTGCTCCAC
>LIQL01000915.1 GCA_001418405.1 Streptomyces diastatochromogenes | reverse complement strand
TGCGGGAGTTCCGCGGCGAGGTGGGCCTCGCCGCGGAACTCCCGCAATGTGGTGGCGAGTTGCCAGAGTCGTTCGACGGGGTCGGCGTGGTCGCAGAGTGCGCGGTTGGCGGCGAAGAGCGGGCGCCCGGTGTCGGGGGCGGCGTCGACGAGCGCCTGGAGCCGGGGCAGCAGAGCGGTGGCGGACCGGTCGAGGTCCGGGGCGATGGTGCGCAGGGCGCGGGCGGCGCGGGCGGCGCGTTCGTCGAGGACGTGGGCCGGACTGACGGTGCTCCAGGCGGCGGGCAGCGCGCGGGCCACCATGCCCGGGGCGAAGACCCCGAGGACCGCGGTGGCGGCCGCGGGTTCGACGGCGCCCAGGGGCGCGGTGCGGGCGGCGAAGTAGCCCATCCAGAAGCCCCTGAGGCCGAGGGACTTGCCCAGGGCTCGGCAGTCGTCATCGAAGTAGCAGACGGCGTGCAGCGGTTCGGTCATCAGCCAGAGCGATCGTGCTCGCTGTGCCGCGGGCGGCTCCATGGTCTGCTCCTCGGACGGCTACGGGGCGGGCGACGGGCCGGCGGGACGGCCAGACCGCCGGCCCGGGGCGACCTTCCGGTGGCTCCGCGCGCGGCTCGTGGTGGGTGGCTCCGCCGCCTCGCACGCTATCGCTGTCCGGGCGGAGGCGCAGGGAAGCGTGGAGGACGGGGCCGGGCAGAGGGGGCAGGCATCGACGTGCGGCGGGTCGCCGAGGGCAGCGAATGCCGTCGGGCAGCCGGCGCGGTACGGCGACGAACGCATTCGGGCGGCGGGCGCGACGCGGGGCGCGGCGGCTAAGGAGTCGCAGGCCGATCCGCTCCCGGTGATCGGTCTGCGGGCGCGGCTCGCCGGCTCCCGGCCGAGGGCGACGCGGCACGGCGGGGCGGCACGGCGCCCGTCCGGCCGATCTGCGCGGCGACACCGGTTCCGGCGGGGAGGGCGTGGCCGGCCGGCTGGTGCGGGCCCGGCGGCGGCGCGACCGGGGCCTGGCGCACGGCCGGGTCCAGCGCGAGCACAGTGGGGCTGCCGGGGGGGTGCCGTCGGGGCCGTCGCTGTCAGGGGCGGCCGCCGGCTCCGAAGCCGGAGTCCCACGCGAAGAGGTGGGTGCAGGCGGGGCACTGGAGGTGCAGCAGGCTGCCCTTGTTGGACAGCAGGTAGCGCCAGTGGTCGTCGCAGGTGCGGCCGGCGCGGCAGGTGCCGCAGTCCTGGTGGTCCTCGCAACGGGGGCAGGGCACCCAGGCACGGCGGCCGATGTCGGCGGTGGGGTCGATCGGCAGCATGCTCACCCCTGCCCGGCGGCCGGCAGCACTCCGGCGGCGACCAGCATGGCGTAGGTGGCCTGCTGGTCGGCGTCGAGACCGGAGTAGAGGAGCCGCTGGGCCTCCGCCTCGTCCTGCATCACCGCGACGGGATCCCAGTCGTCGCCGAGCGCGGCGAAGACTTCGGCCCGGCGCCAGGCCTCGTGGCCGGCGAGGTCGAGTTCGAAGGTCCCGTGCGTGCGGTCGTCGGAGATCCCGGTGACGCGGGATATGCCGGCTCCGGCGCCGGTGGGGCTGGTGGGGTCGGTCATGCTGCGCTTCCTGTACCACTAGCGGACGATTCGGGGCGAGTACCCCTGATCGGACGTGTTTAGCAAGTGGGACGGACTTGAGGAAGCGTCAATCAGACAGATCCTCCGGTTCTGCGTCGGGGAGACCCGCGGAAGGGCGGAATATCGGGGTCGGGGCGCAGACCCGGGCGGCCGGGGGGTGACGGATGTCATGCCCGGCCGCGCGCGCTGCGGCCCGCCACCGGGACCGGCCGGGCATGACATCCGTC
>LIQL01000914.1 GCA_001418405.1 Streptomyces diastatochromogenes | reverse complement strand
GTGGTGGGTGTGGTCATGGGGTCACGCCTTTGCCTGGGGGGTGCCGAGGGTGCCGGTGGGGTCGGTGAGGCCGTCCCGGGCGGCGTCCGTGGGTGCCCCGGTGGCGCGGGGTGGGTCGGTGTCGTGGAATTCGAGGCGCTTGCGGCGGTCGGGGACGAGTCCTTCGGGGCGGTAGCGCATGAGGAGGACGAGGGCGATGCCGAAGAGGAGGAGTTGGTAGTCCTGGAGGAAGTCGAGTTTGGCGGGGATGAGGAAGAGCAGGGCGGCGCCGACGAGCGGGCCGCTGAGGGTGCCCATGCCGCCGAGGATGACGGCGGCGAGGAGGAAGGCGGAGTTGGGGGGTTGGGGGCCGGCGAACTGGAATTGTTCGGGGGTGGCGGTGGTTACTACGTGTGCATGGACGGTTCCGGCGAGTCCGGCGAGGGCGGCGCCGAGGGCGAAGGCGAGGAGGCGGAGGCGGAAGCTGTTGATGCCCATGGCGACGGCCGCGGTCTCGTCCTCGCGGATGGCGATCCAGGCGCGGCCGATGCGGGAGGCGGCGGCGCGTCGGAAGACGAGGACGACGAAGGCCGTGACGAGGATCATCAGCAGGTAGTAGTTGCCGTAGGGGGCGAGGGGGAGGCCGAGGAGGTGGTGGGGTTCGCCGAAGTTGAAGCCGAGGATCTCCAGGTTGGGGATGTTCGGGATGCCCATGGCGCCGTTGGTGATGTCGGGGCCGGTGGTGCCGTTGAGGTTGAGCATGGCGATGCGGAAGATCTCGCCGAAGCCGAGGGTGACGATGGCGAGGTAGTCGCCGCGCAGGCGCAGGGTGGGCGCGCCGATGAGGACGCCGAAGACGAGTGAGGCGGCGGCGCCGGTGAGCAGGGCGGCCCAGAAGGGGAAGTGCAGGCCGAGGGCGGATTCGGGGGAGCCGGAGACGAGGGCGGCCGCGTAGGCGCCGACGCCGAGGAAGGCGACGTAGCCGAGGTCGAGGAGTCCGGCGAGTCCGACGACGACGTTGAGGCCCAGGGCGACGGTGGCGAAGATCAGGATGTTGGCGCCGATGAGGGTGTACTGGTCGGTGTCCTGGGTGAACGGGAAGAGCGCGGCGGCGAGGAAGGCCGCGCCGAGGGCGGTGCCGCGGTGCCGGTGGGCGAGCGCGGTGAGCCGGGCGAGGAGTCCGGCGCGGTGGAGGGCGGGGACGGCGAGGGCGACGAGCAGGAGGTAGCCGATGAAGGGGGCGCCGTCGTCGGTGTCGATGCCGTAGGTGAAGGCGAGCAGGGCGGTGGCGGTGGCGCCGGCGAGGGCCAGGTGCTCGCCCCAGACGGGCAGGGGTCGTTCGGGGGGTCTGAGGG
>LIQL01000913.1 GCA_001418405.1 Streptomyces diastatochromogenes | reverse complement strand
TCCGCGCACATGCAGCCGATGGTGGTGCAAGCACTGGTCACCGCCTTCCAACGGTCGATGAAGGAAGAGCTGCGGGAGTGGCTGGGCACGGGCGAGCACGACGGCCGGGCGGACCGCACGGGTCGGGACGGGGCCGACGGCGCGACCGGCCGGTGACGGGGGCGGGCCGCGCCGGCCCGCCCCCGCACGTCCGGCTCAGTCGCTGAACTTCTCGCCCCGCTCGGCCTTCTCCACCAGCAGCGCGGAGGGCGCGAACCGGTCGCCGTAGGCCGCCTGCAACTCGCGGGCGCGGGCCACGAACCCGGGCAGGCCCACGAGTTCCTCCCGGCCCGGCCCGCCCTGGTAGCCGTTGACGTACTGGAGCACGCCGCCGGTCCACCCGGGGAAGCCGATGCCGAAGATGGAGCCGATGTTGGCGTCGGCGACGGACGTCAGCACGCCCTCCTCCAGGCAGCGGACGGTGTCCAGCGCCTCGGAGAACAGCATCCGCTCCTGCATGTCCCGGAACGGGACGGCGGCGCCCTCCTGCTGGAAGTGCTCGCGCAGCCCGGGCCACAGGCCGACGCGCCGGCCGTCGTCGCCGTAGTCGTAGAAGCCGGCCCCGCCGCTGCGCCCGGGGCGGTCGAACTCGTCGACCATGCGGTCGATGACGGCGTCGGCCGGGTGCGGCTGCCAGGTGCCGCCGGCCTCCTCCACGGCGCGCTTGGTCTCGTTGCGGATCTTGCGCGGGAGGGTGAGGGTCAGCTCGTCCATCAGGGACAGCACCTTGGCCGGGTAGCCGGCCTGGGCCGCGGCCTGTTCGACCGAGGCGGGGTCGAGGCCCTCGCCGATCATCGCCACGCCCTCGTTGATGAAGTGGCCGATGACCCGGGAGGTGAAGAAGCCTCGGGAGTCGTTGACGACGATGGGGGTCTTGCGGATCTGGCGGACGAGGTCGAAGGCGCGGGCCAGCGCCTCGTCACCGGTCCGCTCACCCTTGATGATCTCCACCAGCGGCATCTTGTCGACGGGCGAGAAGAAGTGCAGGCCGATGAAGTCGGCGTCCCGCTCGACGCCTTCGGCCAACAACGTGATGGGCAGGGTGGAGGTGTTGGAGCACAGCAGCGCGTCGGGCTCGACGACGTGCTGGATCTCCTTGAACACCTTGTGCTTGAGGGCGACGTCCTCGAAGACCGCCTCGATGACCGCGTCGCAGCCGGCGAGGTCGGCGGGCT
>LIQL01000912.1 GCA_001418405.1 Streptomyces diastatochromogenes | reverse complement strand
TGCACGTGCGGGTCGAGGGCGGCAGCGGCTCCCTGATCGCCGACGTCGCCACCAAGGACCGGGAGTCCGGCGAGGTCAGCACGTACCGGCAGCTGACGGTGGCCACCCTCGCGCTCCGCTCCGGAGTGCCGTCCGCGCAGCGCGACGTGGTGGCCCTGGACCGGGTTCCGGCCACGCTCACCGAGGGCGGCGCGAAGGCGTTCGGCGGCTCCTACCGGGCGGGCGACGCCCTCGACCCGGTCAGCGTGGCGGTCGCCCTCACCGACGACGCCCGACTCCCCTCCTCCGGCGCCTCGTCCGACGGCGCGAGCACGGCGCCCGGTGCCACCGGGCCGGCCGGCTCGACCGGGCCGAGCGGCTCGACCGGCACCCTCGCCGCGACCGGTTCCGACGTCCCGGCCGGCCCGCTCGCCGCCGCCGCGGCGCTGAGCGTGGCCGCCGGCGCGAGCGCCGTCGCCGCCACGCGACGCAGCCGCCGACGCCCCGCCAACAGGGCGTCGTAGTCCGGCGATCACCGCCTGACCGCGACGGAGTCCGCGGACGTCGAACGGCCCGCCCTTCGGGGCGGGCCGTTCTGTTGACGCGGGCGGGCGCGGCTCAGGTGAGCAGGTGGCTGGTGTGGGAGAGGCGCCGCGCCGTGGCCGCGAGGGCGTGGATCCGGGGGCCCGCCTGGTCGACATGGGCCAGCGGTGCGCTGAACGGCAGCCGGACGTCCCGGTGGCCGTTCGGGTATTCGAGGCGCAGGACCAGCCCGTGGCGGTCCATCCGCACCGGCAGCACGCGCAGCACGCCGGCTTCCGGCACCGGCCGGACGAGGCGCAGCAGCAGGGGGACGAGTTCGGCGTGATGGTCGACGAGGTGGGTCAGCATCCCCGCCTCGCTCGTCGCCACGGGATCCGGCTCGGCCGCCTCCAGGGCTTCGAGGGTCACGTAGGCGCGGCCGTCGGCGTCTTCGAGGACGGCTTGGCCGAATTCCATACAGGTGCTCTTGGTGGCGTCGGGGCCGTACGGGGCGGCCAGCAGCCCTGCCACGGTGACGCGGGCCCGCAGGCGGTCGCGCACCGGGGTGGGCGCGATGTCGGTGAGTTCCAACCGGACCGGGACGCGTCCGACCAGGTGGGCGGCGTCGCCGTCGCACGGGGCGTGCAGGTGGAAGTGGCCCATCGCGTCGGTGCCGTCGAGGCGCCGCACTTCGGTGTGCAGCCCGTCGCTCACCACCGTCATGGAATGGGCGGCGGCCAGGATCGAGCGGACACGCTCGGCGGCGGTCGGGGTGTGAGCGCGAGCACTGAAAAGACGCATCCGGGTTCTCCAGGGGCAACCAGGGAGGGCTACTTAGGTTTGCCTAACCTAACTTACACCTCGTGGGCCGGCACCCGAACGAACCCGGCCAGTCGGCGCGCCGCCGTTCCGCACCCAGAGACCCCCGCCCCTCCCCCAC
>LIQL01000911.1 GCA_001418405.1 Streptomyces diastatochromogenes | reverse complement strand
CCGCCCCCGGCCACCGCACCGAGCCGTCCGCCGGCCCCACCGTCCGCACCGTCCTCGGGGACCTCGCCCCCGAGCGGCTCGGCGTCTGCGACGCGCACGACCACCTGTTCCTCGCCAGCCCCCAGCTACCGGGCCAGGAACTGGCCGACCCGGAGGCGGCCGCCGCCGAGTTGCGCGCGTTCCGGGCGGCCGGCGGCGCCGCGATGATCCAGTGGACGCCGCACGGCATGGGCCGGCGGGCGACCGAACTGCCGCGCCTGGCCCGGGAGTCGGGCGTGACCGTCGTCGCCGCGACCGGACTGCACCAAGCGGCGCACTACGCCCCGGAGTTCCTGGCCGGGCTGACGGATCCGGCCGCGCTCTTCGTCGCCGAACTGACCGAAGGCATCGGCCCCGACCACGACGCCGACGCCCCGCACGCCCGCCCCCGGGCCGGCATGATCAAGGTGGCCGGCGGCTTCCACGGCCTGGACCGGCACGCCCGGCGCACCATGACGGCCGCCGCCGAGGCCCACCGGGCGACCGGCGCGACCATCGGCGTCCACCTGGAGCTGGGCACCGGGGCCCTGGACGTCCTCGACCTGCTGTGCGGCGCGTTGGACGTCCCGCCCCACCGGGTGGTCCTCGGCCACCTCAACCGTTCCCCCGACTCCGCGGTGCACCGGATGGCCGCCGAGGCCGGCGCGTACCTCGCCTTCGACGGCCCGTCGCGCGCCAACCACGCCACGGACTGGCGGCTCCCGGACGCGGTGGCGGCCCTCTGCGACGCCGGGTTCGCCGACCGGATCCTGCTCGGCGGCGACACCACGACGGCCGTCGCCCGGTCGGTGAACGGCGGCCCCGGCATGCCGTACCTGCTGCGCCGGCTCCGCCCGCGGCTGGAACTCGCCGTGGGCGCCGAAGCGGTGGCGGGGATGCTGCGCGCCAATCCGGCCCGGGCGTTCGCGGCGAACTGGCCTTGACCACGCGGCCCCGGCCACCCGCGGGGAGATCCCGGCGGAGGCCGGGACCGGCGTCAGCGCATGCGCCGCCGCCGGCTCGGCGCCGGCCGGTCCGCCGACGCGGCGGCCGACCGGGACCTCGGCACCGCCCCGCCGTACAGCATCAGCAGCGTGCCGGTGGCGAAGACCACCAGGAACAGCGCGATCGAGCCGACGGCCATCAGCACCGCGGGGGCCTGGAGCACCTGGTTGGCCAGCGCCAGGACCACCGCCGGCACGCTGCTTCCCGCGGACAGCAGCAGCATGGCGATGCCGATCGCGGACGGCGACATCGATTGGGCCTCGTCGGTGGCGACCTCCATCTTGGCGGGGCCGAGTTCCCACCTGAAGGTCAGCCCGGTGCTCTCCTTGAGGACGGCCGCGTCCGCCCGGTTGCTGGGTTCTTCCAGGCTGAGGTCGAGGTCCGTGGTGCCCATGTCCCGCCCTTCCCCCCTCAGCCGCCGTCCCTCTTCTAAACCGCTCACGCCCCGACGCTAGCGATCACCAGTGAGGCACATCAACGTGACGTTCCGTGCTCTTACGTGACTGTTACTCATCCCCCACGCGCCGGCGACGGTGCAGCACGACGTTCCTGCGCAACGCACGCCTCATGCAGTCATGATGCGCGTCCCGTACATACGATTGCTTGACAGCGTATGTACGACCGGGCATCGTGGAGGCGTTGGGGTCTGACCGGGTCAGGCCGCGGACGGTTCGGACGAAGGGGAAGCCGTTACATGTCCACCTTGCCCAAGGGAGCCGCTGCCCAGGAGTGGCAGAACACCGGCCCCACCCGCATCACCGTCAACCTCGCCCCGAAGGCGGCCGCCGCACTCGACCAGGCCGTCAAACTCACCGGCGACACCAAGACGGACACCATCAACCGCGCCCTCCAGATCTACGCCTACCTGGAGCGCGTGACCCAGGACGGCGGCGCCCTGTACACCAGGCCGGCCGACGGCGACGAACTCGAACGCCTCCACTTCGTCTGACCGGCCCCCGCGCACACGAAGCACCCGACGGCGACGCGCGTGGCGCGCGACGCCGACCACCGGCCCGACCGCCAAGAGCGGCGAACGCTAGGGGTGGTAGAGGGTCCGGGCGCGCGTCAGATCGGCCGGGCCGTGCGCACCGAGGTCGAGGAAGTGGTCCACCTGCCACGCCTGCGCGCCGCGCGCCTGCCGGTTGGTCGTCGTCACCCACGGCGGATAGACACGGAACCCGCGCTTCCCTCCGGAGCCGTTGCGGGAGACGACGTCCCGCCCGCACAACACCTCGCGCGGGAACACGAACTGACCGAAGCCGTCGTCGTCCCGGCAGCTGATGACGAACAGGTCCACCCCGTCCTCGACGTCGAAGGGCCGGATCGGCCCCTGCGCGGACCGCTGCCACACGGTGACGAACTGCCCGACCTTCGTCGGCGTGGTCTTCGCGACCCGGAACCGGACCGCCTGCCCGTCCAACGTGAACGCACAGGCCGCGTACGCCGCCCCCTCCGGTTCGGGCACCGGCAGCGAGCAGGCGAACCCGCCCCGGTCGTACACCGCGTCCTTCACCGTCAAAAGGTCCCCGTGGAGCCCCGTCCACGGCTGATCCGTCACCATGCCGCCATCCTGCCACCGCCCCCCTCCACGCAGCCCACACCCCCTCCCCGGTCTCTTTTACCCATCT
>LIQL01000910.1 GCA_001418405.1 Streptomyces diastatochromogenes | reverse complement strand
GCATGGGGGAGGTGTGGCGGGCCCGGGACGAGGCGCTGGGCCGGTTGGTCGCCGTCAAGTGCCTCAAGCCGATGGGGCAGCGGCAGGAGCCGGGGTTCCACCGGGTGCTGCGCGAGCGGTTCCGCCGCGAGGCCCGGGTGGCCGCGGCGCTCCAGCACCGCGGGATCACCGTGGTGCACGACTTCGGGGAGGACCGCGGCATCCTCTTCCTCGTCATGGAGCTGCTGACCGGCCGCAACCTCAGCCAGCTGTTGGACGACAACCGGCGCCAGCCGCTGCCCGTCCCCGACGTGATCGAGATCGCCGAGCAGATCGCCGCGGCCCTCGCCTACACCCACGAACAGGCCGTGGTGCACCGCGATCTGAAACCGGCCAACATCGTCCGGACCACCGACGGCACGGTCAAGATCTGCGACTTCGGCATCGCCCGGCTCGGCCACGACATCGGCTTCACCGCCCGGCTCACCGGCACCGGCATCGCCATGGGCAGCCCGCACTACATGTCGCCGGAGCAGATCGGCGGCGGCACCGTCGACCACCGCAGCGACCTGTACTCCCTCGGCTGCGTGCTCTACGAGATCGCCACCGGCGCCCCGCCGTTCGCCCAGGGCGACGCCTGGGCGGTGCTGGTCGGCCACCGCGACACCCCGCCCGAGCCGCCGCGGGCGGTCCGGCCCGACCTCCCCGAGGAGTACCAGCGGGTCGTCCTCGACCTGCTCGCCAAGGACCCGGACGACCGCCCGCGGGACGCCGACGAGCTCGCCAAACGCCTCGCCGACGCCCGCCACCCCCGCGCCCACCGGGGCACCGGCCCGGCGCCAGGGGACCTGACGGTGCCCGCCCCACGACTGCCGGCCTGGACCCGCGGCCTGACCGCCGGTCCGCCGGCCGTCGGCAGTCGACCGCCCCGACGCACCCCGGTGGACCGGGCCGTCGCGGTCCTCACCGACGTCTGGACCGGCCTCGGCGACCCGCTGCGCGGCGAGGCGTCCCCGGCCCTGGGCCCCGAACGGCCGGCTCCGCCGGGCGACCAGCACGCCCTGCTCGGCACGCTCGCCGTCCGGTTGACGCACGCCGACGCGCTGACCCGGGCCGGCCGGCACTTCGAGGCCCAGGAAATCCTCGGCGAGGTGCTGGCCGGCCGGGAGCGGCTGCTCGGCCCCGACCATCCCGACACCCTCGGCTGCCGCCACCACCTCGTGGTGGGGCTCGGCAGGCTGGGCCGCCTGGAGGAGTGCCGGACCACCGCCCGCGAGGTCGCCGACGCCCGGGCCCGGGTGCTCGGCCCCCACCACCCCGACACCCTCGCCACCCGTTGGCAGCACGCCTTCGTCTCCGGGCAGTTGGGGCGGTGGCCGGAGGCGCTGACGGCCTATCAGGAGGTGGCCACCGGGCGGGCCGCGGCGCTGGGCCCGGACCACCCGGACACCC
The DNA here is from genome assembly GCA_001418405.1 of Streptomyces diastatochromogenes. Taxonomy (GTDB): domain Bacteria; phylum Actinomycetota; class Actinomycetes; order Streptomycetales; family Streptomycetaceae; genus Streptomyces; species Streptomyces albulus_C. The sequence goes on along the minus strand of LIQL01000910.1, from coordinate 1,259 downwards.
TCGCCGCCCGCTACGAGACCGGCGTCGCCCTGGGCCGGTTGGGCCGCAGCGCGGAGGCGCTGGCCCAGTACCACGACCTGGTGGCGGCCCGCGCCCGCGCCCAGGGCCCGGACGACCCCGAGACCCTGCGGGCCCGGCACGGCCTGGGGGTCAACTACGGCCGCCTGGACCGCTGGCCGGAGGCGCTCGCCGAGGCCCACTCGGTCGCCGCCGCCCGGGCCCGGGTGCTCGGCGCCGACCATCCCGACACCCTGGCCAGCCGCCGGGAGGTCGCGGTGGCGCTGGGCCGGCTCGGCCGCTGGGCCGAGGCGCTGGACGCCTACCGCGACGTCGCCGACGCCCGCGCCCGCACGCTCGGCGCCGCCCACCTCGACGCGCTGGCCAGCCGCGGTGAACAGGCCCAGTGCCTGGCGCGGCTGGGCCGGACGGCCGAGGCGGACGCCCTCCACCGCCGGGTCGCGGCACTGCGTCAGGAGCGCGCCGCGCACCGGCGGTAGCGGGTCGCCGCACGGGCCGCGGGCGGCCGGGTGATCAGCGCTCCGGACGGACCCGGTAGAGCACCGTGGCGTGCGGCGGGACGTCGCGGGCGATGAGCGTCCGGGCGGTCCGCACGGTCCGCCCGGTGACCAGGTCACGCAGCCGGTACGAGTGGGCCGCCGGCAGTCCGGCCGCGCCCGCGGAGATCGACAGCGTGCGGGTGGTGCTGCCCCCGTTGAACAGCGCGATTGCCCGGTCGCCGTTCCGCAGCGGCTTGGACAGCACCGCCGCGTCCCCGTCCTGCTGCACGATGTGGCCCTGGACGCCCAGCGGGTCCTGGTCGACCGCGATCACCTCGCGGTTCCCCAGGATCGCCAGCGCCTCCGGGGAGAGCTTCCCCAGGTCGGTGCTGGAGATCAGCGGCGCGGCCATCACCGCCCACAGCGACATCTGGCTCTGCATCTCGTGGCGGCCCAGCCCCGAGTCGCCGACCAGCAGGAAGTCGGGGTCGTTCCAGCGGCCGGGGCGCTGGAGGTCGGCGAGGTTGGCGTTGTAGCGGAAGTTGCCGGCGATCGAGGCCCACTTCGCGGCCGGGGTGCTCTGCTGCACCGCGATGTCCGCCCCGCCCCGCCACAGGTTGCCCAGTTGCGCGGACCACTCGATGACCCGGTGCCAGACCGCGTCCCCGGCGAACTGGAAGTAGGCGGGTGCGGAGATCGAGAAGGTGATCGGCCGCCCGGTCGCCCGCAGCGCGCGGCTCTGCTGCGCGTACAGGTCGTGGT
>LIQL01000091.1 GCA_001418405.1 Streptomyces diastatochromogenes | reverse complement strand
CCGCCCGACGCCCCCACCCCTTCACCTCGTCGCCCTTCGTCACCCTTTCTCATTCTTTTTCACCCTTCGCCAACCTCCGCACCGCCAACTCCGCGTACACCGCCGCCCCGTCAGCCAGCACCGCGTCGTCGAACTCCGCCAGCGGAGAATGGTTGTTGGCAGTGCGCTCCGGGTCCGCGCCGGCCGGCGGCGCGCCCAGCATCATCATCACGCCCGGCACCTCGTCCAGCACCCGCGAGAAGTCCTCCGACGCCGGCAACGGATTCCGCCGCGCAGCGAACCGCTCCTCGCCCAGCGCCTCCCGCACGGTGTGCGCCACGAACTCCGCCTCCGCCGCGTCGTTGACGGTCACCGGATACGTCTCCACGAACTCCGCGTCCACCGCCACCTCGTGGGCCGCCGCCACGCCCCGGCACACCTCCACGGTCCCGTCCTTCACCCGCGCCTGGGCCGCGTCCGAGAAGCTCCGCACCGTCGCCTCGAACACCGCGGACTCCGGAATCACGTTCTGCTGCGTCCCCGCGTGGAACGTGCCGACCGACAGGATCACCGGGTCGAAGACGTCGAAGCTCCGCGTGATCCACGCCTGCAACGCCGTCACCATCGCGCACGCCGCCTGCACCGGGTCCTTGGCGCGGTGCGGCATCGACCCGTGCCCGCCCACCCCGCGCACCGTCACCCGCAGCACGTTGGACGCCGACATCATCGGCCCGCCGCGCGCCCCGAACACCCCGCTCGGCTGCCCCGCCGACAGCACGTGCAGCGCGTACGCCGCCACCGGCCGCCGTCCGGCCGCCTCCAGCACCCCCTCCGCCAGCATGTGCCGGGCCCCGTCGTAGCCCTCCTCGCCCGGCTGGAACATGAACACCACGTCCCCCGCGAGCCGGTCCCGGTGCGCCGACAGCAGCTTCGCCGCCCCCGTGAGCATGCTGGTGTGCAGATCGTGCCCGCACGCGTGCATCCGCCCGTTGTCCGCGGCGAAGTCCAGATCCAGGCGCTCGGCCACCGGCAACGCGTCCATGTCCCCGCGCAACAGCACCACGGGCCCGGGCGCCGCCCCGCGCAGCACCGCCGTCACCGAACTCAGCCCCGTGCCGGTGCTCACCTCCAACGGCAGCCCATCCAGCTCGGCCAGCACCGCCTCCTGCGTACGGGGCAGTTCGAGCCCGGTCTCCGGAATCCGGTGCAGCGCCCGCCGCAACCGCACGAGCTCACCGGACAGGGCACGGGCATCGTCACGCAGGTCCACGGGCGCTCCTCCTCAGACGGTCCTCAGACGGCGAACTCCCCATTCTTGACCGCGTCCACGAACGAGGACCACCCCGATACGGACATGGTGATCGTGGGGCCGTGGGGGAGCTTGCTGTCACGGAAGGGGACCACGGCGTGGGTGGGGGCTTGAGCGAGGGAGAATTCGAGGCAGTTGCCGCCGTTGGCGTCGCTGTAGGACGACTTGACCCAGGCGAAGTCGGGGCAGAACTCCAAGCAATCGCCGCCGTTGGCGTCGCTGTAGGAAGACTTGATCCACTCGACGACGGTGAGCCTCAAGTCGGGCTTCATGCTCGATACTCCCTCAGCATTTTCTCGATCAAGGACAGCGATTGGTCTGGGGCCAACGCGTGCGCCCGGAGGAGATCGTAGTCATCCAGGGCTGATTCGACTGTATGTGCGGAATCGTGTATCCGCCCTCCTACCCGGGTCTCCGTGTACAACACCGTCGGCGAATCAGTGAAGTGCAACACGATGAACGGCTTCGTCGACGCGGCCGGAGCGCCTGCCGAGAACGGCATGATCTGTAGCTTGACCTGCGGCGAAACGGCTACCGCAAGAAGATGCTCCAGCTGTCCCGACATGACCTCAACGCCGCCTACGACTGTTCGTAGGCATGCTTCGTGCATGATGGCCCAGAGGAGCGGCGGCGCTTCCCGTTCGAATACCTCACGGCGTCGTAGGCGCGCATCGACCTTGTCCTCGATCGTCTCGGCACTTGCCCCCGAGTGGTACGCGCGAAAGACGGCGCGTGCGTAATCCCTTGTCTGAAGGATCCCCATGGGAAGACTGGTCGAGTAATCGAGGATGCGGGACGCCTTCCGCTCCAGATTCAGGTAGGGAACGAACCATGACGGGTGGTCGCCCTCATCGATCCTCCGTAGCATCCCCGCGAACAACTCGCCTGTCCCGAAGGCGTTGTCGCAGCCCTTGGCGAACTTCTGGCTGGGTCTGGGCAGCAGCGTCCCCGACTCGACCTTGCTGACGTAGCCGTCGGTATAGCCCGTCGCCTTGGCCAGGTGCTTCTGCGTGAGCTTGCGCGCCAGGCGTACCTGTCTGACGTCACGGCCGAAGCTCTGCAGCGGATTCAAGTGATCGGGCGCGGTCGTCTCGTCCAACGTGATGACCTCTCGTCATGTGGGCGCGCGTCGGCATCACGGCAGGTCACGCCATTGAACTCTGCCGTTCAACCACACCGATCCTATTGCCTGCCGCGTTCTCATGGTGACCAATTGACTACACCGGGTATTCAGGCTTGCTGCGGGCAAGTCCCCCGCGACCGAAGCGCGTTGGCTCGATGGTGTGGCCACCGCCCCCCTGGAGGATGACGACGATGACCGACGCCACCCCGCGGCTTCTGCCCTGGTCGAGCCCCGACGGCAAGCCCTCCTACGTGCTCGGCGACGGAACCGGCATGGTCTCCCGCCTGGCCGACGACATCGAGGAAGCCCAACTCTGCCTCGCCGACGGCCTGGTGGAGGACGCCCGCCGCCTCCTCGACGCCCGCAACTGGACGACCGGCGAACTCCACCTCCTCACGGTCGAGTTGGCCGAGTCCCTGGTGGAGATCCACCGCATCGCAGCAAGCCGCGGCGCCCGCCTGCGGACCGCATCCCCGGCGGATCGGCCGACCTGACGCCCAGGCCGGAGCCGCCACGCCCCTGCCTCGGGCGCCGACGGGATGATCACCCGGTGGGCGTCCCGAGCGCATCGAGCAGCCCCAACTCGGCTTCTGTTAGGGCGATCCGATCCGCGGCGAGGTTTTCGTCCAGGTGGTCGGGGGAGCCGGTGCCGGGGGTCGGCAGGAGGGCTGGGGAGTGGTGGAGGAGCCAGGCCAGGGCGATCTGGCCGGTGGTCGCGCCGTGCGCCACGGCGATCGTCGTCAGGGCGTCCGCGGCAGAGGGCGGGGTGGAACCAGGGCAGGAACGCCGTCCCGGTCCGTTCGCACAGTTCCAGCACGTCCTCGGAGGCGCGGTCCAGCAC
>LIQL01000909.1 GCA_001418405.1 Streptomyces diastatochromogenes | reverse complement strand
GTGGACGGCGCCGTCCACGTCGAGCACCTTGAGCATGATCTCCAGGCGGGAGCGGCGCAGTTCGACCTGCGGCTCCAGCGCCGGCAGCGACACCGGCCGGTCCGCCGCCGCCAACACGTCCAACGTCCGCCGCACCTGCTCCTCCGGCGGGAACGCCAACGAGGCGAAGTACTTCCAGATCGCCTCGTCCTCCCGGCCCGGCAGCAGCAGCACCTCCGCGTGCTCGACACCGCGGCCGGCCCGGCCCACCTGCTGGTAGTACGCGATCGGCGACGACGGCGAACCCAGGTGCACCACGAACCCCAAGTCGGGCTTGTCGAAGCCCATCCCCAGCGCGGACGTCGCCACCAGCGCCTTCACCCGGTTGGCGAGCAGGTCGTCCTCCGCCTGCTGACGGTCGGCGTTCTCCGTCTTGCCGGTGTACGAGGCGACCGTGTGCCCCCGGTGCCGCAGGAACGCGGTGACCTCCTCGGCGGCCGCGACGGTGAGCGTGTAGATGATCCCCGAGCCCGGCAGGTCGTCCAGATGGTCCGCCAGCCACGCCAGCCGGTGCGCGGCGTCCGGCAGCGGCAGCACCCCCAGGCTCAGGCTCTCCCGGTCCAAGGGCCCGCGCAGCACCAGTGCCTCGGCGGAGCCCTCACCCGTCCCCAGCTGCTCGGCGACGTCGGCCGTCACCCGGGCATTGGCGGTGGCCGTCGTGGCGAGCACCGGAACCCCGGGCGGGAGATCGGCCAGCATCGTGCGCAGCCGCCGGTAGTCCGGACGGAAGTCATGGCCCCAGTCGGAGATGCAGTGCGCCTCGTCCACCACCAGCAGCCCGGTGGCCGCCGCGAGCTTGGGCAACACCTGATCGCGGAAGTCCGGGTTGTTGAGCCGCTCGGGGCTCACCAGCAGGACGTCCACCTCACCGGCCGCCACCTCGGCCTGCACGGTGTCCCACTCCTCGGTGTTGGCGGAGTTGATGGTGCGCGCCCGGATGCCGGCGCGGGCCGCCGCGTCGACCTGGTTGCGCATCAGCGCGAGCAGCGGCGAGACGATCACCGTCGGCCCGCTGCCGCGCGCCCGCAGCAGCGCCGTCGCGACGAAGTAGACCGCGGACTTGCCCCAGCCGGTGCGCTGCACGACCAGGGCACGGCGGTGGTCGGCCACCAGCGCCTCGATCGCCCGCCACTGGTCCTCGCGCAGCCGGGCCGTCCCGCCGGGATCCCCGACGAGTCGGCTGAGGACGGCATCGGCCGCGGCACGCAGGTCTTCGTTGCTCATGCCCCCATGCAACCCGATGTCACTGACAACGCGCGAACCCCCACCTCGAACTGTGGAAAACCGCGCCGGTCGAGAGTTATCCACAGGGGTCGCGGAACCCCGCACGACCGCGGGATCTTCGAGCCATGAATCCGCACAGCGAACCGCACGAGCCGCACTCCGACGACCCCCGCGCCCACGGCGCCCCCTCGCCCGACGACAACGGCGCCCCCGACCGCGGGGGCCGAGTGCCCGGCCCCCGCGGTCGGGGCAGCACCCGGCCCGGCACCGGAGGCGACCCCGCACCGCCGACCACCA
>LIQL01000908.1:2282-2499 GCA_001418405.1 Streptomyces diastatochromogenes | reverse complement strand
CGGCCCGCGGCGGCGCCACCGTGCACGCGCTCCCGCAGCACACCACCGCCCCCGGAGGGGCCCTCGCCCGCCTGGTGGGCACCGGTCGCGCCGGCCTCCTGCATGCCCTCCGGCAGCCCGCCACCAGCACCGAACTCGCCGCCCGGCTCCAGCAGTCCCTGGGCACCGTCGGCGGCCACCTGGCGGTCCTGCGGGACGCCGGCCTCGTCGTCGGCAC
>LIQL01000908.1:298-2271 GCA_001418405.1 Streptomyces diastatochromogenes | reverse complement strand
CCGGACGCCGACCTCGACCAGGCCGTCGACCTCACCGCCCTCGCCTTCCACCTCAAGCTCGACGGCAAGGGCCGCGCCCACCAGAGCGAGGTGCTGCGCAACGCCCTCCGGATCGGTGCCTACGACGACGGCACACTGGCCGGCATGGCCGCCGCCCACCGCCTGAGGATCGCCGTGCCGGGCGGTCAACTCCCGGTTGCCGCACTGGACTTCGTTTCCGTCGCGGCCACCCACCGGCGGCGCGGCGCCCTGACCGGACTGCTCGCCGAACTGTGGCGGCACTGCGCGGCCGAAGGGCTCCCGCTGGCCTGCCTCTGGGCCTCCGAGAGTGCGATCTACGGCCGGTTCGGCTTCGGCGCCGCCACCGAGGCGTACCGCCTGGAAATCGACTCCGGCCGCCCCCTGGCGCTCCGCATCGCCCCCGACGACCGTCCGCTGCGCCTGCTCGACCCGGCCGACGCCCCGGCCGTACTCGGTGCGTTCCACGAGGAGCAACTGACCGCGGGCGCAGGGCGGTTCAGCCGTGACGCCGCATGGTGGCGCCGGCACGTCCTGGGCCTGGAGGACACCGACGACGACGAGGACGACTACGGCCCCCTGCGGGTGGTGGTGCTGGGCGCCGCCGGCGAGCACCCCGGCGGCTACGCCCTCTACCGCACCCGCGGCGCCGACGGCCACGCCCCCGGCGCGGTCGACGTTCAGGAACTGGCCGCCGCCTCAGCCCCGGCCGCCGCCGCACTGTGGACGTACCTCGCCGGCATCGACCTGACCAGCACCGTCCACGCCTCCGCCCGGCCGGTCGACGACCCCCTGTTGCAGTTCGCCGCCGACCGCGACCAGGTGCGGGTCACCCGGCAGGAACCCTGCCTGTGGCTGCGGCTGGTGGACGTGGGCGCCGCCCTGACCGCCCGCTCCTGGGCCGCCCCGGTGGACGTCGTCCTCGACGTCCGCGACGCCGCCCTGCCCGCCAACGACGGACGCTTCCGCCTGAGCGCCGGCCGACCCGGCACCGCCGCCTCCTGGACGCCGACCACCGATACCGCCGATGTCGCCCTGGACGTCCGGGAGTTGGCGGCCTGCTACCTGGGCGGGGTGCCGTTGCGCCGACTCGTCCAGGCGGGGTTGGCCCGCGAACGCACCCCGGGCGCGGTCCGCAGCCTGGACGCCGCGTTGGAGACCGAACGGCTGCCGTTCACCGGAGAGGACTACTGAGCCGCCCGCCGTACTACCGCGCCGGCCGGAGCGCCGCCATCAGCAGCACGTCGTGCCGGGCCCCGGCCCAGTACAGGGCCTCGCGCAGCCGGCCCTCCACCACGAAACCGCACGCCTCGTAGGCGCGCCGGGCCCGCTCGTTGTAGGTGAAGGCCTCCAACTGGACGCGGTGCAGGCCCACGTGGTCGAAGGCGTGGTCGAGCAGCAGCCGGATCGCCTCCGGGCCCAGGCCGCGACCGGTGGCGCCGGGGACCAGGGCGATCCGGAAGGAGCCGTGGGCGTTGTCCCGGTCGATCTGACTCAGCGCCAGGTCGCCCAGGTAGGCGCCGGTCTCCCGGTCCTCGATGGCCAGATCCAGCCGGTCGGTGCGCTCCGCGCAGGTGGCGATCCACGCCCCGAGCTCCGCCCGGCTCCAGTCGCGGTGGGTGCCGGTCAGGCGCCTGGTCTCCGGATCTTGGAAGGCGGCGTGGAGGGCGTCCGCGTGCCGCTCGGCGAGCGGCAGCAGCCGGATCCGGCCGCCTTCGAGGACGGGCTTCGCGGCGAGTGCGCTGGCGTCGATCATGGGTGGATGATGGCCGGGTCGCGGCAGGCGCGGCAAGGGAATTGACTCGCGGGCGACGCCGTTGACGCCGGTGGCCTACGGGGGCCGTGGCCCGAGGGGCCGGGGAGGGGCGCGCGTGGAACTCCAACAGGTGCACTGTTTCGTCGTGGTCGCGGAGGAAGGGCACCTCAGGCGGGCCGCCGAGCGCCTGGGCCTGCCG
>LIQL01000908.1:0-198 GCA_001418405.1 Streptomyces diastatochromogenes | reverse complement strand
CCCGGGTGCCCCGCCGCGGACCTTGCGCCTCGGCACCAGCCCGGGCCTGGCCGGACACCTGGACCGGGTGCTGGACGCACTCGCCCGGATCGCCCCGCAGCTCGCCGTCGAGCCGGTCACCGCGCCGGCCCCGGAGCGCCCGGCGCTGGTCGCGTCCGGAGCGCTGGACGCCGCCTTCGTCCGCGGCCCGGCCCCCGG
>LIQL01000907.1 GCA_001418405.1 Streptomyces diastatochromogenes | reverse complement strand
AACGGTGGGACCGGGCGGCCGGGGGCCGGATTGGCTCAATCGCGCACCGATTCCGCCAGATAACCGACGGCGTCGGCCAGCGTGACCACGTCGCCGTACTTGGCCTGGATGTCGAAGAGGGCCGCGGCGTGCGGGCCCGCCGCCCGGTCTCCGACGCACTCCCGCGGGACCAGCACCGGGAAGCCGGACTGCACCGCGTCGACCGCCGTGGCCCGCACGCAGCCACTGGTGGTCGCGCCGCACACCACCGCGGTGTCGCAGCCCAACCCGGTCAGGGTGGCGGCCAGCGAGGTGCCGAAGAAGGCCGACGCGCCCTTCTTGAGGACCAGCGCATCGGACTCCCGCCGGGGCAGCCGCGGATCGACCGCGACCGCCTCGCTGCCCTCCAGCAGTGCGCCCAACCCCGGCGCCTTGCGCAGCCAGGTGACGTGGCCGCCGGACACCTCGGCCGGGGCGTAGGCGATCGCGGTGAACACCACCGGGACGCCCGCCGGCCGGGCCGCCTCGATCAGCCGCCCGGTGGCCCCGACGACGTCGCTCAGATCCGCGCCGGTGGGGAAGCGGTCCTCGGTGAACCCCCGGGTCAGGTCGACGACGACGAGCGCGGGCCGCCGCCCGCGGCGCACCGGGGCGCCGAACCCGGCCCGCTCGTAGGTGCGGTCGGTGGCCGTCCCGTAGTGGCTCATGCGCGCCCCCGCCGCAGCGTCCTGAGCTCCCGCCGCATTCCGGCCAACCGCCCCAACAGCCAGCCCTGGCAGGCCCCGACCGCGAACGCGGCGGCCAACGGACCGTACTTGGCCAGCACCGGCCCGACCGCCGGCCCGACGAGGACCGACAACCCGTCGAGGTCCTGCGCCGCGGCGGCCCCCTGCGGCCGGGGCGCCGCGGCCGGAGCGGCCGCCGGCGCCGGTGTCGTCGACGGCGCGGGTGAGAGCGCGGGTGAGGGCGCCGGTGCGGTCGCGCCGTCGCGTTCGGCCGCCAGCAGTCCGCCCAGGTTCCGGGCGAACTGCTCCAGGATCCGCGTCGAAACGGTCCCGATCGCGCCCTTGCCGAACTGCGCCAGCTTGCCGCGGATCACCAGGTCCGTGACCAACTCCAACCGCGCCCCCTCCGGCGCCTCGGCGACGGTCAGCGTCACCTCCGCCTCCGCGTCGCCGTTCCCGTGCGCGTCCGCCCCGCGGGCCTGCACCCGCAGCCGCCGCCGGTCGGCGTCGGCCTCCAGGAAACGCACGGTGCCCGCGTAGGCGGCGGTGATCGGGCCGACCTTGACCCGGACCCGGCCCTGCCAGGCGTCGCCGTCGCGGCCGTCGAGCACCGCGCCCGGCATACAGGACGCCACCCGTTCCACGTCGTTGACCAGCGCGAACACCGCGTCCGGCGGGGCCGGCACCGGCACCGTGTTGCTGAGCTGCATCACTTCTCCTTCCGGGGGGCCGACGCCGCGGCCCGTTCGGCGCGCCGGGCCGCGGCGTCGGCCCCCCGG
>LIQL01000906.1 GCA_001418405.1 Streptomyces diastatochromogenes | reverse complement strand
CCCGCGAGCGCCCCGCGCCGCCGCCCCGCCGGCGACATCGACGGCTTCCGCGGGCTGGCCGCGCTCAGCACCGTCGCCTTCCACGTCTGGCAGCAGTACACCGCCTACGACGCCCGCGGCAGCCACCCCCCGGTCGCCAACCCCGCGCTCGACGCGGTGCTGTCGCTGGAGGTCATCGACCTCTTCTTCGTCCTGTCGGCGTTCCTGCTCACCCACTCCTACGCCCGCGCCGCCCTCGACGGCGGCTCCACCCGCCCCGCCCGCGTCTTCCTCTTCCGGCGCGCCATCCGCATCCTGCCGCTCTACCTCCTGGCCGTCCTGGTGGTCTGGGCCACCCGCAACCCCACCCTCCCCGGCGACTGGCGGGACCTGCTGGAGCACCTGACCTTCACGCACGTCTTCGACCAGGACCGGATCTTCTACACCCTCGGCCCCACCTGGTCGCTCTCCCTGGAGGTGCTCTTCTACCTCGTCCTGGTCGGCCTCGGCCCGCTCGCCGTCCGCGCCTGCCGGCGACTGTGCCGCCGCTCCGCCCGGATCGCGGTCTGCGCGGGCGGCTGCCTGGCCCTCTACGCCGCGCCGCTGGTCTGGATCACCGTCGCGCACTACGCCCTCGGCATCCCGCACACCGACTGGGTCGCCTACTTCGGCCCGCAGGCCCGGTTCGGCGGATTCGCGGCCGGCATGGGACTGGCGGTGCTGCTGGCCGCGCTCGGCGACCGGGCCCGCCTCACCCCACCCACCGCCCTGCTCCTCACCGGCCTGGCGCTGGCCGGCCTCTTCTGCCTCTCGCTCCAGTCCGACGCGGAGGGCTTCACCTTCACCTACTACCACCCGATCGCCGCCGCCCTGTGGGCGCTGCTGCTCTTCGGCACCCTCCACATCCGCCGACGCACCTTCTGGAACCGCTTCCTGACGGTCCGTTGGCTCACTCCGGTGGGGCTGATCAGCTACAGCCTGTTCATCTGGCACGAACCGGTGATGCTCCTGCTCCACAACGCCGGGCTGCTGCCCACCGGCCCGTCCGGCTTCCCCTGGGCACTGCTGATCGTCTTCCTCGCCGCCCTGCCGGCGGCCGCCGCCAGCTACTGGCTCATCGAGTACCCGGCGAGCCTGCTCGGCCGCCTCAAGGACGGGCACGGCCGCCCCCGGGACTTCTACCCCGAACCCGCCCTCCGCTGACCACGGAGGCAGCAGAGCCGGGCCCGTCAGGTGGGGCCGTCGCCCCGGGACGGCGGCCCCACCGCCGTCCCGGGTGCGCCCGCCGTCTGGCGTCAGCCCGGCCCGTCGGCCCGACCGGGCCCGTCGGCGAAGAGCGTGCCCAGGCGGTACTCCAGCGCCCACCGCGCCTGCGCCAACGTCCGCCGGCCGTGCAGCACGTCACCGCCCAGCCCCACCGCGGCCGCCACCAGCAGGTCGGCCTCCAGGCGGACGTCCAGCCCGGTCGCGGTGCGTCCGGCGTCCCGGGCCGTGGCGAGGATCCCCGCGACCAGCTCCTCCAGCGGATGGTCCCCGGGCAGGAACACCCGAGCCAGCGCCGGATCGGTCAGGCTGCGCGCGTAGTACGCCGCGAACACGCGTAGGGCCGCGGTCCGTTGGGCGTCCAGCGGCAGGAACTCGTCCAGCACGGACCGCAGCAGCCCCCGCGGATCGGCCGGGTCGAACCGGATACGGGTGCGCGCGATCCGCTCGTTCTCCTCGTGCAGCAGCCGCAGCGCGTCCACCAACAGCCGGTGCTTGTCCGCGAAGTGGTACTGCACGGCCCGCACCGAGACCCCGGCCCGGGCCGCGACCTCGCGCATGCTCGCCGCGTGCAACCCGCGCTCCGCCGCGATCCACCACACCGCCTCGACGATCCGCCGCCGCTTGTCCGCCGCCGCGCCGCCGGCCCCGGACGCCGTCCGCTCCGCGTCGCCGGCGGGCGTCGGCACCGGCGGGTGCCTGCGCCGCCGGTACGCCCGCGCCTGGCAACTGCGCGAGCAGTAGAGCGCGGGCCGGCCCCGCCCGGACGGTGCCAGCGCCGCACCGCACACCCGGCACGACGGCCCCTTTTCCGCACGCCCCGACCCCATCCGGCACCTCGCAAATACTGTGACGAAAAGCGAATTCAACGGCCCTCAAGCCTCATTCGAGGTCGTGAGCGCTGATACGTTCGTACCGTAGCCGGGTGACGTTATCCGGCACGTCGGCACGTCGGCAGGCGCCGCTGACGCCCCGCCCGCCGACGTGCCGACGCCCCGGCAGGCGCTTTCCGTCTTCCGTCTTCTCACTTCCGTCTTTCGACTTCCGACCCGTTGCGAGGTGTGCGATGAAGTACGACGTCCTCCAGATCATCGGCATGGTCCTGGTGGGGATCGCCGGCCAGGGCGCGTTCCGGCTGCTCGTCGACCACGGCGACACCGGTCTTCTGGGCGGGCTCGGCGGCTTCCCGGTCGTGCTGACCGGCTACCTCGCCGTCACCGCCGCCGGGGTGCTGCTCGCCGGCTGGTCGCACACCCGGGCCACCGCACTCGGCCGCCGGAAGTGATCCGGCGGCCGAGTGCGGGGCGGGGCGGCGTCAGCCCACGTGGACCCGCGGGCGGCGCCGCAGGTCCGGCTCCGCGCGGCGCAGCACCTCGCGGGTGACCGGCGCCACCTCGCCGTCACCGAACACCAGGAACCGCAGCAGGTGGCTCAGCGGATGGCCCTCGGTCCAGTTGAAGTAGATGTGCGGCACCTGCCCGGTCCGCTCCCGCAGCTGCATCAGCACCGCCGCGATGGTGTTCGGCACGCCCGCCCCGTGCACCCGCAGGATCCGTGTGCCGTACGCCTCCACGCCGTGCACGTGCAGCTCCGCGGTGAAGTCCGACGAGTCCTCGACCAGCACCTCCAGGAACAACACCGGTCCCCGGTCGGGGATGTGGGTCTCCTCGCGCTGGCTGTACTCCTTCTCCCGGTAGTCGGCCGCGTTCCGCTCGTCGGGCTCGTTGGCGATCACCCGCAGCGGCCCGGCGGCCAGCGCCTCCTCGATCAGCCGCTCCGCGGTCTCGTCGAACACCACGTCCGCGGCGCGCAGTTCGAAGGCGCGGTGCACCCGCGAGGCGAACGACGTCAGCAGGATGCCGAGGATGAACAGCAGCGCGATCTTCAGGCCGTCCGGCCGCTCGATGACGTTGGTGACGAGCGTGTAGCCGAAGACCAGGGTGATCGCGCCGAACCCGATGGCGGCGCCCCGGTGCCCGCGGTGCCGGGCGGCGACGGTCGAGGCGAACGAGGCGGAGAGCATCAGCACCAGCACGCCGGTCGCGTAGGCGCCGCTCTGCTCGTCGACGCTGGCGTCGAAGACACACGTGATCCCGAACGCGATGGCCAGGAAGATCAGCACCAGCGGGCGCACCGCGCGGGTCCACTCCGGGGCCATGCCGTAGCGCGGCAGGTAGCGCGGCACGAGGTTGAGCAGCCCCGCCATCGCCGACGCGCCGGCGAACCACAGGATCGCGATGGTCGAGATGTCGTAGACGGTGCCGAACGCCTCACCGAGGTGCTGGTGCGCCAGGTACGCCAGCGCCCGCCCGTTGGCCGCACCGCCGGGCGCGAACTCCTTCTGCGGGATCAGGATGGTGGTGGCCAGGCTCGACAGGAGCAGGAAGCCGCTCATGATGAGCGCCGCGGTGGTCAGCAGCCGGCGGGTGTCCCGGATCCGGCCGGCCGGCTTGGCCGGGTCGTCGGTGGCGTCGCCGCGCACCTGCGGCATCACGGCCACGCCGGTCTCGAAACCCGACATGCCCAGCGCCAGCTTCGGGAAGACCAGCAGGGCGACCCCGACGATCGCCAGCGGTGAGGAGTGCTGCGCGGTCATCGCGTCCCACCAGTTGCCGATCGCCACCGGGTGGGAGAGCACCTGCCAGGCCGACGTGGCCAGCACGACGACGTTGAGGGCCAGGTAGACGCCGACCAGCGCCACGGCTATGCCGATCGCCTCCCGGAAGCCCTTGAGGAAGACCGCGCCCAGGGCGGCGAGCAGCAGCAGCGTGATCCAGAGGTTCGCGCCGTGCAGCGCGGCCGGGGCGAAAGGATTCTCCACGACGTGCGCCGAGGCGTCCGCCGCCGACAGCGTCATCGTGATGACGAAGTCCGTGGCCGCGAACCCCAACAGCACCAGCACCAGCAGCTTCCCCGCCCACCAGGGCAGCAGCCGTTCCAGCATGGCGATCGAACCCTCGCCCTGCGGGCTCTCCTTGGCCACCCGCCGGTAGACCGGCAGCGCGCCCAGCAGGGTCAGCGCGATCAGCACCAGCGTGGCGAACGGCGACAGCAGCCCGGCCGCCAGCGCGGCGATGCCCGGCTGGTAGCCCAGCGTCGAGAAGTAGTCGACACCCGTCAGGCACATCACCCGCCACCA
>LIQL01000905.1 GCA_001418405.1 Streptomyces diastatochromogenes | reverse complement strand
ATGGCCCCGTTCTGGCAGGTCATCAGCGTGGCGGCGTCCCTCGCCGGCGCCGCTGCGACGGTGGCGACGACCATCGCTTCCCGTGACCGCCGGCGAGGCAACCGGCGGTAGCGGTTGGGTGCCTCGCCGGGAATTTCGCGGGCGAGGCACCCAACCCCAGCCATCTACAAGCCGATTGAGAACAGAACTGACTACGTATATCTAATTGTTCAAAGGGTCGTTTCTCTGGTAATCAAGTGCAGCGAAATAGGGGAGAATTCAGAGAGTTCTCAGCGTTGCTGCGGGGGCCGTCGAACTCGCACTGTCATCGTCTTCATCACCGGCGACGGCAGGATTCCAGAGGGCTCAGCCACGCGTGCCCTGTACGCGGCCTCGGCAGCGTCGCCCGGCATCCTGCCGTCCCGGGAAACGGCTGAGCCTCCGTCCCCCGCCGTCGCCTCGCCAAGGGGTCTGTGCGCCCCGCCTCCCGCCCTCCCGTCTCGCTCTGGTCTCCCTCCTGGGCGAGGCGGGCCTCGTTCGGGGGTCTGACGGCCACACAGTGCGCTTGAGGGCGTTGGGTGTTGAGGGGCCGGGCCGGGACCATCGTGTCGTAGGCGGCCGCGGGCCCGGAAGCCCGGACGAAGTTCGGACCTCCGGGCCGCTGGGAAGGCGGCCAACGCGTCCCGTGCGTGCTGGGTGTCCCGCGTGCGGTGCATGCGTACGCAGGCGGTAGCGCCGGCCCGCGCCCCGGGGGCCGGCGCTACCGCCCACCGCGCCGCGGCGCCTGCCCGCGCCTCCGTGCCTGTGTCCGTGTCGTACGAGGGGACGGGCCGAGCCGGGGACCTGACGGCGGCCTGGAGCCTCTCGAGCCGACCCCGGAAAGCCGGCTCCGGCGCTGAGTTGGGGGTCGTGCGGGAAAGGGGTGCGCACCAAGCGGCGCTGCTGAAGGACCAACTGGAGGACCAGGCCGTGGCAGGCGCCGCTGCCGATCGGTTCCTGATCGGCGTGCCCGGCCAATTAGCGTCGATCGGCCGCCAATCAGAATACCGATGCTGACCAGCGGAAACCGATCAATCCAATCAACTGCCGTTCTGCCCCGCTCTACCCGCTCGACGGCTGGTCAGCGCCCTGTGGCCCCGCTTGCGGACTGCTCCGTCCCCGCTCGACCGGATCGGTCTGTGAGCGGGGGCCACAGGGCGGGCTCTGAGCGCCCGGCGAGCGGGATGCGAGCGGGTCCTGGTGCCGGCGTTCAACACGTTCAGCCGGCCGATCCGGCCGGCTGTCTCGCATGCGAGACAG
>LIQL01000904.1 GCA_001418405.1 Streptomyces diastatochromogenes | reverse complement strand
CTCGGGGACGGCGAAGACGGCCCGGGCTACCGCGCCGTCTTCGCCGTCCCCGAGTTCCGCGCCGTCTTCGCCGCCCACCTGCTGTCCTCCCTGGGCGTGGTGGTCTGCGAGCTCGCCCTGTCCGTCCTGGTCTACCGGCTGACCGATTCGCCGCTGCTCAGCGCGCTGACCTTCGCGCTCGGCCTGCTGCCGTACGTCGTCGGCGGCACCCTGCTGTCGGCCGTCGCCGACCGCTACCCGGCCCGCCGGGTGCTGGTGCTGTGCGACGCGGTGTGCGCGGCGGCGGCCGCGGCGATGGTGCTGCCGGGCACGCCGGTGGCGGTCCTGCTCGTGCTGCGCTGCCTGATCGCGGCGGTCGCTCCGGTCTTCGCGGGCACCCGGGCCGGGACGCTCGGGGAGATCCTCGGCGAGGGCGAGCTCTTCGTCCTGGGGCGCTCGCTGGTCCGGATCGTCAACCAGGGTGCGCAACTGGCCGGGTTCGCGGCCGGCGGGCTGCTGCTGGCCGCCGTCGCGCCGGGCGCGGTGCTCGGCCTCACCGCCGCGACGTTCACCGCGTCGGCGCTGCTGCTGCGGCTGGGGACCGCCGCCCGCCCGGCGCGGGGGCGGACGCCCGGCGCGCTGGTGGGCGCCTCGTTGGCCGGCACCCGGCGGCTGCTGGCCGACCGGCGGATCCGGGCGCTGCTGCTGCTCACCTGGGTGCCGCCGGCCTTCGTGGTCGTCCCCGAGGCGCTGCTCGTGCCCTACGGGGGCCTGCTGGGGGTCGGGCCGACCGGGCAGGGGCTGCTGCTGTGCGGGATGCCGGTCGGGGCGGTGGTCGCGGAAACCCTGGTGGGGACGTTCCTCGGGCCGCGCGCCCGGACCCGGCTGACGTTCCCTCTGGGGGTGTTCGCGGTGCTGCCGTCCCTGGGGTTCGCGGCCCGGCCGTCCTGGGGGTGGGCCATGGCGCTGCTGGTCCTGACCGGCACCGGCATCGCCTACAACTTCGGCGTGGACCGGTGGTTCGTCGCCGCCGTCCCCGAGGAGCTGTTGGGGCAGGCGATGACGGTGATGCAGGCGGGCCGCATGACGATCATGGGGCTGGCGATGGGGCTGGCCGGAGTTGCCGCGGAGTACGTCCCGCTGCCGGTGGCGATGTCGGCCGCGGGGGCGGTCGGGGCGGTCGTCGTCCCGGCGGTGGTCGCCGAGGTCCGGCGGTCCGGGGCGCGGGCGGCGGGGGTGGCGCGGGGCGGCCGCGGACCGCTTCACCAGACCGAAAGTTGAGACGGGGCTGACCAACATATGACCGCCGGGTAGGGTCGGAAGCGTGCCGAAGCCGCTCAGCCTTGCCTTTGACCCCATCGCGCGCGCCGACGAGCTGTGGAAGCAGCGATGGGGCTCCGTGCCCGCCATGGCCGCGATCACCTCGATCATGCGGGCCCAGCAGATCCTGCTGTCCGAGGTGGACGCGGTGGTCAAGCCGTACGGGCTGACCTTCGCCCGCTACGAGGCGCTGGTGCTGCTGACCTTCTCCAAGGCGGGCGAGCTGCCGATGTCGAAGATCGGCGAGCGCCTGATGGTGCACCCCACCTCGGTGACGAACACCGTGGACCGGCTGGTGAAGTCCGGGCTGGTGGCCAAGCGGCCCAACCCGAACGACGGCCGGGGCACCCTGGCGTCCATCACGGAGAAGGGACGCGAGGTGTGCGACGCGGCCACCCGCGACCTGATGGCGATGGACTTCGGGCTCGGGGCGTACGACGCCGAGGAGTGCGCCGAGATCTTCGCGCTGCTGCGCCCGCTGCGGGTGGCGGCGGCGGACTTCACCGACGACTGAGGCCGCGGAACGGGGTTTGTGCAGGTCACTGCCCTGGTTCCCCGCGTCCGCCGGGCCGGTCCGCGAAGCGTCCTCACGCGCTGCCGGCGCTTGCGTGGTCCCCGTGTCCGCGGGGGATTTCCGGACGGTTACGCTCGTATCCATGAAATCCAGCGTGCTGACCCGATACCGGGCGATGGCCTACATCACCGCCGTGATGCTGCTCGTGCTCTGCGCCTGCATGGTGTTCAAGTACGGCTTCGGGATGGGGAAGGACCTGACGCTGGTCGTCGCCCAGATCCACGGCGTCCTCTACATCATCTACCTGGTCTTCGCCTTCGACCTGGGTTCCAAGGCGCGCTGGCCGTTCGCCAAGCTGCTGTGGGTGCTGATCTCCGGCACGATCCCGACCGCCGCGTTCTTCGTGGAGCGCAAGGTGGTCCGCGAGGTCACGCCGCTGCTGGTCAAGGACGCACCGGAGCCGGTCAAGGTCTGACGCACGCCGCTCTCCGGCACCCCGGTGGTGCCGTGCCACGCCGCCTGAGCCCCTCCCGTCGCACGGGAGGGGCTCAGGCGCGTCCGGGGCGGGGCGACCGGCTGCGGGG
>LIQL01000903.1 GCA_001418405.1 Streptomyces diastatochromogenes | reverse complement strand
GCCTGGGACGAACCCGACCCGCTCAAAGCCCGCCCCGCACTCCCCGACTTCCCCATCAATGCCCTGCCCGGATGGCTGGCCGCCATGGTCCGCGGAGTCGCCGAGGAGACGCAGACCCCCGCCGACCTGGCCGGGTCCCTGGCCCTGGCCGTCCTCGCCACCGCCGCCGGCGGCCGGGTGAAGGTCTGCGTGCGCGGCCACTGGCGCGAGCCCGTCAACCTCTACACCGCCGTCGCTCTGGACCCCGGCAACCGCAAAAGCGCGGTGTTCGACCTGATGGTCCGCCCCCTCCTCGCCGCCGAGAAAGCCCTGATCGAACTCTCCGGCCCCGTACGGGCCGAAGCCGAGACCACGCAGCGACTGGCGAAGGCCGCAGCCGACAAGGCCGCGGCCCGGGCCACGAACGCGGACCCCGAGCAGCGCGACGAACTCACCGCCGACGCCATCTCCCTGGCACAAACCGCGGAGGAGATGAGCGTGCCCGCGGTGCCGCAGCTCGTGGCCGATGACGTGACCCCGGAGAATGTGGGCACGCTGCTCGACCAACAGGGCGGCCGGATCTCCTGCTTGAGTGCCGAGGGCGAGCTGTTCGACATCATCGCCGGCCGCTACACCGGCAAGCCGAACATGGGCATGTTCCTCAAGGGCCACGCCGGCGACATGATCCGCGTCAATCGGCAAGGCCGCGAAGCCCAGCACATCGACGCCCCGGCCGTCACCATCGGCCTGGCAGTCCAGCCGGAAGTCCTCGAAGCCCTCAACCGCATCGACGGAGCCGACGGCCGCGGCCTTCTCGCCCGGTTCCTGTACTCCAAGCCCCTCTCCCTGGTCGGCCACCGCAACCTCACCCCCGACCTCCTCGACGACGAGGTCGCCGCCACCTACGCCAAGCACATCGGCGGCCTCACCCTCGCCCTCGCGGGCTGGACTGACCCCGCTCTGCTCCAACTCACCCCGGATGCAGACGCGGTACTGCTGGCCTTCCAGAAGGTCACCGAGTCCCGCATCGGCCCGGACGGCCCCCTCCGGCCCATCGTGAAGTGGGCATCCAAGCGCGACGGGGCCGTCGCCCGCATCGCCGGACTCCTGCACCTGGCCGCTCACCCCGAGGACGGATGGCACCGGCCCATCGAGGCCGCCACCATGGCCGCCGCCACCGAACTCGGCGACTACTTCACCGCCCACGCCCTCGACGTCTTCACCGTCATGAGCGCCGACCCCGCCCACGACGCGGCCCTCACCGTCCTGACCAAGCTCGGCACCAGCCGCCCCGAACAGTTCACCAAGCGCGAGCTGTTCCGGACCCTGCCGCGGGCCGACTTCCCCGCCATCAGCGACCTCGACCCCGTTCTGACGCTGCTGGAAGAACACGGCTGGATCCGCCAACTCCCTGCGCCCCCGCGCGCCGGACGCGGCGGCCGACCCCCCTCGCCCCGCTACGAGACC
>LIQL01000902.1:480-2450 GCA_001418405.1 Streptomyces diastatochromogenes | reverse complement strand
GCCGCGCTGGTCGCGGGCGGCGTCGGCGGCGGCATCGGCTACTGGGCCGCGGGCCGCAACGACACCGGCTCGACGACGGTCTCCGCCTCCGGCGACCCCGAGGCGCTGAACCGCAAGCCCACCTCCGTCTCCGGGATAGCGCAGCGGGCGCTGCCCAGCGTCGTCACCATCGAGGCCCAGGGCGCGAGCGGCGACGGCGGCACCGGCACCGGCTTCGTCTACGACAAGCAGGGCCACATCCTCACCAACAACCACGTGGTCGCCAGCGCGGCCGACGGCGGCCGGCTCACCGCGACGTTCTCCAACGGCAAGAAGTACGACGCCGAGGTCATCGGCCACGCCCAGGGCTACGACGTCGCCGTCATCAAGCTCAAGAACGCCTCCGGCGCCACGCTCAACCCGCTCCCGCTCGGCAAGTCCGCCAACGTCCAGGTCGGCGACGCCACGATCGCGATCGGCGCGCCCTTCGGCCTGTCCGGCACGGTCACCACCGGCATCATCAGCGCCAAGGACCGTCCGGTGGCCTCCAGCGACGGTGGCGGCAGCAGCGCCTCCTACATGAGCGCCCTCCAGACCGACGCGTCGATAAACCCGGGCAACTCCGGCGGCCCGCTGCTGGACGCCGGCGGCAACGTCATCGGCATCAACTCCGCGATCCAGTCCGCCGGGAACGGCGGCGGGATGGGCGGCGAATCCGGCCAGTCCGGCAGCATCGGCCTGGGCTTCGCGATCCCGATCGACCAGGCCAAGCGGGTGGCGGACGACCTGATCAGGACCGGGCAGCCGGTCTACCCGCAGATAGGCGTCCAGGTCGGCATGCGGGAGTCCGGCGACGGCGCGACCATCGCCCAGACCGGCAACAACGGCAGCGAGCCGGTCACCCCGGGTGGCCCGGCCGACAAGGCGGGCCTCAAGCCCGGCGACACCATCACCAAGCTCGACGACACCGTCATCGACAGCGGTCCGACCCTCATCAGCGAGATCTGGCAGCACAGGCCCGGCGACCGCGTCACCCTCACGTACAAGCGCAGCGGCAAGGAGCACACCACCCAAGTCACCTTGGGACAGCGCACGGGCGACAAGTGACGCGCTAGTCTGATCCCCGCGACACCGCACGCGCGGTGCCGCGGGGAGGCTTGCCCGAGCGGCCTAAGGGAACAGTCTTGAAAACTGTCGTGGCGGCAACGCCACCGTGGGTTCAAATCCCACAGCCTCCGCACGGAAGAAGGCCCCTGACCTGGGAAGAGTGGTCGGGGGTCTTCGGCGTTCCCGGGGTGGCGGGTGGGGCTATTCGCCGAGGGCCTGGCGTTCTTCGGCGTCTTCCTCCTGGGCGTGGAGGTGTTTGAGGGCGGAGCGGGCGGCGGGGGTGTCGTCGCAGGTGGACCAGAAGGCGTGGGTGACGACGCTTTCGGCGAGGGCGAGTTGGCGGGTGCGCAACTCGGCGACCTGGGCCTGCTCGTCGTCGGACCAGCCCGGTGAGTCCTGGCGGGCGGTCTCGTGGAAGTGGCCGTTCTCCTTGGTGTGCGTCCAGCCGGGGAGGGGGGCGATCGACCACGGCAGGCCCTTGTAGAGGTCCGCGAGGGCGGACTGGACCTGATGCAGCTCCAGCTGTGCTTCCCGTAGGTCCTGGGGGAAGTCGTAGGTCTTCTGCTTGTCAGCCACGGGGCAAGGGTACCGCTCACCCGTTCGATTCTGCGGAGGTGGCGCGGGTGCCGTGGGGGGAATCACCTGGTTGGCGGGTGGCGGGCGCGGCTTACTGGCGCGGGGGTTCGACGCGGCTCAGCCAGGTGGTGAGGAGGGCTTCCAGGTGGGCGGCCTCTTCGGGGGTGAGGGCGTCGAGGAGGGTGCGCTCGTTGTGCATGTGGTCGGTGAAGGCCCGGTCGAAGAGGTCGCGGCCGGCGTCGGTCAGGGCGACCACGCGGCCGCGGCCGTCGGCGGTGGAGCGGCGGCGGGTGACCAGGCCGTCGCGT
>LIQL01000902.1:0-469 GCA_001418405.1 Streptomyces diastatochromogenes | reverse complement strand
CGGCGCGGCGCAGGGCGGCCAGGACGTCGAACTCGCCCTCGCTGAGCCCGTATCGGCGGTAGACGAGGCAGAGCCGGTCGGTGAGGAGTGTGCCGAGGCGGTGCAGGCGGCCGATGACGCCTTGCGGGCGGACGTCGAGGTCGGGGCGTTCGCGGGCCCATTCGGCCTGGATGCGGGAGATGTGGTCGGGGGCGGTTGGCGGGATTTCGGACATGGGGGGAGCGTATAGCTTCCAGGGAAGGTATTTTGGCTTCCATGGAAGGTAATTTGCGGTGGGGCGTGGTCACGGCCGTTGCGCCGGTGGCCTGGGGAGCCAACTACTACGTGACGCACGAGTTCCTGCCCGACGGCCATCCGCTGTACGGGGCGGCGATCCGGGCGCTGCCCGCCGGTCTGCTGCTGCTGGCGGTGGGGCGGCGGCTGCCGCGCGGGGCGTGGTGGTGGCGGTCGCTGGTGCTCGGCGTGCTCA
>LIQL01000901.1 GCA_001418405.1 Streptomyces diastatochromogenes | reverse complement strand
CCCCGCAGGACGGACCGGGCCGACGAACCACGCCCGCCGGCCCCGATCGGGGGAGCCGCTAACCGGACGCGTCCCCCGCCCCACCCAGCCGCGCACCACGACTCACCGCCACCCGACGGACATCACGCAACGCCCGCGTCAAATTCCGCGCCAGGAAACGCAGTTCCCCCTCCGAAAGCCTCGCCTCACCGAGCATCCCGTCCGCGTGCGCCACCAGCCCGTCCGCCATCTCCAACTGAACGGCCTCCACCCGGTCCGCCATCCGGGACACGAACCCCTTTCCGTCCCCCAGAAGGAAGCACGTCTTCCCCTCCGGCGACACCCACGGCAACAGCCGAGGCTCTCCCCTCCCGCTCACTGCCCGCCCACCTCCGCCCCGCGCCGACCCGAGGCGGGCGCTAACTGCCGCAACAGCGGCTCGAAGATGCGGGCGATACGGTGCGGCATGTTGACCTGCTTCCGTCAGGTGAGCCATGCCCCGGACCGTTCACCGCGGTCGCGGGGGCCTGTCATCAACAGTCAACGGCCCACTCGGGCAGATCGCTTGCACACCGTTTGCACAGTCGCCGAGCGGACCGAACGGGTCTTTGTCACCCTGGGGAGGTGAGCAGCCGACCGAGCGGGTAAGGCGAAGGACATGGGCGCGAAACAACAGGTCCCCGGCCCCGGAAGCAACGTGGCCAAACGACGCAGGGAACGCGGACTCAGCCAGGTGGCCCTGGCCCGCCGGGCCGGGGTTTCGGTCTCCCTTCTCAGCAAGGTCGAAGGGGGCGACCGGGCGCTCACCCAAGGCATCGCAGCCGCGCTGGCGCGCGCCATGGAACTCACCCTCGACGAACTGCTGGGAAGCGCTCCGGAAAAGAACCTCAACGAGTTGAACCACGCCATTCGCAGGTTCGATATCCCCGGTGAACCACCGGATCGCCCCGAGCTCCTGCACCAGCACGTCGACGCGCTGAACGTCCACCGTTGGAACACCGAGATGTCCGACGTTCTCCAACGGCTTCCTACGGTCCTCACCTCGGCGACCAACAACGCCCACCTCACGGGCACCCCGCGCGCCTGGGGCCTGGTCGCCGACGTGTACAGCATCGTCTACTGGCTGGCCGCGCGTCACCGGTGGATGCACCTGGCCGAACTCGCGACGCTGAAGCAACGTATGGCCGCCGGGCGAGCAGATCCGATCGCCGCTGTGGTGGCGGCCCGCGATGACGCGGGCACCTTCCTCAACTGCGGGGATTTCGAGGGCGGCCTGGCCGTCGTCGACCGGGCCATCGTGCAAGCCGAAACGACGCTCAGCGGGCGCGAGCGGGCCTTCGGGCTCGGAATCCTGCACCTGCGCGGCCTGACCCTCGCCGGCCGCCTCAAGGACAAGCAGACCACTCACCGGCACATCGAAGCCGCCTGGCGCGCCTCCGCGGAGTTCGGGACGGACGGTGTCGGACACGGCATCCACTTCGGGCCCGAGAACACCGCCACCCACGTCATCAGCACGGCTTCCGACCTCGAACAGCACCACACCGCACTACAGACGGCCGAGGATCTGCTCCGAGCCGGGGTGACGCTGCCGGCCACGCGCGTCTCCCCACTGCACATGAACATCGGACGCTCCCAGCTCGCCCTGGGGGACCGCGACAGCACTCTGGAAAGCCTGGAGAAGGCATGGGCGGTCGCCCCGGAGATGATGGCCGTCCATCCCACCAGCCTGGAACTGACCCGCGTCCTGGTCTCCCAACACAAACGCAGCGACGAACGCCTCTCCCAGATCGCCCACAGACTGGGCGTCGCCGTCTGACGACCCCGCCCGCCCCGACAC
>LIQL01000900.1 GCA_001418405.1 Streptomyces diastatochromogenes | reverse complement strand
AGGGGCTGCTGTCGGCGACCGTCGCGTCCCCGAGGTCCATCCGCTCCGTCAGCACCGTCGCGGTCGCCGACAGCAGCCCCTCGGGGGACACCACCGGCGCCAGCCCGCACACCTCGCAGTACAGTTCCCCGCCGCCGACGTCCTCGTAGTGCCCCGCGCACTCCCGGCGCTGGCACCGCCCCCCGTCCCGTTCCGTCACGGCTCCCCCCTGCCGTCGCCGGCCTGCGGAACCATCGCTTCCGCCGCCGCCTCCTGGTAACGCCACACCGCCTGCTCCGCCGCCCGCAGATCGCACGGCGCACTCCACAACATCCGGCGCGCCAGGTCGTACCGCTCCACCAGCAACGGATCCGCCGCCACCCCGTGCCGCACCACCCGCGCCCGATACGCGTCGAGCCGGCCCCGCAACTCGGCCCGCACCGCCAACGGCGCCGTCACCGCCGTCAACGACGCCCGAGCCCGCTGGAGTTCCTCCTCTGCCCGCTCCTCCAAACTGTCCAACAGCGGCGACAACCGATGCCACTGCGACCGGCGCCGGTACTCCGCGGCCGCTGCCAACTGCTCGTGCAGCACCGTCGACGGACCACTCACCGCCGGCACCTCCGACGCGGCGATCTTCGCCAGCACCTCACCGCGCGCCTGCCGCGCCTCGGTCAACGTCCGGTCCGCCCGCGACAGCACGTCACGCAGCAGCATCAACCGCCGCTCCGCGTCCTGCCGCACGTCCAGCACCGCCGCCACCTCACGCCGGATGTCCTCCAACGCCCGCGCCGCCCGGTCGTACCGCACCGTGTCCGGCCGACCACCGCCCGGCGCCGCGCTCCCCGCCCCCGACGACACCCAGAACGCCAACGGATCCGCGATCACCTGGGACCGCAACCGCGCCAGCTCCTGCGTGATCCGCTCCAGGTCGTCGCCCGCCGGATGCTCCCCGGGCCGCACCCCCACCGAATGCGCCAACGACCGCGTCCGCCGCAACTCCTCGGCCAACAGGTCTATCCGCGCCGGCAACGCCGACCACACCGCGTCCGCCGCCACGATGACGTCCAACGACCGCGCATACAGCCCGGTCAACCGGTCCACCAGCTCCGCCAACCCGATCCGCGCCCCGGCCCCGCCGGCACCGTCCCCCACCGCGACCGGTGCCGCACCGCGACCCAGCACCTCCGACAGCTCCGCCAGATCCGCCGCGGACGGCCAACGCCGCCGCGCCCGCACCTCCCGGGCGGCCGACAACACCTCCGTGTACGCGTCGAACAGCGACCACAGCACCGCCAGGGACCGCTCCGTCTGCGCCCACCGCTCCTTGGTGACGCCCGACAGGTCGGCGCCCTCCAGGAGCCGACGGCCGGCGTGGTCCTGCAACGCCGAAAGCGAGGTCTCGATCGCCTCGTACTCGGCGCCGAGCCGCGCCAGCGCACGGTCCGCCTCCTCCCGGTCCAGCACCGGGGCGTCGGGCCGCCCCGCCGAACCGGGGAAGGGACCAGGGACCCCCATCGATCACCTCTCCAATACGCGTACCGTGCACGGCGGTTGGTGCGCCCGGCTCGCTCGCCGGCCCTTCGCTCCCCTTCCCCCCGCTCCCGTCCCTCCATAGTGACCCCATCGGACGCTCCGTGGGGCCCCCGACCACGGCCGGGTCACGCTCAGTCGCCGTACTCCGGCGCCGGCGGCCCCGATATGCCCGGCAGATCGGCCTGAAGCCACTTGCGGTACGCCCGCATCCACGAACTGTCGTCGCCCCCGCTGCGGTAGTCGTCCAGGACCTTGTTGACCCGCCGCACCAGATCCGGATCGTCCTTGTTCATCGCCACGCCGTACGACTCGTCCGTGAACGGCTTGCCCTTCAGCTCCACCGTCGGGTCCTGCGCCGCCTGCGCCGCAGCCAACGCACTGTCGGTGACCACCGCGTCCGCCTCGCCCAACTGCAACCGCACCAGGCAGTCCAACTGGTTCGGCGCCGTCAGCACCCGCGCACCGTGCGGGTGCTGACGCAACTCCGCCTCCCCCGTCGAACCGTCCGCCGTGCACACCCGCTGACCCCGCAGCGAATCGTCGAACGCCGTGATCGACGACGCCTTCGGCGCCAGCACCTGCTGCCCCGCCTGGAAGTACGCCGTCGAGAACGCCACCTGCTCCTTGCGCGCACAATTGATCGTCATCGTCCGCACCACCAGGTCCACCGTGCGCTGCTGCACCGCGGGGATCCGCTGGTTGGTCGGCACCGCCTGGAACACCACCTTGGCGTCCGGCCCGAGGATGTCCTTGGCGATCGCCCGCGCCAGATCGATGTCGAACCCCTCCAACTGGTTCGTGTCCCGGTCCCGGTACCCCCACCGGTAGGTGTTCTGGTCCACCCCGACGACCAACTGCCCCTTCTTCTTGATCCGTTCCACCGCCGGTCCGTCGGCCGGCGACGGACGCAGGCTCTGGGCCGCCGTCCCCGGCGTGCACCGCGCCCCCGCCGGCGTCGCGGTCGCCGTCCCCGGCCCGTACGCCCGGTGCTCCGCCACCGGCCCGGACCCCTC
>LIQL01000090.1 GCA_001418405.1 Streptomyces diastatochromogenes | reverse complement strand
GGCGGCGGGCCCGTCGGGTGCGCCCCGGGGCCGGCGCCGTGCGGGTGCTTGTGCAGCCGCTGCTGGAACGATTCCTTCAGGTGCGCGTACCGGTGCGGGGTGGGCCGACCGACCGTCTGGGCGTTGACCCGGATCAGGAACAGCACGCCCAACGCGATCAGGGCCAGCAGCACGAGCACGGACAAGAAGGTCTGCATGGCGCTCACCCGCAGGGTCCCGGGCGCTCACGACGCGAGCATCCCGGACATCGTTGGAAACTCTTCGCTTTGCACTGGTTTCTCCACCGTACTCCGCACAGTGGGGGCATATCGCACCAAAAATGGCCATGACGACCGGGGGTGGCATCCGCACACCTTCTACAGGGCTGTAGATTTTACTTACGCATGACCAAACGCATGCGTGAAGCATGCCCAGGGCCCGCCCTCCGCATGCTCGCGTCACGACCAGCCGAGGAGATTCACATGGCGCTCTGGGACCGGATCCGAGAGTCCGCGCAGACGATGCAGAGCCAGCTCGTCGCCAAGAAGAACGACCTCAAGAGCGGCGCCTTCCGCGACGCCAGCATGGCGATGTGCGCCCTGGTGGCCGCCGCGGACGGGGTCGTCGACCCGTCGGAGCGCCGACGGGTGGCGCAGCTGATCGCCACCAACGAGGCGCTGCAGAACTTCCCCGCCGAGGACCTGCGGCTGCGCTTCGAGGGCTGCCTGGACAAGCTCGCCGCCGACTTCGACTTCGGCAAGGTCGCGCTGATGCAGGAGATAGGGAAGGTGAAGAAGAAGCCGGTGGAGGCGCGGGCGGTGGTCCAGATCGGCATCGTCATCGGCGGTGCCGACGGCGACTTCGACCCGACCGAGCGCGCGGTCGTGCGCGAGGTGTGCTTCGCGCTGGGGATCCCCCCGGCCGAGTTCGACGTCTGACCACGCCGGGAGCGGGGGCCGGGGCGCCCCGCTCCCGTGCCGTGCGACGGACCTCGTCCGCGCCGTGGGGCCGGTGCGCCCGGCTCAGACGTTGACGCCGAAGTCCGCCGCGATCCCCGCCAGCCCGGACGCGTAACCCTGGCCCACCGCGCGGAACTTCCACTCCGCGCCGTGCCGGTAGAGCTCGCCGAAGACCATCGCGGTCTCGGTCGAGGCGTCCTCGGTCAGGTCGTAGCGGGCCAGTTCGGCGCCGCCCTGCTGGTTGACGACGCGGATGTAGGCGTTGCGCACCTGGCCGAAGTTCTGGCCGCGGCCCTCGGCGTCGTGGATCGAGACCGGGAAGACGATCTTCGTGACCTCGGCCGGCACGCCGTCCAGCGCGACGTTGAGGGTCTCGTCGTCGCCGTCGCCGGCACCGGTGAGGTTGTCGCCGGTGTGCTGCACCGAGCCGTCCGGGCTGGTGAGGTTGTTGTAGAAGACGAAGTGCCGGTCGGAGACGACCTTCCCGGCGTCGGTGCAGAGCAGCGCGCTGGCGTCGAGGTCGTAGTCGGCGCCGGTGGTCGTCCGCACGTCCCAGCCGAGACCGACCGAGACCGCGGTCAGGCCGGGTGCTTCCTTCGACAGCGAGACGTTGCCGCCCTTGGCGAGCGAGACTCCCATGGCTTCCCTCCAGGTGGTGGCCGGTGCCGGTTGCCGTGACCGGTTCCCGGTTGTGAACTAGGACCTGGCGGAAAAACTACAGGAGTGTAGAAGTAAGCGCGGCCGGGAGCGACGCCCGCGGGTGCGAACCCTTGGACGGGCCGGATGGCGGGGCCTCGGCCGCCGTAAAATGCCCCGGCGTCCCAGCCCGCGGGACGCCCGGCGCGACGGGAGGCGACGACATGGGCGGAACACCCTTCGGCAAGGCCCTCGGCGGCAACGGACGGGACCGGGCCCGGCGCGGACAGGGCCAGTTGGAGGCGCAGGTGCTGGCCGCGCTGCACCACGCGCCCGGACCGGCCACCGCCGCCTGGGTCCAGGAGCGGCTCGGCGACGACCTCGCCTACACGACCGTGATGACGATCCTGTCCCGGCTGCACGCCAAGGGGGCGGTCACCCGCGAACGGTCCGGCCGGGCCTACCTGTGGACCCCCGCGGCCGACGAGGCCGGACTCGCCGCGCTGCGGATGCGCCGCGTCCTGGACGGCGAACCGGACCGGGACGCCGTGCTGACCAGCTTCGTCTCGGCGCTCTCGGCGCACGACGAGGAGGTGCTGCGCAGCCTCCTGGCCCGCGCCGAGGACGACGGCCGGGCTCCCGGTCCCGCCCCGGGGCCGGGCCGCGCGGGCCGCTCGGACGAAGCCCGTGGAGGGTGACCGGTGGGCGTCTTCGTCTTCCTGCCGCTCGTCCTGCCGCTGACCGCGCTGCCGATCGCCCGGCTCGCGGAGCAGCACCTGCACCCGCGGGTGACCACGCGGCTGCTGACCCTGCTGGCCGTGGTCCTCGGGGTGTGCAGCACGCTCTGCCTGGGCCTCCTGGTGGTCGTCGGGACCGCCCAACTGCCCGGCAACCCGCTGCCGGACGGCTGGTCGGACCCGGAGGTGCGGGCCGCGGTGCCGTTCGCCGAGGTGGCCGGCATCGCGGCGATCTTCGCGTTGGCCGCCGCCCTCACCGTGTGCGGCGCCGCCCTGCGCCGGGACCTCCGCATCCGGCTCCGGGCCCACCGCGCGCTCGACGTCCTGCCGGTCGGCACCGATCCCGCGGTGCTGCCGGACGACGATCCGTACGCCTACGCCGTGCCCGGCACCCCCGCACGACCGGGGCGGCCGGCCCGGGCCGGCCGGATCGCGGTGTCCCGGGGCATGCTGCGGAGTTTGGACGAGGACGAGCGGTGCGCCCTCTTCGCCCACGAGCGGGCGCACCTGAACTGCCGCCACCACCGCTACCTGCTCGCCGTCCGACTGGCCGGGTGCGTCAACCCGCTGCTGCTGCCGCTGCGTTCAGCGGTCGCGTTCAGCGCCGAGCGCTGGGCGGACGAGGAGGCGGCCCGGGCGGTCGGCGACCGGCGGCTGACCGCCCGCGCGGTGGGGAAGGCCGCGCTGATCTCGCGGCCCGCGCCGTACCCGGTGGCGGTGCAGTTCGCCGCGCCCGAACCCGGGCCGGTGCCGCGGCGGGTGGCGGCGCTGCTCGGCCCGGTGCCCTCGGCCCGCACCTGGCCGCCGGCGCTGACCCCGGCGGGGCTGGCCGCGCTGGTCGCCGCGGCCGGCACGGCGGCGTCCGCACTGTCCGCGCTGAACGCGTCGGTAGCTCTGTTCCTCGTTCTGAAGGCAGCAACGCCGTGGTGAGTGCACACTGATGCCGGACTCTCCAGCACGCCACGCGACGGACACCCCTTTGTGACCCGGAGCACACCAACCGACTTCTACAGCGTTGTAGAAGTTGCCGGTAGGGTTGCGGCTGACATGCGCAACGGGCGCTGCCGGAGGGGGAGATGGCGACGAGGTGCGGACCCCTGACCTGGGACAGCCCGCCTCCAGAGGCGGAAGTGCGATGGGTCTATCAACCGGTCGAGGTCCAATACCCCGACGGCGCCTGGGAATTGGGCCGGATCAGCGCCTGGTGGACGGACGGGGCGGGCGAGACGTGGTGCCTGCTGCGCACCGTGCCGCACGGCAACCGTCCCCAATGGCTCCGCTACGACCCGGAATCCGTGCGGTTGCTGCCCACCGAGGGCATCTGACGCACCGGTTCGGGCCACCGCCCCGAGGCCCCCGGCCGGCACCGCCACCCGTCACCGACGGCGCGCCCACCCCCGCGTCCGCACACCTGCGCACTCGGCAAGACCAGCTCCAGAAGGACCAGAAGGGCCATCGGCGTGCATGACAGGACGACGCACAGGCAGGGGGCCCGGCGGGGCAACGGGAGCGGCCGGGGTTCGGCGGCGGACGACGGCGACCACGGCGCGGGCGGCGGCCGCGCCGAACGGCGGCGGACCGGCTCCGGACGACGGGCCGGCGGCGGCTCCCGCAAGGGCGGGAAGACCAAGATGACCCGGCGCGGCCGGATCGTGGCGTGGACCGGCGGGGTGCTCGGGGTGCTCCTGCTCGGCACGGCCGGGGTCGGCGTGTGGGTGTACCAGCACCTGGACGGCAACATCCACGGCGCGGACGTGAACAGCGAGCTGGGCGGCGACCGGCCGGTCAACCTCAGCCCCGGCTCCAAGAACATCCTGGTCGTCGGCTCCGACAGCCGGGCGGGCACCGGCGGGAAGTACGGCAGCGGGCTGACCACCATGCAGTCGGACACCCTGATGGTGCTGCACATCTCCGCCGACCATAAGTGGGCCACCGCGGTGTCCTTCCCGCGCGACTCCTGGGTGGAGATCCCGGCGTGCGACAAGGGCGGCGGTTCGCAGTCCTCCCCGCACCACTTCAAGATCAACGAGGCGTACACCCTCGGCGGGCTCAGCGGCGACGTCAAAAAGGCCGCGGCGTGCAGCATCAAGACCGTCGAGAAGAACACCGGCCTGCGCATCGACCACTTCGTCTCGGTCGACTTCCAGGGCTTCAAGGGCATGGTCAACGCGCTGGGCGGCATCGAGGTCTGCCCCAAGCAGGCCATCCACGACAAGAAGGCCCACCTCGACATGGAGGCCGGCTGCCAGAACGTCACCGACGAGAAGGCGCTCGGCTACGTCCGCACCCGCTACAGCGTCGGCGACGGCTCCGACCTCGGCCGGATCGGCCGCCAGCAGGAGTTCATGAAGGCGATCGCGGCCAAGGCGCAGTCCAAGCTGACCAGCCCGACCGACCTCTACGGCTTCCTGGACTCCGCCACCAAGTCCCTCACCACCGACAAGGACCTGGCCGGGATCAAGCCGCTGTACGACCTCGCCGCCACAGTCAAGGACATCCCCACCGACCGCCTCACCTTCCTCACCGTCCCCACCTATCCGCGCGAGGCGGACGTCCCCACCGACAAGGCCAACGTCATCTGGCAGTACCCGCAGGCCGGCGAGTTGTTCGCGGACCTCGCCCACGACCGGGAGGTCGGCGCCGCCGGGAAGAAGAAGTTCGCCGAGGCCGAGAAGAACCCGGTGACGGCGCGCTCGGTCCGGGTACGGGTGCTCAACGGCACGGCCACCACGGGCCTCGCCGGGGACGCCGCCCAGAAGCTGCGCCAGCTCGGCTTCACCGTCGTCTTCACCGACAACGGCGAGCGCACCGACAAGTCCACCATCAGCTACCCGCCCGGCATGAAGACCCAGGCCCAGGTGCTCGCCTCGCGGCTGCCCGGCACCACCATCGCGGAGTCGGCGCAGGCGGCACCGGGGGCGGTGACGCTCACCGTCGGCGCGAACTTCTCCGCGAAGGACAGCTGACGACGGGGACGACCGACGCCCGGCACCCGGGGGACCGGCCGCCGCGGGAACGGCTTCGCGCACGGGTGCGCGGGCGGACCGCGACCGGTCCGCCCGGGGCCGGGCGCACGGGACCCGTCAGGCGTGCAGTCGCTCGACGGGGCGGGCGGTGTGCACCTCGATGTCGTGCGCGGCGCGGCTGAGCAACTGGTGGCTCAGGTCGGACAGCGCCCGCGCCGTCGCCAACTCGTCCCCGATGGACGGGACGTTCTCGTCCGCCGGGTTGCACCGGGCGGATCCCTCGCCGATGAGCTGCCCGCCGTCCTTGCCGCGCAGCCGGGCCTCGGCCCGGACCTCACTGCCGGATTCGACGATGTCGATCTCCGCGTGCCACGCCTTCGTGTTCGTACCCTTGCCCGTGCCGGTCACCGGAAGCCTCCTCATGCCGCAGCGGAACAGCCCCCACACCCAGCGTCGCACCGGCGCCCGGCGGTCGCACCCGGAGGTCTGCCCCCGCCGTGGCCCGGGGGACAGCCCCATGGTCCAACGGGCGGGAAGTGCCTAGGGTCGGTGGCAGTGGGCCCGGTGCCGGCGGCCGGCAGGCCGTGGCGCGGGCCCGGACCACAGAGGCGACGGGCCGACCCGGAGCCGTGAACGGACCGGATTCCGGGGGGATTTCATGCGCAGGCACGTCCGCTTCACCGGGGCCGCGGCACTCGCCGCGGCCGGGGCACTGGCGCTCGGCGCGTGCGGCCTCGTGGTCGGCGAGACCTTCTCCGACGACGCCACGGTGGCGCAGAAGATCACGGCGGTGCGGGTGGACACCTCCGACGGCGGCGTGACGGTGCGCGGCGGCACGGGCGGGAGCACGGCCAGCGTGCACCGCAAGGTCACCTACCGGGGCGACCGGCCGCAGGGGCCGACGTACCGGGTCGAGGGCGGCACCCTGGTGCTCGGCGGCTGCGGCGAGCACTGCTCGGTGACGTACACGGTCGACCTGCCCGGCACGGTGCCGGTGACCGGCGGGACCTCCACCGGCGCGCTCAACCTGTCCAAGGTGGCCGCGGTGCGGGTGACCACCAGCAACGGCGCGATCGACCTGGACGGGGTGTCCGGCGCGGTGGACGTCCGCACCACCGACGGCGCGATCACCGGAAAGGGCCTGGCGGGCACCGGCATCAAGGCCGAGACCTCCAACGGCGAGGTCACGCTCACCGCGACGAAGCCGCAGGACGTCCGGGCGAAGACCTCCAACGGCGCGGTGTCGGTGACCGTGCCGGACGCCCCGTTCCGGGTGTCCGCGCAGACCTCCAACGGCGCGAAGCGGATCGCGGTGCGCAACGACCCGGCGGGCCGCTACCGGCTCGATCTGACCACCGGCAACGGGGAGATCCACGCCGGGACGGCCAAGGGCTGAAGGCCCACCGGCCGGCGTCCACGGCGGCGCAACCACCACGTCGGAAAGACGCCGGACCGTCGGGCCGGCGGCTGCTGGACTGACAGCACCGCAACCGGTCGCCTCTCAGGACGGACACCATGACGACCACCGGCAGCTCCCGCACCGCCCCCGCCCGACGCCCGCACCGGACCACGGCCGCACCGGACTCCGGGAGCCCGGCACCCCCGGCGCCGGCCGGTCGGGCGCCGCTCAAGGGCCGGCTCGCCGTGCTGGCGGTGACCCTCGGCATCTTCACCATCGTCACCACCGAGATCCTGCCGATCGGCCTGCTGACCCGGATCGGGGCGGACTTCGGCGTCTCCGACGGCACCGCGGGGCTGATGATGACGCTTCCCGGGTTCCTCGCCGCCTGCGCGGCGCCGACGGTGACGGTGGCGACCGCCCGGTTCGACCGGCGGCTGATGCTCTGTGGCCTCGTCGCCCTGCTGGCCCTGGCGAACTTCACGGCCGCGGCCGCTCCGGTCTACTGGCTGGTGCTGCTGTCCCGGGTCCTGGTCGGCGTGGTCATCGGCGGGTTCTGGTCGATCGGGGTCGGGCTCGCCGAGCGACTGGTACCGGCGGCGTCGGCGGGCCGGGCCACCGCCGTGATCTTCTCCGCGGTGCCGCTGGGCTCGGTGATCGGGGTGCCCGCCGGAACCTTCCTCGGCGATCTGGCCGGCTGGCGGACCGCCTGCGCCGCGGTCGGCGGACTGGCGGTGGGGGTGTGGGTGTTGACCGCCCTGGTGCTGCCGCCGCTGCCGGCGGTGCGGGCCACCAGCCCCGCGTTGCTGCGCGCCACGCTGCGCGGGGGGCACACCCGGTTCGCGCTGCTGATGACGTTCCTGGTCGTGCTGGCGCACTTCGGCGCGTACACCTACGTGACGCCGTTCCTGGAACGGACCACGCATCTGGCCACCGCCGCGACGGTGACGCTGTTCCTGCTGGTCTACGGCGTCGCCGGGGTCGTGGGGAACTTCGCCGGCGGTGCCGTGGTGGCCCGGCGTCCGCGCACCGTCTTCGGGACCGCGGCCGCGCTCCTGGCCCTGGCCACGCTGCTGCTACCGGTCCTCGGTCGGGAACCGGTCGGTGCGCTGGCCCTGCTGGTGGTCTGGGGCGTCGCGTACGGCGCGGTGCCGGTCGCCTCGCAGACCTGGTTCGCCAAGGCGGCGCCCGGGGCGCCCGAGGCGGCCTCGGTGCTGTTCACCGCGTCGTTCCAGGCGACGCTGTCGCTCGGCGCGCTGGCCGGCGGGATGGTGGTGGACCGCACGTCCCCCGCGGTGGTGATGGTGCTGGGCGGGGCGACCGCGGTCCTGGTGGCCCTGGTCGCGTGGCTGCACTTCGCCAAGCGGCCTGCGTGGCCGGTGGGTTGAGGGGAGGGCCTCCGCGGAGCGGAGGGAGGCCGGGGCGGTGTTTCACGTGAAACACCGCCCCTCCGTCACGCCCCCGAGCCGTCAGTCCTCGCCCTCCAGCTCGCCCTCGGTCTCCAGGAACGCCTCGCGCAGCGCCGCCAGCGTCTCCGCGTCCGGCTTCTCCCACATGCCGCGGGACTCGGCCTCCAGGAGGCGCTCGGCGATTCCGTGCAGCGCCCAGGGGTTCGCCTCCTGGAGGAACGCGCGGTTCTCCGGGTCCAGGACGTAGGTCTGGGCGAGCTTGTCGTACATCCAGTCGGCGACGACCCCGGTCGTGGCGTCGTAGCCGAACAAGTAGTCCACGGTGGCGGCGAGTTCGAAGGCGCCCTTGTAGCCGTGGCGGCGCATCGCCTCGATCCAGCGGGGGTTGACGACCCGGGCCCGGAAGACCCGGGAGGTCTCCTCCACCAGCGTCCTGGTGCGGACCGTCTCGGGGCGGGTCGAGTCGCCGATGTACGCCTCGGGCGCCTTGCCCTTGAGCGCCTTGACGGTGGCGACCATTCCGCCGTGGTACTGGAAGTAGTCGTCGGAGTCGGCGATGTCGTGCTCGCGGGTGTCGGTGTTCTTGGCGGCCACCGCGATGCGCTTGTACGCCGTCTCCATCTCCTCCCGGGCGGGACGGCCCTCCAGCCCGCGCCCGTAGGCGTAGCCGCCCCAGACGGTGTAGACCTCGGCGAGGTCGGCGTCGGTGCGCCAGTCGCGGGAGTCGATGAGCTGGAGCAGGCCCGCGCCGTACGTGCCGGGACGGGAGCCGAAGATCCGGGTGGTGGCCCGGCGTTCGTCGCCGTGTGCGGCGAGGTCCGCCTGGGCGTGGGCCCGGACGAAGTTGCGGTCGGCGGGCTCCTCGAGGCCGGCGGCGAGCCGCACCGCGTCGTCGAGCAGGCCGATGACGTGCGGGAACGCGTCCCGGAAGAAACCGCTGATGCGCAGGGTGACGTCGATCCGGGGGCGGCCCAGCTCGTCGGGTTCGACGGCCTCCAGACCGGTCACCCGGCGCGAGGCGTCGTCCCAGACGGGGCGGACACCCAGCAGCGCGAGCGCCTCCGCCACGTCGTCGCCGGAGGTGCGCATCGCGCTGGTGCCCCACAGGGACAGGCCGACCGACTCCGGCCAGTCACCGTTGTCCTCGCGGTAGCGGGTCAGCAGCGAGTCGGCGAGCGCCTGCCCGGTCTCCCAGGCCAGCCGCGACGGGACGGCCTTGGGGTCCACGGAGTAGAAGTTGCGGCCGGTCGGCAGGACGTTGACCAGGCCGCGCAGCGGCGAGCCGGACGGGCCGGCCGGGACGAACCCGCCGTTCAGGGCGTGCACCGCGTGGTCGACCTCGGCCGTGGTGCCGGCCAGCCGCGGGACGACCTGCCGGGCGGCGAAGTCGAGGACGTCCGCGACCGCGGTCGGGTGCCCCTCGGCGACCCGGGCCACCGCGGCCGGGTCCCACTCCGCGTCCTCCATGGCCTGGACCAGTCCGCGGGCGACCGCCTCGGCTTCGTCGGCGGCGGTGCGGGTCGCGGCCGACTCGTCCAGGCCCAGCGCCTCGCGCAGCCCGGGCAGCGCGGAGGTGCCACCCCAGATCTGCCGGGCGCGCAGGATCGCCAGCACGAGGTTGACCCGGGCCTCGCCGACCGGGGCGGCGCCCAGGACGTGCAGGCCGTCGCGGATCTGCGCGTCCTTCACCTCGCAGAGCCAGCCGTCGACGTGCAGCAGGAAGTCGTCGAAGCCGTCGTCGTCCGGACGTGCC
Organism: Streptomyces diastatochromogenes; assembly: GCA_001418405.1. Taxonomy (GTDB): domain Bacteria; phylum Actinomycetota; class Actinomycetes; order Streptomycetales; family Streptomycetaceae; genus Streptomyces; species Streptomyces albulus_C. The sequence goes on along the minus strand of LIQL01000090.1, from coordinate 22,600 downwards.
TCCAGGCCCAGGTCGTGGTCGAGCTTGGCGGCCTGGATCAGAGTCCAGATCTGCGCGCGGATCGCGGGCAGCTTGGCCGGGTCCATCGAGGAGATCGCGGCGTACTCGTCGAGCAGTTGCTCAAGCCGGGCGATGTCACCGTAGGAGTCCGCGCGGGCCATCGGCGGCACGAGGTGGTCGACGAGCGTGGCGTGCACCCGGCGCTTGGCCTGGGTGCCCTCGCCCGGGTCGTTGACCAGGAACGGGTAGACGAGCGGCAGGTCGCCGAGCGCCGCGTCCGGACCGCAGGCGGCGGAGAGGCCGGCGTTCTTGCCGGGCAGCCACTCCAGGTTGCCGTGCTTGCCGAGGTGGACCATGGCGTCGGCGCCGAACCCGCCGTCGGCGGTGGGGGTGGCGATCCAGCGGTAGGCCGCCAAGTAGTGGTGCGAGGGCGGCAGATCGGGGTCGTGGTAGATCGCGATCGGGTTCTCGCCGAAGCCGCGCGGCGGCTGGATCAGTATCAGCAGGTTCCCGCGGCGCAGCGCGGCCAGCACGATGTCGCCCTCGGGGTTGCGGCTGCGGTCGAGGAACATCTCGCCCGGCGGCGGGCCCCAGTGCTCCTCCACGGACTCCCGCAGCTCCTGCGGCAGCGTGCCGTACCAGCGGCGGTATTCGGCGGCCGGGATGCGGACCGGATTGCGGGCCAACTGCTCCTCGGTCAGCCACTCCTGGTCGTGGCCGCCGGCCTCGATGAGGGCGTAGATCAGCTCGTCGCCGTCGCCGGACGCCAGGCCGGGTACCGGCTCGGTACCGAAGTCGTAGCCCTCGGCCTTCAGGCGGCGCAGCAGCGCGACGGCGCTCGCCGGGGTGTCCAGACCGACCGCGTTGCCGATCCGGGAGTGCTTGGTGGGGTACGCCGACAGCACCAGCGCCAGCCGCTTCTCGGCGGCCGGGATGTGGCGCAGCCGGGCGTGCCGGACGGCGATCCCGGCGACCCGGGCGGCCCGCTCGGCGTCGGCGACGTACACCGGCAGCCCGTCCTCGTCGATCTCCTTGAACGAGAACGGCACGGTGATCAGGCGCCCGTCGAACTCCGGCACGGCGATCTGCGAGGCGGCATCGAGCGGGGAGAGGCCCTCGTCGTTCTCCTCCCAGGCGGCGCGCGCGCCGGTCAGGCAGAGCGCCTGCAGGATCGGCACGTCCAGGGCGGTCAGCGCGCCGGCGTCCCAGGACTCGTCGTCGCCGCCCGCGGAGGCTTCGGCGGGCTTGGTGCCGCCCGCGGCCAGCACGGTGGTGACGATGACGTCGGCGGCGCGCAGCTCCTCGATCAGCTCCGGCTCGGGGGCCCGCAGCGAGGCGACGTACAGCGGCAGCGGGCGACCGCCGGCCCGCTCGACCTGGTCGCACAGGTCGTGGATGAAGCGGGTGTTGCCGCTCATGTGATGGGCGCGGTAGTAGAGCACCCCCACGGTCGGGCCGGTCGCCTCCGACGCCGGACGCTCCAGCGGGCCCCAGGACGGGGCGGCCGCGGGCGGCTCGAAGCCGTGGCCGCTGAGCAGAACGGTGTCGCTGAGGAAGCAGGCCAGCTGGGAGAGGTTGGCCGGACCGCCGTGCGCGAGGTAGGCGTGCGCCTCGGCCGCGATGCCGACCGGGACCGTGGACGCCTCCATGAGCTGGGCGTCGGGGGCCTGTTCGCCGGTGAGCACGACGACCGGGCGGTGCTGGCCCGCGGCCAGCAGCACGTCCAGGCCGTCCTGCCAGGCGCGGATGCCGCCGAGCAGCCGGACGACGACGAGGTCGGTGCCCTCGAGGAGTCCGGGGAGTTCGGCGACGTCGAGGCGGGCGGGGTTGGCGAGCCGGTACGGCACGGGACCCGTGGCCGCCCGGGCGCTGAGCAGATCGGTGTCGGACGTCGACAGCAGCAGGATCACGGCGCAGCCCTTCCTCGGGGTGTCCACGCCCCGGGTGGTCGTATGGACGGCGGGAGTTCCTGGCTCACCCGGCGGTGGCCGGGTTCACAGTGGCGGGACCGCGCCGGATTCTCACCGGGCTTCCTCCCTTGGCGCCGTCGCTGGCGTCCGGCGGGTCAGCCGACCCGCCGACCTGCATAGTAAGGGCTGCGGCCGCACCGCGGGAGCGGGCCTTTCGGAGCCGCCCTCCACGCCCCCCTCGCCACGGTTCCGGGCGAAACCGACGTAGGTATGCTCGCCGCCATGCCGCCCTCCCCCGCACCACGCCCCGACCGGGCCGAACCACCCGTTCGGGACCGCGGCGACGCCTGCCCGGGAGCGCTGCGGCTGCACTCCGCCGCCGACGGGAACCTGGCCCGAGTGCGGCTCCCCGCAGGGGACTTGACGGTCCGCCAGGCCACCGCCCTGGCGGACGCCGCGGAACGCCTCGGCGACGGGCACCTCTCGCTCACCTCCCGCGGCAACGTCGAACTGCGTGGCCTGCCCGACGACGGCGGCCGGCACCTCGCCGACCTCCTCGCCGACGCCGGGCTGCTGCCGTCCGTACGCCATGAGCGGATCCGCAACGTACTGGCCTCGCCGCTGGCCGGACTGGACCGGCACACCCCCTCCGACGTGCGGTTGTGGGCCCGGAGCCTGGACGCGCTGCTGTGTGCGAGCGATGCCGCGACAGGACTTTCGGGCCGCTTCCTGTTCGTCGTCGACGACGGTCGGGGCGACGTGGCCGGCCTGGGCGGCGATGTGACCTTGCTCGCAGAATCCGGTCGACAGGACCCACCGGCCGCCGGGTACGCGCCGGGCGCCGCGTCCGGGTGGGGAGCGCTGCTCCGGGTCGGCGACGACCGGGCGGCACTGCGGATCGCGGCGGACGACGCCCCGCGGGCGGCCCTGATGGCCGCCGAGGTCTTCCTGGCCGCCGCCGCGGAGCGCGGCAGCGGCGCCTGGCGCGTCCGTGAGCTCCCCACCGCAGGACCGCTGACCGCCCAGGAGGTGCAGCGTGCGCTGCGGGCCGCGGGCATCGCCGCGGAGCACGTGGAACATCCGGCCGCCCCCGTCCCAGGGTCGGCCGCGCACTACGCCGATGCCACCGCCCCCGGCCCGGTCGACGGGCCCGACGGTCGCCGCGCGCTGGCGGTCCTGGCACCGCTCGGCCGGCTGACCGCGGCCCAGTGGCGGCTGCTGACCGCGACCGCCGCCGCGGACGGCGACGGCGAACTGCGCCTCACGCCCTGGCGCGGTGTCATCGTCCCCGGCCTGGCCGCCGCACCGGCGCACCGGCGGCTGCGCGAGTTCGCCGCCGCCGGCCTGATCACCGACCCGGCATCCCCCTGGCGCCGGGTCACCGCCTGCACCGGCCTGCCGGGCTGCGCCAAGTCCCTGACCGACGTGCGGAGCGATGCGGCGGGCGTGCTCGCCGGGGGCGAAACGGTTCCGGCGGACGGTTCGGGTGCGCCCGTCGGGCTGCCCGTGCACTGGTCGGGCTGCGAGCGGCGGTGCGGCCATCCGCACGGTGCGTGGGTCGACGTGCTGGCGACGCCCGACGGCTATCGGACCACCGCGATGCCTCCCAAGTCCCTTGCCCGACCGCCGGTTTCACGTGAAACAGCCGGGCCGGGCACCGTTTCACGTGAAACGCCCCGGCCGGGCGTCGTTTCACGTGAAACGCCGAGCGCATCCGCCGCCCCTCCGGCTGCCCCGCTCCCCTCCACCCCTCAACCCACCACCCCGAGGCCCCAGTGACCGCGTTCGACTACGAAAAGGACGGGGCGGCCATCTACCGCCAGTCCTTCGCCACCATCCGCGCCGAGGCGGATCTCTCCGCACTGCCCGCCGACGTCAGCCGGGTCGCGGTCCGGATGATCCACGCCTGCGGCATGGTCGATCTCGTCCGCGATCTGGCCTTCACCCCGGGCGTCGTGGCCAGTGCGCGCGCCGCGCTGCGGGCCGGTGCGCCGATCCTGTGCGACGCCACGATGGTCGCCAGCGGGGTGACCCGCAAGCGGCTGCCGGCGGACAACGAGGTGCTGTGCACCCTCGGCGACCCGTCGGTCCCGGAGCTCGCCGCGCGGATGGGCACCACACGCAGCGCTGCCGCCCTCGAACTGTGGCGGGACCGGATGGAGGGCGCAGTGGTCGCCTTCGGCAACGCGCCCACCGCGCTCTTCCGGTTCCTCGAAATGATCGAGGAGGGGGCGCCCCGCCCCGCCGCCGTCCTCGGCATCCCGGTCGGCTTCATAGGCGCGGCCGAATCCAAGGACGCGCTGATCGACCATCCGTCGAAGCTGGATCACATCGTGGTGCGCGGGCGGCGCGGCGGCAGTGCCATGGCCGCGGCCGCGATCAACGCCCTGGCGAGCGAGGAAGAGTAGGCGTGAGCGAGCAGCAGGCGAGCAGCGGCACGACGGCCCCGGCGGCCGCGCAGTCCCCGGAGCGGTCCACCGGCCACCTCTACGGCGTCGGCCTCGGCCCCGGCGACCCGTCCCTGATGACCGTGCGTGCGGTGGAGGTCATCGCCCTGGCCGACGTGGTGGCCTACCACAGCGCCCGGCACGGCCGGTCGATCGCGCGCTCCATCGCAGCGCAGCACATCCGCCCGGACCACATCGAGGAAGCCCTGGTCTATCCGGTCACCACCGAGTCGACCGACCATCCCGGCGGCTACCGCGGAGCCCTGGACGAGTTCTACGAAGCGGCGGCGGCGCGCCTCGCGGCCCACCTGGACGCCGGCCGCACCGTCGCGGTGATCTCCGAGGGCGACCCGTTCTTCTACGGCTCCTACCAGCACATGCACAAGCGGCTGGCCCACCGCTACCCGACCGAGGTCATCCCCGGCGTCACCTCCATCAGTGCCGCCGCGGCCCGGCTGGGCACCCCGCTCACCGAGGCCGACGAGGTGCTGACCGTCCTGCCCGGCACCCTGCCCGAGGAGGAGCTGACGGCGCGTCTGAGCGCCACCGACTCCGCCGTCGTGATGAAGCTCGGGCGCACCTTCCCCGGTGTCCGTCGTGCGCTGGAGCGCTCCGGCCGGCTCACCGAGGCCCGCTACGTCGAGCGCGCCACCATGGCCGGGGAGCGCACCGGCGCGTTCTCCGACATCGATGCCGACTCCGTGCCGTACTTCTCAGTCGCGGTGGTGCCCAGCCGCATCGCCACCGCCGCGGAGGAGCCGGATCCGGTGGCCGCGGACCGCGGTGAGGTGGTCGTGGTCGGCACCGGCCCGGCCGGCCCGCGCTGGCTCACCCCGGAGTCCCGCGGCGCCCTCGCCGCCGCCGACGACCTCGTCGGCTACACCACGTACCTGGACCGCGTCCCGGTGCGCCCCGGCCAGCGCCGGCACCCCTCGGACAACAAGGTCGAGTCCGAACGCGCCGAATTCGCCCTGGACCTGGCCCGCCGCGGCCGCCGGGTGGCCGTGGTCTCCGGCGGCGACCCCGGCATCTTCGCCATGGCCACGGCGGTCCTGGAAGTGGCGTCGGAGGAGCCCTACCGCTCCGTTCCGGTGCGCGTGCTGCCGGGCGTCACGGCCGCCAACGCCGCCGCCGCCCGCGCCGGCGCCCCCTTGGGCCACGACTACGCGGTGCTCTCGCTCTCCGATCGCCTCAAGCCCTGGGAGGTGATCGCCGAACGGCTGCGCGCGGCGGCCTCCGCCGACCTGGCGCTGGCGCTCTACAACCCCGGTTCCCGCAGCCGCACCTGGCAGGTGGCGAAGGCCCGGGACGTCCTGCTGGAGCACCGCGCGCCGGACACCCCGGTCATCCTCGCCCGCGACATAGGCGGCCCCGAGGAATCGCTCCGCACCGTGCGGCTCACCGACCTCGACCCCGCCCAGGTCGACATGCGCACCATCCTGCTCGTCGGCTCGTCCCAGACCCGGCGGGTCCGGCGCGGGGACGACTCGGAGGTGGTCTGGACGCCGCGCAGGTACCCCGAGCGCTGACCGCCCGCGCGGCGTCAGCCGAAGAGCGTGCGCACCCAGTCCGCCGCCGCGCCCGGCTCGGCGGCCACCGGCACGCCCTCCGGGACCGGCGGTCGCTGGACGACCACCACCGGCACCCCGGCCTCCCGTGCGGCCGCCAGCTTCGGGGCGGTCGCCGCGGCGCCGCTGTCCTTCGTCACCAGCACGTCGATGCGGTGCCGGCGGAGCAGTTCCCGTTCGCCTTCGAGGGTGAACGGGCCGCGGTCCAGGACGGTCGTCATCCGGGGCGGGTGCGGGGGCTCGGGGGCATCCACCGAGCGGACCAGGAACCACAGGTCCGTGAGGTGGGCGAAGTGGGCGAGACCCATCCGGCCGGTGGTGAGGAAGACCCGGTCGCCGAGGGTGGGCAGGACGGCGGCGGCCTCGGTGAGGGAGCGGACCGGGTGCCAGACATCCCCGGGCTGCGCGTCCCAACCGGGGCGGCGAAGGGCCAGCAGGGGAACATGGGCGGTGGCGGCGGCCTGGGCCGCGTTGAAACTGATCGTGTCGGCGAAAGGATGGGTGGCGTCGATGAGCGCGTCCACCGCGTGCTCGCGCAACCAGCGGGCGAGGCCCTCCGGGCCGCCGAACCCACCGATGCGCACGTCGCCGGCGGGCAGCCGGGGGGCTGCCACCCGGCCGGCCAGCGAGGTCGTCACCCGCACCCCCGGCTCCGTCGCCAAGGCCGCGGCGAGGCGGCGGGCCTCCGTGGTGCCGCCGAGGATCAGCACCTGGCGGACGGGTTCGTGGACGGGTGAGGTCGGCATGAGCGGCGGGTTCCTCCGTGGGTGAAACGCAACCGAAGGGTACGGGAGGGCGGAGCGCGCAGCTCGCGCACACCGGGCTGCGGCACGGCTGGACGACGGGGGCGTGCGCCACGGCCGCCAGCACGGCCGCGTACACGGCGCTGTTGCGCGGGGAGTTCCCGGACCCGGTGACGATCACGCTGCCGAAGGGGCAGACGCCGTCCTTCGCGCTCGCGGTGGAGGAATTGACCCGCGCCGGGGCGGGGCCGGCCACCGCCATGGCCGGGGTGGTCAAGGACGCCGGGGACGATCCCGACGTGACGCACGGCGCGTTGGTGCGGGCCACGGTGCGGGCGCTGCCGGCCGGCAGCGGCGTGGTCTTCGCGGCCGGTCCGGGCGTGGGGACGGTCACCCGCCCCGGACTGCCGCTGGACGTCGGGGAACCCGCCATCAATCCCGTGCCGCGGCAGATGATCCGGGAGCACCTGGCGCGCGTCGCACAGCAGCACGCCGGCAGCGGTGCCACCGCGGACGTCGAGGTGGAGATCTCCGTCGACCACGGGGAGGAGATCGCCCGCAGCACCTGGAATCCGCGCCTCGGCATTCTGGGCGGCCTGTCGATCCTGGGGACGACCGGGATCGTCGTGCCGTACTCCTGCTCGGCGTGGATCGACTCGATCCGGCGCGGAGTGGACGTGGCCCGCGCCGCGGGCCGACGGCACGTCGCCGGGTGCACCGGCTCGACGTCGGAGAAGGTCGCGGTCGCCCTGCACCACCTGCCGGAGGACGCGCTGTTGGACATGGGGGACTTCGCGGGGGCGGTGCTCAAGTACGTCCGCCGCCATCCCGTCGACCGACTGACGATCTGCGGCGGCTTCGCCAAGCTGTCGAAACTGGCGGCGGGTCATCTGGACCTGCACTCGGCACGGTCCCAGGTGGACAAGGGCTTCCTCGCCGAACTGGCGCGGCAGGGCGGCGCCGACGAGGCGCTGGCCGAGGCGGTGGCCGGGGCCAACACCGGCCTCGCCGCGCTCCAGTTGTGCGCGGCGGCCGGCGTTCCCCTCGGCGACCTGGTGGCGGCCACGGCACGGGACGCGTCACTGGCCGTACTGCGGGGTGCGCCGGTCGCCGTCGACGTCATCTGCATCGATCGAGCGGGGCTGGTGGTGGGCCGGGCGGAGTCACGGGGGCCGGGAGGCTAGCGCGACTGGCGCCGGATGTTTCACGTGAAACTCGCCCCGGCCCGATGGCCGGGATCCGACGCCCCGCCGTGCAGCCCCTCGTCACATCCGCGGCAGTGTCTCCCCGCGGCTGAGCCCTTCCTCACGGCTCATGCCGTCGTAACGGCCCATCTCGTCCTCGCGGCCCGTTTCGGACCGACGCCGCTCGCCAAGGGCCTTGCGCGCCGCCATCTCGCGTGCGCGGTCCATCCGCTCCCGCATGCAGCTGTCGTCCCCACCGGTCAGCGCGCCCAGCGCGCTGCCCAGCGCACAGGCGGCCATCTTGACGGGACTGTCCTTCGACCGGCGCGGGGTGTCCTTGCCGCTGGCGGTGGCGACGGTGCTGCCGGTGAGGGTCAGCACGGTCGCGGCGACGACCGCGGTGGCGGCCATTCTGGTACGCATCCTGGCGTGCTCCTTTGCGTCAACCCCCCTGGGTTTCGCAGCTTCCTTACCGACCTCCGCGAACAGAAAAACAGACATTCACCCCGATGCGGTCATACAATTCAGCCGTACAGGTCTGCCGCACAGCGTGTTTGACGTCGCCTCAGGCACTGCCGTCGCAGGGCGCGTGCGGCCGCTCGCGCTCCGACGAGTAGAGGTGGCTGTCGCGGAACTGCTCGGCGCCCAGCGTGCGGCCGACCATGATCACGGCGGTCCGGACCACGCCCGCCTCCTTCACCTGGTCGGCGATGTCGCCGAGCGTGCCGCGCAGGACGAGTTCGTCGGGCCGCGAGGCCATCGCCACAACGGCCGCCGGGCAGTCGGCGCCGTAGTGCGGCAGGAGTTCGTCGACGACCCGGTCCACGTACATCGCGGCGAGGTGCAGCACCAGCAGCGCACCGCTGCGCCCCAAGGTGGCCAGGTCCTCGCCGTCGGGCATGGGGGTGGCGCGCTGAGCGACGCGGGTGAGGATGACGGTCTGGCCGACGGTGGGCACGGTCAGTTCGCGCTTGAGCGCGGCGGCCGCCGCGGCGAACGCGGGCACTCCGGGCACGACCTCGTACGGCACCCCCGCCGCGTCCAGGCGCCGCATCTGCTCGGCCACCGCGCTGAACACCGACGGGTCGCCGGAGTGCAGCCGGGCCACGTCCTGGCCCTCCTCGTGGGCGCGGACCAGCTCCGCAGTGATCGCGTCCAGGTCCAGGTGCGCGGTGTCGATCAGCCGGGCCCCCGGCGGGCACTCGGCGAGCAGTTCGCGCGGCACCAGGCTTCCCGCGTAGAGGCAGACCCCGCAGGAGGCGAGGGTGCGGGCGCCGCGCAGGGTGATCAGGTCGGCGGCGCCGGGGCCCGCACCGATGAAGTAGACGGTCATGGCTGTCGGTCTCCTGGGGAGGTTACGAGGGGTCCTGGGAGCGGGGCGGCGCGGCGGCCTCCTGCGGGCCGGGGTCCGGCGCGTCCGACGAGCCGGGCTTGACCGCCGACCACTGAGTGACCGGCATCGCCTGCCGCCAGCCCGTGAAGCCGCCGACCGGCACCGCGTGGGCGACCGCGAGCCGCACCAGTTCGCCACCGTGCCGCCGGTACCACTGCGTGAGCAGCGCCTCGGACTCCAGCGTCACGGTGTTCGCGACGATCCGTCCGCCCGGGGGCAGCGCCTCCCAGCAGGCGTCCACCAGGCCGGGGGCGGTCAGTCCGCCGCCGATGAACACCGCGTCCGGCGTCGGCAGTCCGGTCAGTGCGGCGGGCGCGGCCCCCTGCACCACGCGCAGCGCCGGGACGCCGAGCGCCCCTGCGTTGCGGTCGATCCGTGCCGCCCGCGCGACGTCCCGTTCGACGCTGACCGCCCGACAACTGCGGTGTGCGCGCAGCCATTCGACGGCGATGGAGCCGGACCCCCCGCCGATGTCCCAGAGCAGCTCGCCGGGCGCGGGGGCCAGCGCGGCCAGGGTGGCGGCCCGGACATGACGCTTGGTCAACTGGCCGTCGTGCTCGTAGGCGTCGTCGGGGAGGCCGGGCACGACCGGCAGCCGGAGCGCGTCCGGCGCCCGCACGCAGTCCAGGGCGATCACGTTGAGCGGATCGCCGGCGGGCGCGTCCCAGCGCTCCGCCCGGCCGCCGACCACCCGCTCGCGGGCGCCGCCGAGTTGTTCGAGCACCCGCATCCGGGTCGGGCCGAAGCCCCGTTCCCGCAGCAGCTCCGCGACCTCACCGGGCGTCGCCGGCCCGGCGGACAGCACCAGGACCCGCCGTCCGTCGTGCAGCGCCCGCACGAGGTTCGCCGCCGGCCGACCGACCAGCGTGACGACCTCGGTGTCCTCCACCGCCCAGCCCAGTCGCGCGCAGGCGTACGCCACGGACGACGGATGCGGCACCACGCGCAGCGGCCGCCGCACCGCCGCGTCCTGCGCCATCACCTCGGTCAGGGTCCGGCCGATGCCGTAGAACATCGGGTCCCCGCTGGCCAGCACGCAGACGCGGCGTCCGGCGTGCGCGGCGAGCAGCCCGGGCACGGCGGGACGCAGCGGCGAGGGCCACGGCTCCTGCTCCCCGGCGCACTCCGCGGGCAGCAGCGCCAGCTGGCGCGCCCCGCCGATCAGCACCTCGGCCGCGACCAGCTCCCGCTGTGCGGCCGGCGACAGTCCCTCCCAGCCATCGGCCCCGATGCCTACGACGGAGAGCGGGAGCGGGGGAGTCACTGCGGGGCACCTCGGGGCGCGAAGGGACCGAACGGAGGTCGCGGGGCGATCGGGGGACGGGTGCCGAACTTTACTGACCGGCCCGGCGGCTCCGGCTCCCGGGGAGGGCGCACGTCTCCCGGCACGCTCCGGTGCGCCCACCCCCACCCTTCTTGCACATTGTTTGCAATTACTTGCTAATACTGTCCAGGGCACGGAACGCGACGCGGAAGGAGTGCGGCCCATGGGCTCGCCGGTGGTGCTGGGCATCGAATCGTCCTGCGACGAGACGGGCGCCGGCCTGGTCCGGGACGGGCGCCTGCTCGGGCACACCGTCGCGTCGAGCATGGCGGAGCACGCGCGGTTCGGCGGAGTGGTGCCGGAGATCGCCGCCCGGGCACACCTGCACGCGCTGACGCCCGTGGTGCGCAGCGCACTGGCCGACGCGGGCCTACGGGCATCCGACATCGGGGCGGTGGCGGTCACCACCGGACCGGGACTCTCCGGCGCGCTCCAGGTGGGACTGGCCGGGGCCAAAGGGCTGGCGTACGCGCTGGGCGTCCCGCTCTACGGCGTCCACCACCTCGCCGGTCACGTCGCCGCCGACACCCTCGCGCACGGTCCGCTGCCCGACCCCTGCGTGGTGTTGATCGTCTCCGGCGGGCACACGTCGCTGCTGCTCGTACGGGACCTGGCCCGCGACCCGATCGTGCACCTCGGCGACACGGTGGACGACGCCGCCGGCGAGTGCTTCGACAAGGTCGCGCGGGTCTTCGGACTGCCCTACCCGGGCGGTCCGGCCATCGACCGGACAGCGCGCGAGGGGGATCCGCGCGCTGTCCACTTTCCCCGCCCGCTCACCACGGGCCCGGCCGAGAAGCGGTTCGCGTTCTCCTTCTCGGGGTTGAAGACGGCGGCGGCGCGCTGGGCGGAGACGCACCGCGCCGCGGGCCGTCCGCTGCCGGTCGCCGACGGCGCGGCCGCGCTGCAAGAGGCCGTCGCCGACGTGCTGACCCGCAAGGCGGTCGCCGCCTGCACCGAGCACGGCGTCGGCACGCTGGTGGTGGTCGGCGGCGTGGCGGCCAACTCCCGGGTGCGCGCGCTGGCCGAGGAGCGCTGTGCCGCCGCCGGCATCGCCCTGCGGGTCCCGCCGCTGGGGCTGTGCACGGACAACGGCGCGATGATCGCGGCCGTCGGCGACCTGCTCGTCCGGGCCGGCACCGCACCGGCGCCGCTCGACGTGTCCATCGATCCGTCGGCACCTCTGGAGTATGCGGCGCTGCACCCCGTCGCCGCGGGCCGCGCACGGGCCGCCTGACGGCCGCCGGCACCCGGCACCCGGCAGCTCGTTTCACGTGAAACGAGGGATGACCACCGCGCGGAGCGCACCGCACCGGACCGTGTCCGTCCGCTCACGCCTCTCCGCCGCACCGCTCTGACCAGGAACGATAGCCCGTTTGACGGTAATGACAACGGTCACCGGTGCAGCCTTTGGATCTTTTGTCGAAGTGCGGTTTGCTTCGCTGCGAGGAGCAAGGTGAAGCCAGGAGAAGGAGCGCGCCCATGTCCGAGCACGCCCACGGCGGGCACAGCCATGCACACGGCCACACCCATGCCGTGTCCCCGGACGCCGATCGGCGCTGGCTGCGGGCCGCGCTGATCCTGCTCACCGCCTACATGGCGATCGAGGTCGTCATCGGTTTCCTGGCGCAGTCGCTCGCGCTGATCTCGGACGCCGCCCACATGCTCACCGACGCGGTGTCGATCGTGCTGGCGCTGGTCGCGATGCGGTTGGCCGCGAAGCCCGCACGGGGCGGGTACACCTACGGCCTCAAGCGCGCCGAGATCCTCTCCGCGCAGGCCAACGGCATCACCCTGCTCGTGCTCTCCCTCTGGCTGGCCTACGAGGCGGTCCAGCGGCTGATCTCGCCGCCCGAGGTCACCGGCGGGCTGGTGGTCATCACCGCGCTGTCCGGTGTGGTGGTGAACCTGATCTGCACCTGGTTCCTGTCGAAGGCCAACCGCTCCAGCTTGAACGTCGAGGGCGCCTACCAGCACATCCTCACCGACCTGTTCGGCTTCATCGCCACCGCGATCTCCGGTCTCGTCGTGCTGACCACCGGCTTCCAGCAGGCCGACGCGATCGCCTCGCTCGTCGTCGTCGCGCTGATGCTGAAGGCCGGCACGGGCCTGGTGCGGGAGTCCGGCCGGATCTTCATGGAGGCGGCGCCGGCCGGCATCGACCCGGACGCGCTGGGCGATCACCTGGTCGCCGCCGACCAGGTCGTCGAGGTGCACGACCTGCACATCTGGCAGATCACCTCGGGGCAGCCCGCGCTCTCTGCGCACATCCTGGTCGCCCCGGCGGGCGACTGCCACAAGGTCCGCCGCAGCCTCCAGGAGCTGCTGCGCACCGAGTACGGCATCACCCACGCCACGCTCCAGGTCGACCACCTCGGCGAACAGGACGAGGACGAGCTGCTGACCCTGGGCCCGCGGCCCTCCCCCGAGCACCCCTCCGGCAGCCACTGCGACGACTCCCACGGCCCCGTCCACCGCCCGGGACCGCACCGGCACTGACCGGCCGCCGCCGCGCGTCGAAGCAGCGGGCACCCGGCTGAGCAGCGCGCGGGCCCACCCCGGCGCCGGGTCACCCGTGCGCCCGCTCGCCCGCGCGGTCACCCATTGGCACCCGTCCCGCTCGCGACCGACCGGCGTACGGACTTGCCTGGAGATGGCAGCCATCGCCGTCGCAGGAAGGACCGGGACGCATGTCCGCGAGTGCACCCGCACGCGCCGACGGACGGGTGACGGCGGCGCGCTGCCCTCCAAGGCCGCCGCAGCGGGCCCGCTCGTTGGTCGGCGCCGCGCTGCTGCTGGTCGGAACCCTGTTGCTGCCACTGAGCCTGGCAGCCCTCTGGGCCCGCGCCGAACTCACCGACACCGAGCGCTACGTGGCCGCGGTCGCCCCGCTCGCCGGGAACCCCGCCGTCCAGGACGCCATCGTCCGGGACGTCACCGACGGCGTGATGCCGCACGTGCGGCTGGACGGCCTGCTCAAGGTGGTGCCCCGCACCGAACGACCGGCACTGCGGCGGAAGTTCACCCGCGGCATCCGCGAGTTCGTCGACAAACAGGTGCGCCAGGTCGTCACCGGCCGCACCTTCCCCGCGATGTGGACCGGCGTGCACCGCACCGCCCACCGCACCCTGGACGGCACGCTGACCGCCTCCGGCGACGCCCCCGTCACCCTCGACCTCTCGCCGGTCATCGAGCGCGTCCGGCACCAGCTGTCCGGCAACGGGCTGGGCATCGACATCGTCCGCCGGGTGCCGCCCACCGGCGCCTCGATCGTGCTGCTGAAGTCCCCCGACGTGCCGCGCCTGCGGACCGGCTTCCAGGCCGCGCGCACCGGTGCGCTGTTCCTGCCGCCGGCCGCCGGGCTCTGCCTGCTGACCGGTCTGCTGCTGACCCGACGCCGCCGCCGGGCGCTGATCTGCACGGCGGCCGGCTGCGCGGTCGCCTGCGCGCTCCTGACCACGGCACTGGCACTGCTCCGGGCCCGTCTCCTGGACGCGTTGCCGGCCACCGTCCCGCGCCCCGCCGCCGACGCCTACACCGATGCTCTGACCGCCTCGCTGCGTTCCGGCGCCTGGACCGCGGTCGGCGCGGCGGCGGTCACCATCGCCCTGGCCGTCGCGGGCCCGCTGACGGTCCGCCTCCGTCGCGCCGTGCCGTCGACCCGTCAGGCCGACGCGTTGCCCTGGTGGACGGCGTGCCCCGGCGTGCGGAACGTGCGACGTGGTGGCCGGCGCGGGCCCGCCGAGGACCGTCCACGCCGGTGACGGCCCGCTCGGGACCGGGGGCGGGCGCCCTCAGATCGCCAGGACCGTCTTGCCCTGCGCCCGCCCGGTGCGGCTGGCGGCCAGCGCTTCGGGGGCCTCCTCCAAGGGGACTTCGAGCCCCACCAGGACCGTCAGGCGGCCGGCGTCGAGGTGGCCGGCGAGGATCTCCAGGAGCTGCGGGGAGGGGCGGTTGACGAAGTTGAAGCCGCGCAGATTGTGCTCGGTGAGGACGTCGGCGTCGGCGGAGCCGATCAGCGAGACCGCCACACCGCCGTCCCGCACGGTCCGGGTCAGCTCGACGAACCCCGCCGCGTCGCTGGTCATGTCGATCAGCACGTCCACCCCGTCCGGACGGCTCGCCAGGACCTGGTCGGCGATCGGCCCCGCCGTGTGGTCGACGGTCTCCGCGGCCCCCAGCGTGCGCATCAACTCCGCCTTGGTCGGACGGGCGGTGGCGATCACCTCCGCGCCGCGACCGGCCGCGATCTGGGTCACGAAGGTGCCGACCCCGCCGGTGGCGCCCACGATCAGCACCTGCCGGCCCTCGCCGATCCGGGTCTCCTCGACCAGGTTGTAGGCGGTCATCCCGGCCGTCGGAACGGCGGCGGAGGTGGCGTAGGTGACGCTGCGGGCGGCCAGGGCGATGGCGCCCTCGTCGGCCACGGCGAATTCGGCGTACGAACCGCCGCCCCGATCCGGCCGCTGGAACTGGCCGAACACCGGATCCCCGACGGTGAAGCGCCGCACACCACTCCCGACCGCGACCACCTCACCGGCCCCGTCCGCCCCCAGCACCAGCGGGAACTTCGCGTGGACGGCCTCCCCGAACATGCCGTCGGCGAGCTTCCAGTCGACGGGGTTGAGCCCGGCGGCGGCCAGCCGCACCAGAACCTCACCGGGCCCCGGCTCAGGCTGCGGCAGCTCCATGAGCTGCGGGTCCGCACCGAAGGCGTTGACTGCTACGGCTCTCATGTGGCGTTCCCTTCCACCCTTCCGAGGAGCGGCCGGAGTGGATCGTAAGCACGCCGGCCGGGCCGGGCGCGGCAGGACGGGAGGCGGTGCCCCGGAAGCAACTCGTACGGCCCCCGTCCCCGTTCCGTTTCCCCACTCGATTGCCCGCATGACGGGACCGGTCCGGGGCAGCGGGATTCAATGGCGCAATGATCCGGTTCGAGTCGGTCACCAAGCGCTATCCCGACGGGACCACCGCTGTCGACGACCTCTCGTTCGACGTCGACGAGGGTGAGCTGGTCACCTTGGTCGGACCGTCCGGGTGCGGCAAGACGACGACGATGATGATGGTGAACCGGCTGATCGACCCCACAAGTGGACGGATCTTCGTCGACGACGCGGACGTGTCCGGTGTCGACCCGGTCCGGCTGCGCCGCGGGATCGGCTACGTCATCCAGCAGACCGGGCTCTTCCCGCACCGCACCGTCCTCGACAACACCGCGACCGTGCCCGTTCTGAGCGGCTGGAAGCGGGCCAAGGCGCGGGAGCGGGCCGCCGAACTCCTCGACCTGGTCGGGCTGGATCCGGGCGTCTACGGCACGCGCTACCCCGATCAGCTCTCCGGTGGTCAGCGGCAGCGGGTCGGGGTGGCCCGCGCCCTGGCGGCCGATCCGCCGGTGCTGCTGATGGACGAGCCGTTCGGCGCCGTCGACCCGGTCGTCCGGGACCGCCTCCAGAAGGAGTTCCTGCGGCTCCAGGCCACCATGCACAAGACGGTGCTGTTGGTCACCCACGACATCGAGGAGGCCATCCGGCTCGGCGACCGGATCGCCGTCTACGGCGACGGGCGGATCGAGCAGTTCGACACCCCGGCGCGGGTGCTGGGCGCACCCGCCACGCCCTACGTCGCCGAATTCGTGGGCGCCGACCGGGCGTTGAAACAACTCTCGGTGACCGCCATCGATCGCGCCGACCTGGAGCGTCCGCCGTTCGCCCGGCTCGCCGAGCCGGCCGCGGAGGCAGTGGCCCGGCTGCGGGCCGAAGGAGCGCGCTGGGCGGTGGTGCTGGACGCCGACGGGGCGCTGCACGGCTGGGTGGGCACCGAGCGTCTGGCGGGCGCCGGGGGAACCGTGGCGGACCATGCGCGGCGGATGGAGGCGTGGATCCCGGCGTCCGGAACCCTCAAGGCGGCGTTCAGCGAAATGCTGAAGCACGACGCGGGTTGGATCGCGGTCCTGGACGGTAGGCGCTTCTTGGGCGTCCTGACCCCGACCACCCTGCACGAGGCGCTGCGCCGCACCATCACCCCGGAGGACCGTGAGGTGTCGCGGGGACGGCCGGAGGTGGACTCGGTCCCGACGGAATGAGGGGCGGCCGGGGCGTGGTGTTTCACGTGAAACACCCACCCTGGCCGTCGCTCCTGGTGGGTGTTTCACGTGAAACCTCTCCCGTCCCGGTCAGTCCTGCAACAGACCTTTCGACACCAGGTAGTTGTGCGCCACGTCGGCGGGAAGCCGACGCCAGCTGTCGACCTGCTCGTTGAGGTGGGCCAGGTCTTCGGTGGTCAGCACGTGATTGAGGCGGTTCAGAGCGGCGGCCGGGCGGGCGCTGCCGGCCCGGGCGCGGTTGACGACGGGGACGACGTAGTCGGCGTTCTGGAGTTTTCGGTCGTCGGCGAGGACGACGAGACCGAACTGGTCGAGGGTGGCGTCCGTGCTGGTCGTCAGCACCATCTGGTCCTGGCCGTTCTGCACCGCCTGTTTCGCGGGCGTGGTGCCAACGCCCTTGGGATCCACGGCGGTGATGTCGATGCCGTACGTCTTCCGCAGGCCCGGTGCGCAGAACGGCCGTTGGACGCACTCGTCACCCGCCGCCAGCCGTACCGGCAGCTTGGCGCGGCCCAGGTCGCTGAGGGTGCGCAGGTGGTGCTCGGCGGCGTAGGCGGCACGCACCGCGAAGGCGTTCTGGTCGACGGCCCGGCCCGGCGGGAGGACGGTCAGACCACGCGGGGCGGCGAGGCGGCGCAGGGCGGCCATGGTGCGGTCCAGGTCGGGGGAGGCGACGGGGGCGGCCTCGGGGCCGTGCTTCTTGGCGTTGAGCCAGTCCGCGAAGGTGGCGGCGTACTCCGGGACGACGTCGATCTGGCCGGCCTCCAGCGCGGGTTCGTACAGCTCGCGGTTGCCGACGGTGAGGACCTGGGTGCGGTAGCCCGCGTGGCCGAGCAGCGCCGCGTACATCTGGGCCAGCAACTCGCTCTCGGTGAAACCGGCCGAGCCGATGGCGAGATCGCGGCTGTCGCCGGGCGGGGCGGTGACCGCACCCCGGTGTTCCAGCGACGGCCCACCGGCGCAGGAGACCAGCCCGCACAGGACGGCCAGGGCGCTCGACGCGCCGAGCACGCCCCGGACCGGGCGGAGCAGGGCAGAGCCCGCACGCCACGCCCTCACCGGGGCCGCCCGCGCGCCCTCGCCGGGGCGAACCGCTGGACCAGCTCGAACACGGCCTCCATCAACAACGCGAACACCGCGACCACCACCGCGCCGGCCACCACCTGCGGGGTACTGGCCAGATTGAAGCCGGCGGTGATGATGCGGCCGAGCCCGCCGCCGCCCACCAGGGCGGCCAGCGTGGCGGTGGCGACGAGCTGCACGGCGGCGATCCGCACCCCGGTCAACACCAGCGGCAGGGCGAGCGGCGCCTCCACCCGCCACACCAGCTGCATCCCGGTCATCCCCATGCCCCGGGCGGCCCGGACCACGTCCTGGTCCACCTCGCGCATCCCGACGTAGGCATTGGTCAGCAGCGGCGGCACGGCGAACAGCACCAGCGCGATGACCGTCGGCCACTGCCCGTGCCGCCCGAGCGGGGTCAGCAGGAGCAGGACGAGGACCGCGAAGGTCGGCACCGCACGGCCGACGTTGGCGAGGTTGACCGCGAGGGCGCCACCGCGGCCCAGATGGCCCAGCGTCAGCGCGATCGGCAGGGCGATGAGGGCACTGAGGACGAGGCAGGCGAAGGTGAGCACGGCGTGCTGGGCGAGCCGGTGCCCGATGCCGTTCTCGCCCGACCAGTTGGCAGCGGTGGTCAGCCAGGACCAGACGGCGGCGGGGGTGCTCACGCCCGCCGTCCGGAGGCGGTGAGCGGCCGTCGCCCGCGGGCCGGTCGCGGGCTGCGGCCGGCCCGCCGCCACGGCGTGAGCAGGCGTTCCAGGCCGAGCAGCAGCAGGTCGAAGGCGACCGCGATGAGCACGCAGAGCACGGACGCGGTCAGCACCTGCGCCTTGAAGTAGGAGTTCATGCCCGCGTAGATGAGGTTGCCCAACCCGCCGTAGCCGACGATCGCGCCGACGGTGGTCAGGGCGACCGCGGAGACCGTGGCGATGCGCAGACCGGCCATCGCGGCGGGCACCGCCAACGGCAGTTCCACCGTCAGCAACTGCCGCATCGGCCCGTACCCCATGCCCCGGGCGGCCTCCGTGGCACCGGCCGGCACGCCGTCGAGGCCCGCGAGGATGTTCCGGACCAGCAGGGTGAGGGAGTAGAGCGCCAGGCCGACCACGACGAGGGTGGCGGAGAGGCCGTAGACCGGCAGCAGCAGCGAGAACATCGCCAACGACGGGATCGTGTAGAGCACGGTGGTGATGCCGAGGACCGGCCCGACCGTCCACCGTCGACGGCGGGCCAGCAGCGCCAGCGGGACGGCGATCACCAGCCCGAGGCCCACCGAGACCACGGTCAACTGCACGTGCTGGCCGACCGCGTCGAGCAGGATCTGGCGGCGGGTGCTCAGGTAGTCGCCGCAGATCCAGTCGTTGCGGGCCAGGCAGTCGTCCGGCGGGGCGGTCACAGCAGCAGTTCACCGCGGGTGCGGTGGGGTGTCGCGCGGGGTGCGTCCGATCGGGCTGCTGCCAGCGCCCCACCCCACCCCCTCTATACACACGGTGTGTACCCCATGTGTATAGTCCTGGGAGTCCGTTCGGAAGGCGATCGGCGCGCCGGGCCACGGCCCGTTCGCGTCCGCTTCGCCATGCCCGGAGACCGGGACGCGGACGCTCCGGGCACCGCCCGTGGGCGCAGGGATCCGAGGAAGACGGCCGAGAACTCCACAGCCGCCGGCTCACCGGCGAACGACTCCAGGAAAGACACCGCAATGCCGAAGCAGATATCCGCGACCCGCCGCTCGTCCGTACTCGGGCTGCTGACGGCCGCCTCCCTGGCCCTGACCCTCAGCGGCTGCGCCTCGTACGACGTCACCACACCGGCCGACGCCCGAGCCGACGCCGCGCCGAGCGACGCCAAGGCCCAGGACGCGAAGGCCGGAGCCGGTGACGGTGCCGTCGACTGCGGCAAGGCCAAGTGCGTGGCGCTGACCTTCGACGCGGGCCCGAGCGAGAACACCAACCGGCTGCTGGACATCCTCAAGGAGAACAAGGCCCACGCCACGTTCTTCATGCTCGGCAAGAACCACATCGCCGAGCGCCCCGCCGAGGTGAAGCGGATCGACGCCGAGGGCCACGAGCTGGCCAACCACACCTGGTCCCACAAGATCCTCACGGAGATCAAGCCGGACGAGGCCAAACGCGAACTGTCCCGGGTCCAGGAGGACGTCCGCAAGATCACCGGCAAGACGCCCACGCTGATGCGCCCGCCGCAGGGCCGGACCGACGAAGAGGTCTCCAAGATCAGCAAGGAGCTCGGCCTGGCACAGGTCCTGTGGAGCGTGACCGCGAAGGACTACCAGACCACCGACTCGGACCTGATCACCAAGCGGGTGCTCGACCAGACCAAGCGCGACGGCATCATCCTGCTGCACGACATCTACAAAGGCACCGTGCCGGCCGTCCCCGGCATCCTCAAGGAGCTCAAGAAGCGCGGCTACACGGTCGTCACCGTGTCGCAGCTGCTCTCCCCGGCGAAGCCGGAACCGGGGATGGTCTACCGGCCGTGAACCGGGCCCGTCGGGACGGGCCGAGGTCCCGTTGGGGCGGGGCCCGCGTCCCGGACGCTGCGGTCGGAGAGGGGAGCGGCGCCCTCACCCGGGGGAGCGACCGCATGACGAAGGGGGCACCGGACCCTGTCCGGCGCCCCCTTCGCGCACGTCACCGCCCTGCCGGCGGTCGCGTCAGCCCTGCGGGCGCTCCGCCTCCACCCGCTTGTGGGACCGGTCGTCGGCCGGCGCCTGTCCCTTGGCCGCGCCCTTCTCCCCGCCCGGTGCCGGCTTCTGCGGCGCGTTCGGCTCGGTGTCCTGCGGGAACGTCAGCTGCTGGCTCTGCCACTCCAGGGCCGGCACGACCTCCCTGCGCCAGGTCCCGAACTGGTGGCTGCCGCGGGGCAGGATGATCGAGTCGACCCGCATCGGCGCCTTCACCGCGTGGATGAACTTCATGGTGTCGCCGTAGTCCGACTCGCCCTGGCGGCTGCTGGCCACCAGCGCGGAGACCTGCGGCGCGGGCAGGTGCTGCAACCGCCACAGCAGATCGTGTTCGTGCTGGCGCTGGGCACCGGTCGGACCGGGGCCGAAGAGGCTGCCGGTGGTCAGGTCGTCCTTGATCGCGTAGTCACCGGAGAGCGAGACCGCGGAGGTGTACGCCTGCGGGTTGCGCATCGCCAGCTGGAGCGAGCAGGTGCCACCGGACGAGTATCCGAAAGCCCCCCAGGCACTGGGGTCGTGGCCCACCCGGTAGGCCGACTTCATGGCGTCCGGCAGGTCCTTGGTGAAGAACGTCTCGGCCTGCGGGCCGCCCGGCACATCCACGCACTCGGTGTCGCGCGGCGGCGCGATGGTCGGCCGCACCATCACGATCACGGTCGGCTGCATCTTGCCCTGCGCGATCAGCCGACCGGCGTTCTGCGGGATCTGCAGGTGCTGCGCGAGGTTCATGATCCCGCCGGGGTAGCCGCTGATGACGACCATGACGGGGAACCGCTGTCGGTGGAACTGCTGCTGGAAGTACTGCGGCGGCAGATAGACGAAGCCCGGGTTGATGGCCCGGGTGCGGCGGCCGATGATCCGCACCGACTCGACCTTGCCCACCTTGTCGGCCGGGCCCTTCGGCAGTCCGGTCACCCGGTCGAGCCCCTGGGGGCCGGCGGGCTGGATCAGTCCGCCCTTGATGTTGCCGACCGTGGCGTACTGCCCGTCCCCCTGGCTCACCGAGGCCGGTGCCTGATCGTTGTTGCCCAGCAGCTCGTCCCAGTTGCCGTAGAACTCGAAGTTCGTGTTCACGGCGAGGGCGAGCGCAGCCACGATCGACACCTGGGTGACCACGATGGCCCCCAGCCTCCCCAACACGTGACGCCACCCGTTCCGCGACAGTCGGGGCCAGAGCCACACCGTCGCGGCAACACAGACCACCGCCAGGACGATCACTGTGATTTCGAGCGACTGACTGGTCAGCCCCATGCGCCCACATCTCCCGTCACCCTCGAAAGGGTTCTTGCCTTCTCACCGGCCGCCCCCCGAGGCACAACGGGCGGCTCAGGACAATGGTCACCGGAGAAGACGGACGCATCCGCGAATCGGATACCTGCGCGACTTACTTCTTACCGAGCTCTTGCCTGTTCGTTTCCCCCACGTGATGTGCGCAAGCGGGGCCGCAAGATCTGTGACAACTGACCGCACCACGCTCATGTTTCACGTGAAACGAAGCACGGGTGAACAGCTGGCGACAAAACACCCTCTTCGGGACTGACAACACCGATATCCGGCGGCCCTCCATCACCCCCACCTGAACTTGCCCTTGCATCGGAGCAGTTGAGGCATCGACCGCTCCGCCCGGAACCCCCGTGACGAGTTCGTCGACAATTTCGCTATCCGTCACATGGGGCATCTCATACGTAACTTCTGCACCATGAATGCGGTCAAGAGCCGCCATACGAGCGACAGGAACGCCCCTTTGAAAACGATCAATCGGGCTTTCCCTCGAAGAGCGCGCGCCCTATTCGCGTGGCCCGACATGCGCTTTCCGGCCCGACGCCGCGCCGACCGAAACCCTCGCCCCGCCCAACACCCCCGTATGGCCCAGCAACCGAGCCGCGGGTTCCCGCGATCAAGTCGGTGCAGACCGCTACCCTTACGTATCCGTCCTGGTCAGGGACATGTCCGCGCTTCACGGACATTCGCCGCACCCACCACACGCAAGAGAGGTCAGCCGATGGGCATTCGGAGTCTGCTGCGCAACGCTTTCGGTCGTTCCAAGGCGACCCGTGACGGATCCGGCGCGGCCCGGAACAATGCCGACCAGCCCGAGTCGGCAACGATCCCGGAGGCCCGCGAGGAATCCACCCCCGCTCCGGCCACCCCGACCACCACCGCGC
>LIQL01000009.1 GCA_001418405.1 Streptomyces diastatochromogenes | reverse complement strand
CCGTGGCTGGCCGACCACACCGTCCTGGGCACCATCCTGCTGCCGGGCACCGCACTGGTGGAACTCGCCGTCCGCGCCGGCGACGAGACCGGCTGCGGCCACCTGGAGGAGCTCACCCTCGCCGCCCCCGTGACCCTCCCCGAGGACGGCGCGACGCTCCTCCAGGTCCACGTCGGCGCCGTCGACGAAACGGGCCGCCGCACCGTCACCGTCCACGCCCGCCCCGACGACACCGCCGACGGCACCTGGACGCTGCACGCCACCGGTGTGCTCACCGCCGAGGCCCCCGCCGCCGCCCCCTTCGACAACGCCGTCTGGCCGCCCGCCGACGCCCAACCCCTCACCACCGACGACTGCTACGCGCACTTCGCCACCCTCGGCTTCGGCTACGGCCCGGTCTTCCAGGGCCTGCGCGCCGCCTGGCGCGCCGGTGCCGTCCTCTACGCCGACGTGACCCTGCCCGAACCGGCCACCGACGACGCGGCAGGCTTCGGCCTGCACCCCGCCCTCCTCGACGCCGCGCTGCACCCCGCGCTCCTCACCGACGAGCACACCACCGGCCTCCCGTTCGCCTGGGAAGGCGTCACCCTGCACGCCTCGGGCGCCACCGCGCTGCGCGTGCGCCTCGCCCCCGCCGGCACCAACGGCCTCGCCCTCAGCGTCGCCGACCCGGCCGGCCACGCCGTCGCCACCGTCACCCGCCTGCTCGCCCGCCCCGTGGACGCCGCGCAGCTGACCGCCGACACCGCCCGCACCCACGACGCGCTCTTCCACCTGGACTGGACCCCGGTACCGCTGCCCGACACCGCCGCACCCACCCCGCTCGCCCTCCTGGGCCCCGACACCGCAGCGCTCGCCGACGTCCTCGGCAGCCCGTCCATCACGCGGTACGCGACCCTCGCCGCCCTCCTGGCCGCCGACCCCACCCCGCCCACCACCGTCCTCGTCCCGCTCGGCTCCGCACCCGGCGCCGACGTCCCAGGGTCCGCCCACGCCCTGACCAGCGCCGCACTGACCCTCGTGCAGCAGTGGCTCGCCGACGACCGGCTCGCCGGCTCCCGCCTGGTGTTCGTCACGACCGGCGCGGTGGCCGCCGCCGGCACCGACCTCGACGACCTGGCCGCCGCCGCGGTCTGGGGCCTGATCCGCTCCGCCCAGACCGAGAACCCCGACACCTTCGGCCTCCTCGACCTCGACACCGACCCGGCCTCCGGCACCGCGCTGACCCGGGCCCTCCCCCTCGACGAACCCCAACTCCTCCTCCGCGCCGGCCGCGCCCACGCCGCTCGTCTCGCCCGCACCCCCGTCCCGAGCACTCCCGCCGTCACGCCGTGGTCCGCGGACGGGACGGTGTGGGTGACGGGTGGTACGGGTGGTTTGGGTGGTGTGTTGGCTCGGCATTTGGTGCGGTCGTGTGGGGTG
>LIQL01000899.1 GCA_001418405.1 Streptomyces diastatochromogenes | reverse complement strand
GGCGGCGGGCCGGGGCGTCCGCCGCCTCCGGCAGCCCGCGCGGGATCGAGGACGCCCCGGCCCGCGCCGCCGGCCTGACCAACCAGGTCACCGCCCACGACCTCGTCCGGCTGCTGACGTCGCTGGAACCCGAGGTCCTGGCCCGCCTGGAACACAACGCGCACGCCGTCGACCTGGCCGCGGGACTGCCCCCCGGCACCCGGCTGGCCAGCAAGAACGGCTGGATCACCGGGGTGCGGCACGGCGCCGCCGTCGTCCACCCGCCCGATGCCCCGCCCTACGTCCTCGCCGTCTGCTACACCGGCCCGCTCGCCGGCGGCCGGGACGCCGGCGACCCCGCGGCCCGCCTGCTGGCCCGGCTCTCCGCCCGCGTCTGGGACTGCCGCCACCGCCTCGCCGACAGTCCCGACGACTCGTTCTGACGGATCGTCAGGTCACGTTTCGGGTTGTCGAATTGCCCGCTCCGGGGTGTTCGCCGCACGCTAGAAGCCGCCCCGTCACGGGTATCAGGAGAACGGGCGTACGGGCAGCCCGGCGGGCTTGATAGCTTGGTGGTGAAGGCCCGCGGGGGAACGGGGAGAAGCGGTACATGGCCGAGCAATTCAAGGTCGACCTGGAAGAACTGGACGTCGTCGTCCGACAGCTGCGCCACCTGCAGCGCGACATGGACGACCCCACGCAGACGGTCGCCTACAACACGACGATCCCGAGGTCCGCGTTCGGGATCAACTTCGTCGAGGCCGGCAAGCTCGCCGGCGCCCACGACGGCATGCAGGCGTACCTCTCCGACGTGCTCGGCGCGCTCCAGGACCTGATCCGCACCTTCGGTGAGAAGACCGAGGCCAGCCGCGGCGCCTACGAGGACCAGGAACACGACGCCCGGCGCCCCGGGCACGACTGACGGGTCAGCCGCCCGGCACCGGGCGGGCCTGACGACACCGAGGACGAGGGAGGGGGACCGGTATGACGGAGGCCGGGCCGGAGCGCGACGACGGCGCCCAGGAGGCAGAGCGGCACAGGGCCGAGCAGGAGCGGGCGGAGCGCATGAAGTCGCTCCAGGGCCACCGGTTGACCCCGCGGTCCCCCTCCGACTTCCAGCGGCACGACCTGGCCGCGCTCCGGGCGATGACCGACCACGCCAGCCCCGCGGCGATCGAGACCTCCGGCCGGCACTGGCGGTCCTCCGCCGACCGGCTCGGCGGCGACGACGGCCACGGCGGGATCCG
>LIQL01000898.1 GCA_001418405.1 Streptomyces diastatochromogenes | reverse complement strand
CCGCGGGCCCGCCGCCCGGTGGGCCGCCCGACGCCGAACGGATCCTCGCCGAGCGCTACGCCCGCGGGGAGATCGAGGACGAGGAGTACCAGCGGCGACTGGCGGTGCTCCGCTCCTCACGGGCCGGACCGACCGCCCCCGAAGCGCCGAAACCCTGACGCCGGGGCACGGGCCCGGCCCGGCCGGCCGGGTGCGCGCTCAGTGCAACTTGGCCTTGAGGACCACGATGATCAGGCCGAGCACCAGGTTCGCGAGGGTCGACAGCACCACCAGACGGCGCGAGGCCCCGGCGCGGATCGCGGCGTAGCAGGCCCAACCGACCTGCTCGGCCACGGCGACGGACAGC
This sequence comes from Streptomyces diastatochromogenes, assembly GCA_001418405.1. GTDB lineage: Bacteria > Actinomycetota > Actinomycetes > Streptomycetales > Streptomycetaceae > Streptomyces > Streptomyces albulus_C. The sequence goes on along the minus strand of LIQL01000898.1, from coordinate 907 downwards.
GCGAACCAGGCGGTCGCCGCCACGCCCAGCCCCAGCAACGGGCTGATCACCACGGCGACGGCCGGCCCCACCGCCGCCTGCGCGATCGGCCACTCGTCGCCCGCCACGTGCCGGATCCGCTGCCACGTCAAGTCCCGGTACGACGCCAGGTCGCCGACGAGCCGCGCGTACACGTGCGCCATCCAGAAGACCAGGCCGGTGATGAGCAGCAGGAGCACCAACCCGAGCCGGGGGAACGGCCCGAACGCGGCGGTGCCGGCCACGACGGACGCGGCCTGGAGGGAGCCGTAGACCGCACCCCCGTAGTCGGTCTGCGGCTCCCGGTGCGGCTGGGGGATGCCCCGGCCCGAACCGTCCGTCCGGCCGCCGGGGCGCGTGCCGTCCGCCATGCCCCACAGGATCGCCCCGGCGGTTCCGGACCGCACGTCGGTCCGCTCCTCACTGGTCGCCCGGGCGGCCGCGGGGCACCGCGAAGTCGGTGAGCACCGCGCAGCCCGGTGTCAGGCCCGCCCACCCGCCGGGCAGCGTCAGCACCGCCACCGCGGACGTCGGGAACTTCTCGCGGACCCGGTCGACCCCTTCGCCGCCGCCGGCCAGCGCGAGGACGAGGTCCTGCACGCCCGGCTGGTGGCCGATCAGGAGCGCCGTCCGCCACCGGTCGGGGAACCCGCGCACCACCTGGAGCAGGGTGGCCGCGCTCGCCGCGTACACCCGGGGTTCGAAGACCACCTCCCCAGGCGTCGCGGTCGTCCCCGGAGCCGCGAGCTCCGCGGCCACCCGGTCCCAGGTCTCGCGGGTCCGCAGGGACAGCGAGCAGACCACCGCGTCGGGCGCCCCGTGCCGTTGCCGCAGCCATCGGCCGGCCGCCGGCGCGTCCCGACGCCCCCGGCCGGCCGATGGCTGCGGC
>LIQL01000897.1 GCA_001418405.1 Streptomyces diastatochromogenes | reverse complement strand
GGTGAAGGCCGCGGCCGACGGGGCCGGGGCGAGGGCGGCGCCGCCCCCGGTGGCCGGGCCCGCGGAGCCGGTCCGGCCCACCCAGTGGGCCGGTGCGCGGGCCCTGCCGGCGCTGCTGCGGAAGACGTTGGGGCGGCCGCCCGTCCAGGAGCCGGTGGCCGGGGCGGAGCCCGCGGGCCCGGCGGACGCCGCGGAGGGTGTCGAGGAGCCGGCGCGGTTGCCCCTGCGGGCCTGGCTCAGCCCGGTGTTGACGCTGGCGGTGCTGCTGCTGGTGGCCGGTGCGGTGGTCGGCTCCTGGTTGGCGCTGGCCGGTGGTTGGGGGCTGGCGTACGTGTCGCGCCGGCTGAGCCGCACGGAGACGAAGTTCGCGGCGCTGGGCGTGCCCGGGATCGTCGTCGGCGGTCTGCTGGTGTGGATCTGGGGCCGCGGCCAAGGCCGTTGGGGCGCGCCGATCGCCCCCGGGCAGCTGGGCCAGGAGCTCCTCGCGGGGCTGCCCGGCGTGGTGCGGGTGGCCGCGGTCGTCTCGGCGCTGTTCCTGCTCTGGCGGATGCGCCGGGCGGCGCCGTGAGGCGCGGGCGCGGCAGAGGGGCGGGCGGCGGAGCGTCGCCCGCGCCGCCGCACTCCTTCGCGGGCCGTTACTTCTTGGCGAGCCGCTGCTGGATCTCGTCGAGGATCTTGTCGGCCGCGGTGTAGCCGATGCCCTGGATCCACAGTTGGTCGTCGACGCGGAGGGACTTGCCGTTCTTGACGGCCCGGAGGTTCTTCCACAGGGGGCCGGTGGTGATCTGGGCCTCCTTGGACTTCTCGGGGCTGCCGTAGGTGGCGTAGAAGACCGCGTCGGCGTCGGCCTTGGTGATCTGCTCGGGGCTGACCTCGACCATCAGGCCGTTGCGGGCGCCGTCGACGACCGCGGTGGGGCCGGTGCCGAGGTCGTCGAGGACGGTGCCGATGTAGCTCTGGCAGCCGTAGATGCGGGTGTCGGCGCCCTCGACGAAGCGGACGACGTTGGTGCGCAGGGCGCGGGCCTTGGCCGGGCCGCCGAGGGCCGTGGTGACGCGTTCGGCGTGCGCGCGGTAGGCGGCGACCGTGCGTTTGGCTTCGGGGATCTTGTTGAGCGCGGCGGCGTGGACGGCGAAGTTCTGCTTCCACGGGTAGCCGGTGGAGTCGGTCATGACGGTCGGTGCGATCTTGCTGAGGTCGGCGTAGCGCTGGCCGTCGCGGACCTTGTTGGTGAGGATCAGGTCGGGCTTGAGGGCGGCGATCGCCTCCAGGTTGGGGGCGCCGATCTTGCCGACGTCCTTGATGCCGGCGAGCTTGTCCTGGGGGAGGTAGTCGAGGAAGCCGGAGGCGACGTCGGAGCGGGTGGCGCCGACCGGGGTGACGCCGAGGGTGAGCGCGGAGTCGAGTTCGGCGGTGTCCAGCACCACGACGCGGTGCGGGGCGTCGGGGACGGTCACCTCGCCCGTCGCGGTGCGGACCGGGTGGCTGGCGCCGCCCGCGGGGGCCGGCTCGGGCCAGGTGGTGGTGGGCTGCGCGGGGCATTCCGCGGCCTTGAAGGTGCCGTTGGGGCCGGCGGCTGAGGCGCCGGAGTCCTGGCCGCTGCCGCAGCCG
>LIQL01000896.1 GCA_001418405.1 Streptomyces diastatochromogenes | reverse complement strand
CCCGCCGGCGCGCCCAGGAGTCCGCCCACCAGGGTGCGCATCTCCTCCAGCGGGTCGAACGACCCGTCCGGAAGCGAGAGTTGGCGCAGCACCACGCCGTCCAGGTGGTCGACCAGGATCCGGCCGTGCCGCTCCGGCGTCGCGGACCCCAGGCGGCGCACCCACTCCGTGCTGCGCTCCAGCAGCGCTTGGCGCCCCCGTCCGAGCCGGGTCCGCAGCTCCGGGCGCGCGGCGGACTCCAGGGCCAGGGCGAGTCGCGCGGCCGTGCGGGACCGGCCCGGGCCCGCGGCGTGCCGGGCGAACGCCGCCAGCGCCGCGGCCACTTCGCCGGGACCGGTCGGTGCGGGCTCCCCGAGGAGCGCCGCCCAGTGCTGCCGCTCCAGGGTCAGCAGGTGCTCGGCGATGCCCTCGACGAGGGCGGTGCGGGTGCGGAAGTGGTTGGAGGTGGTGCCGGCCGGTACGCGGGCGGCCCGGTCCACTGCCGTGTGCGTCAGTCGTCGCGCCCCTTCGGTGCCCAGGACCTCGACCGCCGCGTCCAGTACCTGCTCCCGTCGCCGCGCCACCGTTCCACCCACCCGCCCTTACCGCTCTGTTACTACGCCCATAGTAGAGCGAATCCCCTGGTGGGCGGGCGAGCCGGAGCGGTGCCCACGTCGCGGCGCGGACGTCCGCGAGGCGCCCGATATGCTGCATTTCGACACGAAAACTGACAGTTATTCAACGTGCGTGCCCGTGCAGCCGGGTGCCACAGAGAGGGGGCCCGCGGTGCCCCACGAAGTCCACGCGTCCGCGCTGGAGTCCACCGTCGACGCCCTGATGGACGACGTCTGCGCCGACCTCAAGCGGTTGGCCGCCATCCCCTCCATCGCCTTCCCCGGGTTCTCGCCCGAACCCGTCCTGCGGGCCCGGGACGTCGTCGTCGAACTGCTGCGGGCCGCCGGGGTGCGCGACATCGGCGAACTGAACCTGCCCGACACCGCCCCGGTCGTCACCGCCACCGTCCCC
>LIQL01000895.1 GCA_001418405.1 Streptomyces diastatochromogenes | reverse complement strand
CCCCCGTACCGCTGGAGCCCCGCCCAGCCCGACCGGGAGAACAGGAACGGCCGCTCCCCGGGCCGCAGTTCGCACAGCCCCTCGAAAGCCGCCTGCGCCATCGCCAACCCGTAGACGTTGTGCGCCTCCCGGTGGTCACCACCGTGCCCCTCCAGGTCGTGCCGCGCCGACCGGGGCAGCGTCGCCTCCCCGAAGGCCGCGAACGACACCGGCTCGTTCATGTCGTGCCACACCCCGGCGAAGCCCTGCGCCAGCCGCTCCGCGTACAGCGCCCCCCACCACTTGCGCACCCGCGGATCGGTGAAGTCCGGGTACACCGACTCGCCCGACCACACCTCCCCCCGCACCAGCTGCCCCTGCGCGTCCCGCACGAACGCGTCCACCGCCGCCCCGCCGTCGTACACCGCGTTGCCCGGCTCCGCCTTCACCGCCGGATCGACGATCGACACCAACCGCACCCCCGCGGCCCGCAACTCCCCGGCCAACCCCGGAAGATCCGGAAACCGCTCCCGGTCCACGGTGAACACCCGGTGCCCGTCGTAGTGGTCGATGTCCAGATGCACCGCGGACAGCGGCAGCCCCCGCTCCCGGTAGCCCGCCACCACGCGCCGCACCTCGTCCGCACCGCCGAACCCCCACCGGGCGTGCTGGTACCCCAACGCCCAACGGGGCGGCAGCGCCGGCGCACCGGTCAGCGCCGTCCACCCCTGCAACACCCGGGCCGGCGTCCCCGCCAGCACCCAGTAGCGCAGCGGCCCGCCGTCCATCCGCACCTCGCAGGTGCCCGGCCGGTCGTGCCCCGAACCGGCGCCCTCCATGCCCTCCCGCAACGCCACCCGGCCGTCCCAGGAGTTGTCGTGGAACACCAGGTGCGTCCCCGCGTCGGCCACCACCAACTGCACCGGCATCGTCAGGTACAGCGGATCGTCCCCCGGCCCGAACGCGCCGCCCGGATCGGCGTTCCACAGCCGGTACGTCCCGTCCCGCAACCGCGGCCCGGCCGACCGGCCGCCCAGCCCGAAGAACCGCGCGTCCGCCGCCACCTCCGCCCGCTGCACCCACCGCGACGTCACCGCCCCCGCGGGCCGCCCGTCCGGCTCCACGGCCTCCTCCGCCGCCTCGCCCCCGGCCGCACCGCTCCCGGCCGCCTCGCCACCCCCGTCCGGCGCGCAGTCCGCGACCCGGTGCCACCAGCGCGGCGGAAGCTCCCGCCGCAACAGCGCCCCACCCGGCGTGCGCACCTCCACCGCACCGAACCGCGACACCACCACCAGCACCCGCTCCGAGACGATCCGCCAGCCACCCTCCGTGTCCGGCTCCAGCACCGCCCGCGGATCCACCGCCGGACACGCCCCGGCCAACGCGTACGACGGCTCCGGCCCGGCCCCGTCCCAGCCGCAGAACACCGCACCGCCCGCCGCCACCCGCACCCGCAGCGACGACCGCGCGAAGTGGATCACCCCGCCACCCGGCAACCGCTCCGCCCCACGCGCCTCACCCGGCACCCGCGCCCGCTCCGCACCCCGCCGCGGCAGCGCCCGCGCATCCGCTCTGCTCCGCCGCCACGCCGCACGCACGGACCGCAGCCCCTGCACCGCCCCGACCGCCCTGACCATCCGTACCGACCGCACCAGATCACGCCCGTCCATGCCGGTCAGCCTGCCATTGACGACCCGCCCGGCGGGAACCGTTCAACTGCCGTTCACCTGCGCACGGGCGAGCCGGCCACCTCCCGCGCCCCGCCCCGCCCCCTCGCCTGGCCGGAAC
>LIQL01000894.1 GCA_001418405.1 Streptomyces diastatochromogenes | reverse complement strand
GTTGGCGGTGCCGGCGGGGCGCCCGCCCCGCCGGCACCGCCAACGCGAACCGCTCCGAGCGCAGCCGCACCAACTCCACCGCCCCGTCGCGATCCAGCGGCGCGTCCGGATAGTCCAGGCCCAGCGCCAGGTCCACCCGACCGGCCAGCACCTCCGCGTACGCCTGGTCCACGTCCACCTCGCGGCTCGCCACCCGCACCCCGGGGTGCCGGGCCGCCAACCGGTGCAGCGCCGGCGGCAGCAGCACCGCCGCCGCGGTCCCGAACACCCCCAGCCGCAGCCGCCCGCCGACCTCGCCCCGGGCCCGCTCCAGGGCCGCCACCGCCTCGGCCTGGGCGCCCAGGATGCGCTCGGCGTGCACCGCCAGGACCCGCCCGGCGTCCGTCAGCTCCACCCGCCGCCCGGCCCGCCGCACCAGTTCCGCACCGGTCGTCCGCTCCAACGCCGCGATGTGCTGGGAGACCGCCCCCGGCGTGTAGCCCAGCGCCGCGGCCGCCGCGGTCATGGTGCGGCTCCGGGTCAGCTCCAGCAGCGTCCTGAGCTGCACCCCGGGCAATTCCACGGCCGGACCCTACCCACCGGCCCGGCGCACCACCCGCGTCCCGTCAAACCCCCGGACCCGCACGGCTCCTCACAGATCACCTCCAGCGACTCTGCATGGACGGGCGCCCACCCGCCCGTCACCATCGAAGGGCACCGGCCCCGCGGCAGGCCCCACCCCGTGGCGGCCGGCCGCCCCATGCGACGACGTGCCCCGGCACGGCGCGCCGACACGACCACGTGACGACGGGAAGGCGGCCCCGATGGCCCACCCCACGGCCCTGGCTCACCCAGTCCCCGACCCGCAGCCCACCCCGCTCCCCGACGCCGCCGACGTCGTGGTCGTCGGCGGCGGGGTGATCGGCGCCAGCATCGCCTTCCACCTTGCCGAGGCGGCCGTCGGCCGGGTGCTGCTGCTCGAACGCGACCTGCCGGCCTCCGGCTCGTCCGGCAAGCCCCTGGGCGGGGTCCGCGCCCAGTTCTCCGACCCGCTCAACATCCGCCTCGGCCGGCGCAGCCTGGACGCCTGGCGGGACTT
>LIQL01000893.1 GCA_001418405.1 Streptomyces diastatochromogenes | reverse complement strand
CCGACCAGCCCCGCGCAGCGGACAACGCCCCGCGCAGCGGCCCCGCGCCGCAGGCGCAAACGGCAACCCCCACGGCGGGACAGCCGACGACGTACGACGACGCCCCGCGCAGCGGACGGCCGGCGACGTTCGAACTGTTAGTTTTCGCTGTCGAGGTGGGTCATTTGTGAGGCCGGGTAGCGGTCGCCGGCGGCGGCGCCGGCGGGGATGGCGCGTTCGATGGCGGTGAGGTCGGTGGCGTCCACGGTGGTGTCGAGGGCGCCGAGGGCCTCGGTCAGGCGGTCGCGGCGGCGGGCACCGATCAGGGGGACGATGTCCTCGCCGCGGGAGAGGACCCAGGCGATGGCGGTCTGGGCGACCGTGATGCCCTTCGCGTCGGCGATCGCGCGGAGGGCGTCGACGAGGTCGAGGTTGCGGGTGAGGTTGTCGCCCTGGAAGCGGGGGGACATGCCGCGGAAGTCGTTGGCGGCAAGCTGGCGGTCGCGGCCGAAGTGGCCGCTGATCAGGCCGCGGGACAGTACGCCGTACGCGGTGATGCCGATGCCGAGCTGGCGGGCGGTGGGCAGGATCGCGTCCTCGATGCCGCGGGAGAGCAGGGAGTACTCGATCTGGAGGTCGGAGATCGGGGCGACGGCGGCGGCGCGGCGGAGGGTCTCCGCGCCCACCTCGGAGAGGCCGATGTGGCGGACGTGGCCGGCTTCGACGAGTTCGGCGATGGCGCCGACGGTCTCCTCGATCGGGACGTCCGGGTCGACGCGGGCGATCCGGTAGATGTCGATGTGGTCGGTGCCCAGCCGCTGGAGGGAGTAGGCGGCGAAGTTCTTCACCGCGGCGGGGCGGCCGTCGTAGCCGCTGAAGCCGCCCTCGACGGTGCGCAGGGCGCCGAACTTCACGCTGATGAGGGCTTTTTCGCGGGCGGCGGGGGCCGTGCGGAGGGCTTCGTTGATGAGGAGTTCGTTGTGGCCCATGCCGTAGAAGTCGCCGGTGTCGAGCAGGGTGATGCCCGCGTCGAGGGCGGCGTGGACGGTGGCGAGGGATTCGGTGCGGTCGGCGTCGCCGTAGAGGGCGGACATGCCCATGCAGCCGAGGCCGAGGGCGGAGGTCTGCGGGCCGCTGGTGCCGAGGGTGCGGGTCTGCACGTCGTGCTCCTGGGTGGGGAGGGGAAGGTGCGGCCGGCGTGCCGGGGCGCGCCGTGCCGGTATTCACCTTCGCATGACGGCTGACAGATTTCAATATTTGTCATTCGTAAGGGTGGGGGTGTGTGGGCGGAGCGCGCCCGCGGTGGTGCAGCGGTGGGGTGTCAGCACAGGTCAGCGCAGGGTGCGGGGGAGGCGGAGGCCGAGCAGGGTGGTGCCCGCGACGATCGCCAACTGGGTGAGCACGGCGGCGAGGAACGCGTCCCGGATCCCGGTGGTGGGCAGCAGGGAGAGGAACAGCGTGCCGAGCGTCGCCACGCCCAGGGCCAGGCCCGACTGCTGGGTGGTCACCATCACGCCGCCGCCGACCCCCGCCTGCGTCGCCGGCAGTTCGCTCAGCACGATCCGTATCAGCACCGGCAGCACCAGTCCCTGGCCGGCGCCCAGCACGGTCATGCTCGGGGCGAGGGCGGCGACCGGGATGCCGGGCCAGTCCGCGTGGACGGTCAGCGCCAGGAGGAGCAGGCCGGCGCCCTGGACCAGCGAGCCGGTGACGACCACCTTGCGCCCGAAGCGCTGCACCAGTCGGGGTCCGGCCAGCGAGGCGGCGAAGAAGGCGACGCAGAGCGGGGCCAGGGAGATGCCCGCGGCCAGCGGCCCGTAGTGCAGCCCGCTCTGCAGGGCGACCGCCACCACGAACATGAACCCGCCGAAGCCCAGCGAGAACGGGACGATCATGGTCAGTCCGCTGCGGACGGAGGGGAGGCGGAAGAGCGAGGGTGGCACCAGCGGGGTGCGGCCGGTGCGTTCGGCGCGGCGTTCCACGGCCACGAACGCCACGGCGGCGAACGGGAACACGGCCAGCAGCAGCCAGGACCACAGCGGCCAGCCGGCGGCGCGGCCCTCGGTCAGCGGCAGTAGCAGAGTGATCAGTGCGGTGGCGAGCAGCGCGGTGCCGGGGCCGTCCACCCGGCTGGGGTGCGGGGAGCGGCTCTCCGGCACGGTGCGGGCCGCGAGCAGCCAGGCCACGGCCGCGATCGGGACGTTCACCAGGAACACCGCGCG
>LIQL01000892.1 GCA_001418405.1 Streptomyces diastatochromogenes | reverse complement strand
GCCGGCATGCCGGCCTGGGAGCAGCGCTTCCGCGCCCCGCGGATCGGACTGCCGGAGTGGGCGGAGCACGCCCCGGACCGCTCCCTGTTCGTCTCGAACGCCACCGGCACCTTCGAGCTGTACGCCTGGGACCGCGCGAGCGGCACCCAACGGCAGGCCACCGACCGCCCGCACGGCACGACGGACGGCACGCTCTCGCCGGACGGCCAATGGATCTGGTGGTTCTCCGACACCGACGGCGACGAATTCGGCATCTGGATGCGCCAACCCTTCACGGGCGGCCCGGACGAGCCGGCCGCGCCGGGCCTCGACCCCTCCTATCCGGGCGGACTGGCCATCGACCGGGACGGCACGGCGGTCATCGGCCGCTCGACGGACGAGGACGGCTCCACCCTCCACGTCGTCCGGCCCGGACAGCCGCCGGTGGAGATCTACCGGCACCGCGAGTCGGCGGGCGTCGGCGACCTCTCCCACGACGGTTCGCTGATCGCCATCGAGCACACCGAGCACGGCGACGCCATGCACTCCGCCATCCGCGTCGTCCGCACCGACGGCTCCACCGTCGCCGAACTGGACGACACCCACGGCGGCAGCGAGGAACTGGGCCTGTCGGTGATGGGCTTCGCCCCGGTGGACGGCGACAGCCGGCTCCTCGTCGGGCACCAGCGGCGCGGCCGTTGGGAACCGATGATCTGGGACCCGCTGACGGGCGTGGAGACCGCACTGGACATCGACCTGCCCGGCGACGTGGGAGCGGACTGGTACCCCGACGGCTCGGCGCTCCTGATCGAGCACGAGTACCAGGCCCGCAGCGAGCTCTGGCGCTACGACCTGACCACCGCCGACGCCACCGGCAGCGCCCTGAGCCGCGTCGACACCCCCGCCGGCACGGTCTCCGGCGCCACCGCCCGCCCCGACGGGACCGTGGAGTTCCTGTGGTCCTCCGCCGCCCAGCCGCCGGAGGTGCGGTCGACCAACGGCACGGTGGTCCTGGACCCGCCCGGGATGAAGGCCCCCGGATCGGTCCCGGTGACGGACGTCTGGGTGGACGGACCCGGCGGCCGCATCCACGCGCTGATCCAGCAGCCCCCCGGCCCGGGCCCCTTCCCCACCCTCTTCGACGTCCACGGCGGCCCGACGTGGCACGACAGCGACGCCTTCGCCTCATCACCGGCGGCCTGGGTGGACCACGGCTTCGCGGTCGTCCGCGTCAACTACCGCGGCTCCACCGGCTACGGCCGGGCCTGGACGGACGCACTCAAGCACCGCGTCGGAC
>LIQL01000891.1 GCA_001418405.1 Streptomyces diastatochromogenes | reverse complement strand
CGGGCCTTCGGTCCGGACGCCTGCCGTCCCCTCCCCGCCGACGCCGTGCCCACCGGTCTGGACGACGCCACCCGCCGCTGCCTCACCGAGACCGGCGTGCCCGTCGTCAACGGCCAGATCTACCTGGCGACCCTCCCGCCCCTCGACGAGACGGGCCTGCCCACCGGCGACTGGGAGGGCGAGACTGCCGTCCCCTCACCCGGTGTCGGCCCCTTCCACCGACTCGGCACCTGGATCGGCTCCGGCGCCTACCTCGACGCCGCCACCGGTCGCGTCCTCCAGGACGGCCGCTCGGGCGCTTCCTTCGAACTCGTCGTCGCCAGCAGCCTGCCGCAGTACCTCGCCCTCCTCTGCCTCTACCGGACCTTCCAGATCAGCCCCTTCGCCACCACGGCCGAACACCGCGATGCCGCACAGAGCCTCACCCGGTGGGCAATGCGCATCGATCCCGTCATCGAGGACAGCGCCATGTGGGACGCGGTGCTCTCCGGCTCCATGGAATCCGACCTGATCGTCAGCGGCTGGGACCTGCCCGGCCTCAGGCCCGCCTGATCACCGCACGCGCACTGGACCATCGACGTGGCACGAGAAGCTCCCGACCAGCCCCTGTTCACCACCGACCAGGCCGCCGCCCGTGTGCTCGACTGGTGGGAGAACCACCGCGCTGACGCGAGTCGGGTGAACCTCGCCGCGGACCGGGACCAGGGTGCCGCCGAGGCAGTGGTCCGGGAGGTGCACCGACGGGCCCCCGACAGCCTCCTGCTCGACGCGACCGGGAAGACGGCGGAGGGCCTGCTCCGTGAGCTGCTGGGCGAACTCGGCGTGCTGGACCGGTGCCACTACGCGTTCGAGTGCGGAGCCGAGATCAGGAAGCTCGGCCGGGACCATCTGGTCCTGATCGACCATTCCCTCTCCGCGGGCCCAACCCGCCGTTCCGCACAGCCCGAACTGGTGGTGCAGCACCTGGCCGAGGACCTGCGCCTGACCCCCGGCATCGGCGTGGTCCTCGCCGTGCCCTCGGATCACAAGGTGCGCAGGGGGCGGATCACCCTGCGCCTCGCCTCCCCCCACACCGACGACCTCCCGTCGCCCACCGACCTCCCCGCCCCCGTCCAGGCGCTCGCCTTCTCCGAACCGCGCCGGGTGCCCCTGGCCGTGTGGCGGGAACTGATCACGGCGGCCTCCGCCGCCGGTCTCACCGCACCGGACGCGACCACCCAGGGGCCAGGCGACGGCGCCGAGGATGAGGAACTGGCCGTCCTCGCTGGGCAGTTCGGTGACCACCTCGTCCACGCCGACGGCCACGTCGGCTTCCGTGACGAGCGCACCGCCGAGGCGATCCGCGGGGCGTACGGGGCCGAGCTACCCGCCGCCGTCGGCCGCCACCTGGTCGCCTGGCTGCGCGCGCAGGCGCCCGGCTTCCGCCATCCCGACGGCTGGGCCGCCGCCGGCCCGCTCGGCCGCTACGCCGCCGACGGCCTCGCCATGCACGCCGTCCAGGCCGGCCTCCTCGACGACGTGCTCGCCGACGGCACCGTCGTCGGGCAGCTCCCCGCGGACGCCCTCGTCGACGCCGCGCACTGCGCCCACGACGGTTCGCTGCCCGGCAACAACGCCGCCGCCGACGCCGTGCACCTGCGGATGTTCGGCCTGCACCGGCCCGACCAGCCCAGCTGGGCGGCCTGGCTGCACCTGATGGCCACTGCCCGCAACGACACCGCGCTGGCCGACGGCATCGAGCGCTGCGGCGTACGGCTTCCCTGGAAGGCCCTGTGGACCCACTGGCGGCCGCCGGGCGCCTGCCACCTCAGCTACCTGCGCCCCGGTCCGGTCGGCACCCCGTTCTCCGTGCGCTGGCAGGGCCGCCCGGCGGTGCTGTCCTCCGGTGACCACGTGCACGTCTGGGACCTGGCGTCGGGCACGCTCCTCGCCGGTCCCTGGCCCGGGGGCGAGGAGTTCCCCGTCGAGGCGCGGCCCGCCCTCACCTGGGCCGCCGGCGACCATCCCACGCCCGGCCCGGTCTCGGTCCGCGAGCTCAGCCGGGCGGCCGACACCGCGGAGGCGGTGGACGGCGCCCTCGAAGACCTGCTGCACACCTGTCTGGACACCGGGGTCGCGCTCTCGCCCGAACTCCCGGTGCCCCTCGTGCTGTCCGGGCCGGGCGGGCTCTTCGCCGTCCAGCCGCAGCCGGGCGTGGACCGCACCGCGTTCGACGAACCGGGCGGGCAGCCCCTGCTGGGCACCCTCACCGCCACCGAAGCCGCCACCCCGGCCGACGCGCCCGCCCCCTCACCACACGACCTCGCCGCCATCTACGGCACCGAGGTCTACGTCACCACCGCCCCCGAAGACCTCCCCGAGGGCCTCACCGACCCCACCGCCCGCAGGGTCCTCACCGGCACCGGCCTCCCCGAGTTCGACGACCAGGGCCTCGCCCTCCAACCGACCGGCCCGGGCTTCCTCCAGGAAGTCCCGTGGCCGGAGGACCACCCCGAACAACCCGACGACGAGGGCCCGTTCCACCGCCTCGGCCAGTGGATGGGCGGCCACGTCGTCCTCGACGGCCCCACCGGACACGTCCTGCGCTGCCCCACCGACTACGGCGACCCCACCGCGGAGAATGGCGTCCTCGTCGCCACCGACCTGGACAACTTCCTCACCATGGCGGCCCTCTTCGTCACCGGCCGCCGGCTCTTCATCGACCTCGACAACCGCGACGAGGTCAACGTGCTGCGCCAGCACACCGAGGACGCCCTCTGGAACGTCGACTGGAAGGGCTCGGGCGCCGGCGCCTGGCAGTACCCCCTCCACAACGAATAACCCCGGCCGCCGGCCGCCCCTCCCC
>LIQL01000890.1 GCA_001418405.1 Streptomyces diastatochromogenes | reverse complement strand
GGCCGCCGTCGGGGCGGTGCTGGGCGGTGCTGGTGAGCAGGGTGCGGATCTGGGCGGGGCTGAGGTCGCGGTGGGCGGAGCGGATCAGGGCGATGGCGCCGGAGACGAAGGCGGCGGCGGGGCTGGTGCCCTGGCCGGAGACGTAGTCGGTGCCGTGGTCGGCCATGAGGATGTCGTTGCCGGGGGCGCAGACCGTCGCGTACCAGTGGCTGGTGGAGAAGGAGGCGCGGGCGTCCAGGTGGGTGACGGCGGTCACGGCGATGACGCCCGGGTAGGCGGCGGGGTACGAGACGTGGTTGCCCTTCTCGCCGCCGTTGCCGGCGGAGGCCACCACCGGGATGCCCTTGCCCAGGGCGTATTGGATCGCGGCGTCCTCGCGGGGGTCGGGGTGGGCGGTCTCGCTGTCGTCGCCGAGGGACATGTTGATCACGTCGGCGCCGTGGTCGGCGGCCCAGCGGATGCCGTCGGCGAGGGCGCCGGGCTTCTCGTCGCGGGCCCGCCGGCGGTCGGGGTCGTGGTCCTCCAGGATCACCCGGATCGGCAGGATCTTGGCCTCGGGGGCGATGCCGAGGATGCCGTCGGAGCGGCCGGCGCCGTGGCCGTGGCCGGCGATGACGCTGGCCATGCCGGTGCCGTGCTGGGCCCAGGTGGCGTCGCCGGGACGGGCGCCGAAGCCGATCAGGTCCTTCTCGGGCAGCACCTGGCCCTTGAGGTCGGGGTGGTCGGCGTCGACGCCGGTGTCGAGGACGGCGACGGTGGTGCCGGCGCCCTTGGTGGTCCGCCAGGCGTCCTGGGCGTGCACCGCCGCCAGGCCCCACTGCTGGGCGCGGATGGCGTCCGCACGGGCGGGCAGTGCGGGCAGGACTGCCAGGGCGGCGGAGGCCAGGGCGACGGTCGCGGCCCGCAGCGCGGACTTGATCATGGCGCTTCCTCCGTGGGCGACGCGGGGATGCCGGACGCCGCGCGGAAGGTCGCGGTGACCTTGTCCGCCAGGCCCTTGGCGTCGTGGCCGAGTCCGGACTCGGCGGGGGCGGTGGCGGTGCCGGGCTGGACCGCCGCGTCGGCGGGCTGCGGGTCGGTGACCTCGCGGCCGTCGGCGAAGCCGGAGACGGCGTAGACCACGACCGGGATGTCGGTGAGTATCCGCACCGTCCAACTGGCGCGCTGGGCCGGGCCGAAGCCCTCGGCCGGGGTGCCCCGGGCCGCCAGCGGCAGCGGCATCAGGGCCGTGCGGGTGGCCAGGTTGTGGGTGCTGAAGCGGGCGTTGAGGTCCATCATTCCGGACCGGTCCGCCTTGGTGGTCTGGGCGCCGACGGTGATGACGTCGGTGCGGGTGGCGTCGACGTAGGTGGCGCGCAGCAGGCGGGCGCAGCCGGCCGGGGCGAGTTCCTTGGCGAGCGGGCCCTCGGCGGCGGCGGTGCAGTCGGCGTCGGGGGCGACGGCGATCCGGATCCAGGTGCGGTCGGCGCCGCCCGGGCCGGCGGCCAGACCCTCGACGGTGCGCGGGAAGAGGGTGTCGACGGGGGTGTTGCGCCAGGCGTCCTGGCCCTTGGCGAAGGCGGCCTCGGGCGTCGGGGTGCCCTTGGCGGGGGACTCGGTGAGCCAACTGCCGGCCGCCGCACCGCCCATGAGGCCGATGCCGAGGACCAGGCTGACGGCCGCGGCGACGATCCGGGTGCTCGGCAGTCGTTCGGCCAACGAGCGGCGCGGGACGGGCTCGACTCCCGTGGGGCCGGCGGGAGTTGCCGGCCAGGGCGGGG
>LIQL01000089.1 GCA_001418405.1 Streptomyces diastatochromogenes | reverse complement strand
GCGGCGGCCAGGACGGCGGCGGGCAGGTGGTGGGCGTACGAGCGCAGCCAGGGCCGGCGGGAGGCGAGGGCCCGGGGGAGGACGTCGACGAGGGCGAGGAAGACGACGGGCATCAGGACGGCGCTGTAGTGCCAGTCGGTGCCCCAGTAGTGCGGTTCGTGGGAGAGGAAGCGCCAGCCGAGGGTCGGTGCGGCCACCAGCAGCAGTGGGGAGCGCAGGGCGAGCAGTCCGGTGGTGGGCAGCAGGGTCCACAGCAGGGTGCGCAGGGCGACGTCGAGGGGTATGGCGGGGCCGGCGTTGCCGTTGCCGCTGAGTTTGTTCCAGTAGTCGTACGAGCCGGAGCCGTTGAAGGCGGGTATCAGGAGGCCGAGGGTGACGGCGGTGGCGGTGATGCCGAGGGCGACCAGGGCGAGCGGCAGCGGTCCGGGGCGGCGGGAGCGGATCAGGCAGAGCACTCCGATGGCGGCGGCGGTGACGCCCAGGTCCTCCTTGACCAGGACGAGTGGTGCGGCCCAGCACACCGCGGTGTTCCAGCGGCCGCGCAGTGCTGCTTCGAGGGCGAAGGCGATCAGCGGGACCGCGAAGGCTATTTCGTGGAAGTCGAAGTCGACGGCCCGTTGGATGCCCCAGGACAGGCCGTAGGCGAGGCCGAGGGCCAGTCCGCGCCGGCGGCCCAGGTGGCGGGCGGCGGCGCGGGTGACGGGTATCGCGGAGAGCGCGAACAGGGCGGCCTGCGCGGTGAGCAGGGTCAGGGGTGAGGGCAGCAGCCGGTAGAAGGGGGCGAGCAGCACCAGGACGGGGCTGAAGTGGTCGCCGAGGATGTTGGTGCCGGGGCCCTTGAGGTCGACGACGGGTGCCTGGAGGTGGGCGTAGCCGCGGATCGCCTGCTCGAAGATGCCGAGGTCCCAGGAGATCGTGGACAGGGTGCGGTAGCGCCAGAACGAGAGCACGGCGAACGCGAGGAAGAAGAACCCGGCGGTCCAGTACGGGTCGAGGCGCGGGGCGCGGAGCGCGGCGAACCGGGATGCCGGGTCGGGGGCGGACGGCGGACCGGACGCGGTGGCGGTGCCGGGGGAGGGCCCGGAGCGGTCGTCCGCCGTGGTTGCTGCGGCCGTGTCCATGGGCATCCTCACTCTCGATTTCCGAAAAGATATCCGAACCGGGAGGTGGGCCGGTCCGGCGTTCGCCGGCCGGTCCGCTCCCTTGTTCACCTGTCCCGCAACCCTGTTGACACGCTCTTCGGATTGGACGCCCCACGTGATACCGACCGTCACTTCCGCCCGCCGCCCGGCCCCACGCCTCGTCAGCGCCGCCGCCCTGGCCGCGCTGTTGACCGTCGCCGGCTGCTCCGGCCACGGTGCCGGGGGAGGCGGTGGTGCGCACTCGGGGGCGGACCCGTCCGCTTCCGCGGGCGGCGACGGGCGGTCGGGGGCGGCGGGCAGTGCGCTGCGCACGCTGGACTCGTTGGCCGTCAAGCGCTCCGGGACGAAGGACGGTTACGCGCGGGACCGGTTCGGTTCGGCCTGGGCGGACACCGACGGCAACGGCTGCGGCACCCGCGACGACATCCTCAAGCGGGACCTGCGCGACACCGCGTTCCGGGACGCGAAGCAGTGCGTGGTGGTGTCCGGGACGCTGCCGAAGGACCCGTACACGGGGAAGTCGCTGCGCTACCAGCGGGGGCGCAGCACCGTCGACATCGACCACGTGGTGGCGCTGTCGGACGCCTGGCAGACGGGCGCGCGGCAGTGGGCGGGCCGCAAGCGGGTGGCGCTGGCGAACGATCCGCTGAACCTGATCGCGGTGGAGGCGTCGGCCAACCGCAGCAAGAGCGACGGGGACGCGGGGGACTGGCTGCCCCCGTACGCGGGTTACCGCTGCACCTACGTCGCGCGGCAGGTGGCGGTGAAGAAGAAGTACGGGCTGTGGGTGACCCGGGCCGAGAAGGACGCGATGGCGAAGGTGCTCAACTCCTGCCCGCGGCAGGCGCTGCCGAGCGGGGGGACGCCGACGGAGGCGCCGGCGCGCTTCACGGCGAAGTAGTCGCCGGCAGGCAGGGAGACGGAACGGACGGCCCCCGGGCCCGGAGTCGCGCGCCGCGCGGTCCGGGCCCGGGGGCCGTCGGTCGTCCTGCTCCGCGTCCGTCCGGTGGGATCGCCGGACGGGCCGCTTCGGTCAGCTGGTCGGCAGCTTCCAGTGGACGCCCTGCATGTCGATGTCCGGGGCGACCTCGACGTCGAGTTCCTTGGCGGTGGGCGGCGCGTCGAAGGCGACGTCCACGGTGGCGGTGGCGCCCGGGGCGATCGAGCCGTCGAAGCCGATGCCGATCTTGCCGTCGATGATCTGCTCCGCCTTGCGGCCGTCGGCGCCGGTCTTCGCCTTGATCTGGGTCAGGGCCGGGTCGAAGACGGCCTTGCCGCTGTTCTTGATCTGGACGGTGACCTTGTACGCCTTGTTGCCGGCGGTGTGGCCGGAGACGATCTCGCCGACCGTGTACGGGGAGAGCTTGGCGACGCTCACCTCAAGGCCCTTGTCCGGGTAGGTGGCCGCGTCGCCCGGCCCGTAGGGCTTGTCGCCCTTGCTGCCGTCCTTGGGCTGTGCCTGTGCGCCGTTGACCTGCTTGTTGATCTCGTCGACGGCCTTGTTCACGGCGAACACGGTGACGACGATCCCGACGATCGCCAGGATCATCGCGAGGGCGCCGAGGATCGTGCCGGTGAGCGCCACGCCCTTGTTGGTGGCCTGGCCCTTCTTGACCCGGCTCAGGCCGACGAAGCCGAAGATCAGCGACAGCAGTCCGAGCGGCCCGGCCAGCCAGAACAGGATCATCGGGATGCCGCTGAGGGCGCCGATGATGCCGAGGATCAGGGCGGTGACGCCGAGGCCGTTGCGGGCCGCCTGGTGACCGGGGGTCGGCATGCCGGGCGCCCCCTCCGGGACGGGCTGGTACTGCATCTGCTGGGACATGCGAAGGGGCCCCTTCCGGGCGCTGGACTGCGTTCTGTCGAATCGGTGGGTCAATAACAACAGAGGCTGTGAATCGAGTCAACACAAGTTCACGAAACATCGTTGTTCACGGCGTGAAAGGGTTCGTTCGTAGTGCATGGGTATGCTCGTCGACACAGGGGGCACGCAGAAGTCACGGGGTCATCGGGACGGGAGCCACACAGGTGCCGGAGCAGGCGACGGACGACAGCGCGGACCGCGGCGCTACGGACACCCGCGCGCGGAGCGGGACGGACGGCCGCCCGACCGAGGTGACCGCCGCCGGCATCGCCCGGCTCGCCGGCGTCGGCCGGGCCGCGGTCAGCAACTGGCGCCGCCGCCACGCCGACTTCCCCAAGCCCGTCGGCGGCACCGAGACCAGCCCCGCCTTCGCCCTCCACGACGTCGAGCAGTGGCTCCGCGACCAGGGCAAGATCGCCGAGGTCCCGGCCCGCGAACGGGTCTGGCAGCAACTCGTCGGCCACCCCGCCGGCGCCGCCGCCGCGCTCCGCCAGGTCGGCGCCGTCCTCCTGCTCGTCCACGAACGCCCCGCCGCCTGGCGGCAGCTCCGCGGCGCCGCCGACGACACCGAACTCACCGGCGTGCTGCCCGCGCTGCTGGAGTCCGTGCTGGCCGCCCGGCTCGGCCCCGAGCACCCGGTGCGCGGCCTGACCCGCGCGGCCCTCGCCCGCTCCGCCGATCTCGTCCGCGCCGCCGGCGACCTCGCCACCACCGACGGGCCCGCCGCGGCCTACGCCTTCCTGCTCGGCCGCCACCTGGACGCCAACCCCCGCCAGTACACCCTGACCCCGCCCGGGCCGGCCGCCCTGATGGCCGAACTCGCGCACGGCGACGGCCCGTCGGCCACCGTCCTGGACCCGGCCTGCGGCGTCGGCGGACTCCTGGCCGCCGCCCGCGAGCACGCCACCGGGGGCACCGCGGGGGACGCCGCGGCGGACACCGGCGGGGCCCCGGACGCCGCGCCGCCCGCCCTCCACGGGCAGGAGGCCGACCCCGACCTCGCCGCCCTCACCGCGCTCCGGCTCGCCCTGGAGGCGCCCGGCGCCGCGATCCGCATCCGGGCCGCCGACACCCTGCGCGCCGACGCCTTCCCGCAGCTCGCCGCCGACGCCGTCCTGCTCCACCCGCCGTTCAACGAACGCAACTGGGGCCACGACGAACTCGCCTACGACCCGCGCTGGGAGTACGGCTTCCCGGCCCGCACCGAATCCGAACTCGCCTGGGTCCAGCACGCCCTGGCCCGCCTGCGCCCCGGCGGCACCGCCGTCCTCCTCATGCCGCCGGCCGCCGCCTCCCGCCGCTCCGGCCGCCGCATCCGCGCCGACCTGCTGCGCCGCGGCGCCCTGCGCGCCGTGATCGCGCTGCCCGCCGGCGCCGCCCCGCCCAACAACGTCCCGCTGCACCTGTGGGTGCTGCGCAAGCCCGGCGGCCCCACCCCGCCCGTTCCGCACCTGCTCGTCGTCGACACCGCGGCGGCCGCCGCGGTGT
>LIQL01000889.1:234-1014 GCA_001418405.1 Streptomyces diastatochromogenes | reverse complement strand
GAACATGGGCTGGATGCACGATTCGCTCGGCTACGTCGAGAAGGAGCCGGTGCACCGCAAGTACCACCACGGCGAGATGACGTTCTCCATGGTCTACGCCTATTCGGAGAACTACGTGCTGCCAATCTCGCACGACGAGGTGGTGCACGGCAAGCGGGCGCTGGTCTCGAAGATGCCCGGCGACTGGTGGCAGCGGCGCGCCAACCACCGCGCGTACCTGGGCTTCATGTGGGCCCATCCGGGCAAGCAACTGCTCTTCATGGGGCAGGAGTTCGCCCAGGGCGCGGAGTGGGCGGAGCAGCACGGCCCGGACTGGTGGCTGCTGGACCCGTCCTACGAGGCGGAGCCGGACCACCGGGGCGTGCGGGACCTGGTCCGGGAGCTGAACCACCGCTACGCGGCGACCCCCGCGCTGTGGGAGCGCGACACCGACCCGGCCGGCTTCGGCTGGATCGACGGCGACGCCAGCGAGGACAACGTCTTCTCCTTCCTGCGCCACGCCGCCGACGGCAGCCCGCTGATCGCGCTCAGCAACTTCTCGCCCGTCGTGCGGCACGCCTACCGGCTGGGGGTGCCCGGTGACGTCCCGGTCTGGCGCGAGGTCCTCAACACCGACGATCCGCGCTTCGGCGGCAGCGGCGTCACCAACCCCGATCCGTTGAAGACCGAGCCGGTCGCCGCCAACGGCCGCCGCACCTCGATCGCGGTGGTGCTGCCCCCGCTGGCCACCGTCTGGCTGGTGCCCGCCTAGCCGCGCGGGGCCGGGCGGGCGGCGCGCGG
>LIQL01000889.1:0-133 GCA_001418405.1 Streptomyces diastatochromogenes | reverse complement strand
CGGCGTTCAGCGTCCGTTCGTCGAACGGCAGCCGGCCGGCGAGCACTTCGGTGACCCGGGCCTTGTCGATCTCCTTGGTCCAGGTGCCGATTAGGACGGTGGCCACCGCGTTGCCGGCGAAGTTGGTCATCGC
>LIQL01000888.1 GCA_001418405.1 Streptomyces diastatochromogenes | reverse complement strand
GGGTGCGGGGCAGCGGTGGGCGGGCGTCGCCGTTGTGCGGTTCCTCGTCGTCCGAGCCGCACAGCTCCGACGTCAACTCCCGGACGAGGTCGGTGAGGTCGGTGGGTCGGTCGGTGGTCCACCAGTCGCCGAGCAGCTCCGCCAGCGACGCCTGACGGGCCTCGGAGAGCTGTCCGGCGGTGGCCCGGCCGTCGTCGGTGAGCAGCAGCGTCAGCCCCTCGCGCCGGGCCAGGCCGCGTTCCTCGATCTGCCGGACGCCCTCGGTGATCACGCCCAGCGGCACCCGGCTGCGCTCCGCCAGCAGCGCCGGTTCCACCGAGCCGCAACGGAGGATGCGCAGCACCAGCCAACTGGCCGCCGGTTTCAGGTCGAGGCCGGCGCGGGCGGTGATCTTCTCGTAGATGTCCTTGCGGCCCGCCGCGCTGCCCAGTTTGGACAGTGCCCGGGCGACCTCCTCTCGGGAGGACCGCTCGACGGGGTTGGAACACAGGACCTCGCTGGTGTCAGGGGCCATGACACTGCCGCGCAGCGGCTCCTCCTTGAGGAACCAGGCCAGGGCGAAGGCGACCAGGACGATGGGGACGGCGTAGAGGAAGACGTCGGTGATGGAGGAGGAGTAGGCGCCCAGGACGCCGGCGGCCTGCGCGGGCGGCAGTTTGGTGATCGCCCGCGGGTCCTGGGCGATCGCCGTCGGGGAGACGCCGGGCGGCAGGGGCTGCCCGGCGAGGACGTCGGCGATCCGCGGGCCGAGCCGGTTGGCGAAGAGCGTGCCGAAGATCGAGACGCCGAACGAGGCGCCGATGGAGCGGAAGAAGGTGGCACCCGACGTGGCCACCCCGAGGTCCTCGTAGGGCACGGCGTTCTGCACGATGAGGACCAGGACCTGCATGACCAGGCCCAGCCCGAAGCCGAAGACGAAGAAGTAGGTGCTCATCAGCGCGACGCCGCTGGTCGGGTCGAGTTGGTGCAGGAGCAGCAGGCCGAGCGCGACCACCGCGGTGCCCGCGATGGGGAAGACCTTGTAGTGGCCGGTGCGGGAGACGATCTGCCCGGAGGCGGTCGAGGACAGCAGCATGCCGAACACCATCGGCAGCATGTGCACGCCGGACATGGTCGGCGAGACCCGCTGCACGACCTGGAGGAACGTCGGCAGGTACGTCATCGAGCCGAACATCGCGAAGCCGATCACGAAGCCGATGACCGCGCAGAGGGTGAAGGTGCGCGAGGTGAACAGGCGCAGCGGGATGACCGGTTCCGCGGCCCGGCGTTCGACGACGACGAACGCGGCGAGCAGCACCACGCCGAGCCCGGCGAGCAGGGCGGTCTGCCAGGAGCCCCACGGGTAGCTGACGCCGCCGAGCGAGGTCATCAGGACCAGGCAGGCGGCGACCGCGGCGATCAGGGCGGTGCCCAGGTAGTCGATCCGGTGCGGGGTCCGGCGCGCCGGGATGTGCAGCACGGCGGCGATGACGGCGAGCGCGACGATGCCGATGGGGACGTTGACGTAGAAGACCCAGCGCCAGCTGAGGTGGTCCACGAACAGCCCGCCGAGCAGCGGTCCCAGGACGCTGGTGCCGCCGAACACGGCGCCGAACAGCCCCTGGTACTTGCCGCGTTCGCGGGGCGGCACGATGTCCCCGACGATCGCCATGGACAGCACGATCAGACCGCCGCCGCCCAGGCCCTGCAGGGCTCGGAAGCCGATCAGCTCCCCCATGTTCCGGGCGAGGCCGCAGAGCACCGAGCCGATCAGGAAGATCACGATGGCGGCCTGGAACAGCTTCTTGCGGCCGTACTGGTCGCCGAGCTTGCCCCACAGCGGCGTCGCGGCCGTGGACGCCAGCAGGTAGGCGGTGACCACCCAGGAGAGGTGGTCCAGTCCGCCGAGGTCGCTGACGATGGTGGGCAGCGCGGTGGCGACGATGGTCTGGTCGAGTGCCGCGATGAGCAGACCGAGCAGCAGCGCGCCGATCGCGACCAGGACCGTGCGTCGCGAGCGGTCCTCGCCGGGAACGGCAGGAGCAGCGGTGTCCTGCGCCATGAGCGTCGTCTCCCTCGTCTCCGGCCCGGCCGCCGGCGCCGGCGCACCCGCCCACGGGCGGGACGGGGGGCGCGGCGGGCCGGGCCGTCGTCTGGCGTCCTTCGCTTTCTGCACTTCCTTCGTTTTCCTTCACTCCATCGTGGGCGTTTCCGCGCGAAACGGCCCGCTGAGCGCCCGCCGGCCGGCCGCCGCCCCCGGGGCGGCGCGACGGACCGCGGGCGGGCAGACGGGGCCCGGAGCGGGGGGACGGGACGGGCCGGACCGGGCGATGCCGGGCGGACGGCGCCGGAAGAGGTCGCGCGGATGTCGTGGAGCGCCTGCGGGCGGGGGCGGGCGCTCTGCATAATCGGCTGCCGGTTCGCGCCTCCAGAGAGGGGACCCTTCGTGACGGCAGCAGCCACCTGCCCGCACTGCTTCGCCCCGGTACGCGGCGACGGCCGGCCGACCTGCCTGTGCGCGGCGGCCGAGGCGGAGGACTTCGACCCGCTGCGCTTACGGCCGTACGTCTCGTTGCCGGACCGGGACGGCGGGCCGGACGGGGCGGCGGGC
>LIQL01000887.1 GCA_001418405.1 Streptomyces diastatochromogenes | reverse complement strand
GTCCGGGGCCGCGGGCGGGCTGTCGGGCGGGGCGGCGTCCTGCGGCGCGGGCGGGGCGGCGTGCGGCGGGTGGCCGCCGAGGCGCTCGGCGAGCAGGCCCGCCGCGTCCGGGTCGCCGCACACCACCGCGGTCAGCCGGCCGGCCCGCGCGGTCAGGCCGCTCATGGGGTCGTGCAGGTCACCGGCCGGCGGTCGAGGGTCGGGCAGGCGCCCGCCGGTCGGGCGGCTCAGCGCCAGGACGCGTGCCGTGCGTCCCGCCGACGGCAGGGAGAAGGACCAGGCCATCGTGATCTCTTCGAAGTGGCGCAGCGGGTAGAGCAGGAAGGCCACCGCACCGTAGAGGGTGACCAGTTCGCCGACGGTGATCCGGCCGGCGAGCGCGAGCCGGACGCCGTCCCAGACCACCGCGATCAGCAGCAGGCCCGGCAGCGCGACCTGCACCGCGGAGATCAGCGACCACATGCGGGCGCTGCGCACGGCGGCCCGGCGGACCTCCTGGGAGGCGCTGCGGTAGCGGCCGAGGAAGAGGTCCTCGCCGCCGATGCCGCGCAGCACCCGCAGGCCGGCGACGGTGTCGGAGGCGAGTTCGGTGGCGCGGCCGGCCTTCTCGCGCTGGGCGTCCGCCCGGCGGGTGGCCGGCGGCAGCAGCGGCAGGACGGCCAGCGCCAGCAGGGGCGTGCCGAGGGCCACCACGAAGCCGAGCTGCGGTTGGTAGACGACGAGGGCCAGGCAGACGCCGACCGACGCCACCAGGGCCGCGCCGAAGCGCGACAGCGTCTCGACGAACCAGCCGATGCGTTCCAGGTCGCCGGTGCTGACGGCGACGACCTCACCGGCCGCCACCCGTTGGGTCATCGCCCCGCCGAGTTCCGCGGTCTTGCGGGAGAGCAGTTGCTGCATCCGGGCCACCGTGACGATCCAGTTGGCCACGGCCGACCGGTGCAACATGATGTCGCTGACCGCGACCAGCGCGCCGAGCAGCATCAACAGGCCGCCCGCCAGGATCAGCCGGGTGCCGTGGCCGTCCACCGCGGCCTGCACGGCCAGGCCCACCGGCAGGGGGAACGAGGCCATCGCGCCCATGTGCAGCAGTCCCCAGCAGAGGGACTGGACCTGTCCGCCGAGCTGTTGCCGGCACAGCCACAGGAGGAATCGGCCGCCCGTACGGACGTCCGGGACGCCGGGGTCGGGATGGGGGAGGTCGCGAATGCGCATGATGTCCCAGGAGTTGTCGCGGGAGGTGGGG
>LIQL01000886.1 GCA_001418405.1 Streptomyces diastatochromogenes | reverse complement strand
GCGGGGGACAGTGGTTCCACCCGGTCCACGGGGGCGGTGGCCCGGTCACGTGGCGCGGGTGCGCCCCGTGGCGCCTGCGCGCAGCCGGTGGCGGACGCCAGGACGGCGACGAGCAAGACCAGTGCGCCGGTCCGACGGAGCGGGCGCGGGAGGGTGGCGGGCGTCGGCACGCGAGCACCGTCCTGTCGAGTAGGGGTCGTTGAGCGGCGGGATCGGGCGGTTCCCCGCCCACCGAATGTAGTTTAGGTTAGCCTTACCTAAGTTCGCCAGGGGTGGTAGGGCCGCCGTGCCCCGCAACACCCCCGCCCCTGCGCGCGCCATGCGCCACGCACGCTCCGCAGACACTCACGCAGGCCGCCCGCCGGCCCGGAGGGACTCCCGATGCCCCCGTCGACCCGTTCGAGACGCTTCCCCCGCCCACCCCTGGCCGGGCTGGTGCTCCTGCTGTCAGCCGCGGTGCTGCTGGCCCTGCTGCCGGCCACGACGGCGCGCGCGGCGGCCCGCACGGTGCAGGGCGGGCGCCTCGACTGGGGAGTGAAGACCTCGTTCCAGAGCTACGTCACCGGGCCCGTCGCGCACGGGAGTTACACCCTCGCGGGCGGCGCCACCACCGTCGGCGCCAGCCAGTTCCGGTTCCCTTCGGCACAGGGCGCCTACGACGCCGCCTCCGGCACCTTCGCCGCCTCCTTCGCCGGCGCGGTGCGCTTCCTGGGACACCGCCGCGACGACGGGACGCACCAACTCGACCTGACCCTCAGTCGCCCCGCAGTCCGGATCGCGGGCGACCACGGCACGCTCTACCTCGACGTCAGCGCCCGGGCCAAGGACAGCGGAACCCTCGACGTCACCCGCCGCGTCCCGTTCGCCACCCTCGCTCTCGGCGGCATCGACCTGCACGGCGACGGCGACGCGGTGACGCTCCGCCGGCTCCCCGCCACGCTGACCGTCGAGGGCGCCGCCTCCTTCGCCGGCTACTACCCGGCCGGCACCGCCCTGGACCCGGTGAGCCTGTCCGCCGACGTCGAGCGCGCGCGGACCGGCGCACCCTCCCCCCGCGCGACCCGGCACACGGACCCCGAACCGGGGCGCACCACCGGCGGGTTCCGCGACGGCGCCGTGGACTGGGGCGTCCGGCGCACCTTCCGCGAGTACGTCACCGGCACCCTCACCCGCGGCCGGTGGCAGGTGGCCGGCGGCGCCCGGGACGGCGGCGCGCTCTTCCGCTTCGCCGGCGGCCGGGGCACCTACGACGCCCAACGACAGCTTCTGACGGCCGAGTTCACCGGTTCCGTGCACTTCACCGGCGGCCACGGACTCGACCTCGCGCTGAGCGCCCCGTCCGTGACCGTCGAAGCGGGCCGGGGCACACTGCGCGCCGACGTCTCCCACGACGGGCGAACGACCCGGAACGCCCCGCTGGTCACGTTCGCCGCCGAACGCCTCGCCGCCCGGGACGGCCTGGTCCGACTCACCGAGGTGCCCACCACCCTGACCGCGCAGGGCGCCGAGGCGTTCGGCGGGCTGTACGCACCGGGCACCGCGATGGACCCGCTGTCCCTGGCGATCGCCCTCGGCCCGTCGGCGGAACTGCCCGCGCTGCCCGACCCGGGCAGCGAACCGAAGCCCGAGACCACCACCACCCGGGCGGCCGACGCCGCCGAGGCCACCGACGCCGTCGCGGGAACGGCCGGTACGGGCTCCTCGACCGGCCTCGTCGTGGCCATGGTCGCGGCCACCGTCGCCCTCCTCGCCGGCGTCGCCCTGCACCGCGGCCTCGCCCGGCGCCGCGCGGCCTCCCCCGCGCCCAACGACCGCCCGTAGCGCTGCCCGTCGCACCGCCCGGCGGCCCGCCCCCATTCCCCATTCCCGAGTCCCCACCCCGACCGAGGAGAACCACCCGCCATGCCCCTGACCAGACGTCCGATGACCCTCGCCGCCGCGCTCGCCGTCACCCTCGGCGCGAGCGCGCTGAGCCTGCCCGCACTGGCCGCCGACCGCCCCGACGCGGCGCGCCCGCGCACGGAGTTGACGAACGGCACCCTCGACTGGGGCCTCAAGGAGTCCTTCCGCCGCTACGTGACGGGCATGGCGGCCGGCTCCATCACGGCGGCCGACGGTGCACAACAGGCCGCCGGCAACGGCCCGTTCACCTTCACCGGCGGCACCGGGACCTACGACACCGCCACGCACGGCACCGACGTCGCGTTCCGCGGCGCCGTCCGCTTCCGTTCGACGCTGCACTCCTTCGACATCGCGGTGTCCGACGTGAAGGTGGTCACCGCAGGCACGAAGGGCCGCATCGAGGCCGACGTCACCCTCAACGGCGCGACCCAGCAGGACATCGCCTTCGCCGACCTGGACCTCTCGGGCGTGACCCCCGGCCACGGCGCGAACGGCGCGATGACCTTCAAGGGGGTGCCGGCGACCCTCACCGCCGACGGCGCC
>LIQL01000885.1 GCA_001418405.1 Streptomyces diastatochromogenes | reverse complement strand
GGAAGGGGCCCGCTCGGAAGCGGCCGGCCGGGTGGGTGGGGCCCGCAAGCTCGAAGCGTTGGGTCAGTGCTGTCAGCAGGAACTTCATTTCTGTGAGGGCGAGTTGAGCGCCCACGCAGGCGTGCGGTCCGCCGCCGAAGGCATGGTGGGCTTGTGGGGGGCGGTGCGGGTCCCAGGACGGTGATGCGCCGATGCGCGCGGGGTCGCGGTTGGCGGCGGCGAGCAGCAGCTGCACCCGGGCTCCCTTGGGGATCGCGGTGTCGCCCAGTGTGAGATCGCGGCGGGCGAAGCGGACCGTGCTGTGCAGAGGTGGGTGGAGCCGGAGGCTTTCGGTGACGACCGCTTCGGCGGGGATCGTGCCTGCTGCCACCTCGTCCCAGGTGCGCGGGCGGCGTTGCAGGCACCAGAGCAGGTTGCCTACGGCGGCTGCTGTCGTCTCCGTGCCGGCGGCCAGGAGCAGCAGGGCGGTGCGGATGGGTTCGGCCGTTCGGTCGACGGCGGAGTCGGACGGGGCATTGGCGCACAGGCGTTGCAGGAGCGAGCCGTGCGGCACTCCGGTACGGACCGCGTGGCGCAGCCGGTCCGCGAGGATGTCCCGGGAGGCCAGCGCCGCTTGCATGCCGGTTCTCGGGTCGGCGATGTGGCGGATGACGGGCCTGAGTTGTTTCCAGACCCACGGCCATTCGCGGTCCGGCAGACCCAGGATGCGGCAGATGACGCGGGTCGGCAGGGGCTCGGCGAAGGTCTTGATCACGTCGAGTGGCGTGTCGGTGGCGGCCCGCTCGATCAGGTCGTCGATCACGGGGATGACGGCCGTCCGGTTCCAGGTGGGCATGTGGCGGGTGGTGAACCAGGAGACCTGTTGGCGGGCCGATCGGTGTCGGGGGGCGTCCAGGTCGATCGCGGTGGGGCCGAACAGCTGGCGGGTCGCCCGGAAGGGGAAGCCGACGGCCAGGTCAGGGTGGCGCAGGCCGTGGTGGACATCGCTGTGGCGGGCCGCGTAGTAGGTGTGCTCGGCTTGTTCGTGATGGAGCCCCGGACACGCCAGCAAGGCAGCGTAACCCGGCCAGGGATCGGGGGATCCGAGCGGTGGGAGGGCCGCTTCCGCGCATGGCCGGGGCGCTGTGGTGTGCGGGTCTGGGCCGGTCATGGTCGTCTCGCTTCCTCCGACAGTGCGGCTGCCAGGACGGGGGCGGGGTCGGCGTGGACGAAGAAGTGATCGCCCGGCGAGACCCGCAGGCTCCAGTGGCCGGTGGTGTGGCGGTGCCACTGGGCGACCTCCGGTACCGGCACCAGGCGGTCCTCGGTGGCGGCGAACGCGGTGATCGGGCATGGGAGCGGGGCACGCTGGCGGGGGACGTAGGTGTCGTAGATCTCCAAGTCCGTGCGGATGCGCGGTAGCCACAGTCTTGCCAGTCGTGGGTTGTTTGCCAGGGAGGGGGGCAGTCCTCCCAGGTGCTCCAGGGCTTTGAGCAGGTCGGGTCCGGGCAGGTGGTGCAGCGGGGGTGAGCTGCGAGGCAGGTGGGGGG
>LIQL01000884.1:1043-1214 GCA_001418405.1 Streptomyces diastatochromogenes | reverse complement strand
GTGTCCCGTGGCCGCCCCGCAGAAAAGCGTTCCTCAATCAGAGGTCCGTCACACTCCGGACGTCACTTCCGACTGCGCCGACGACTCGGCCCCCGGCTTGCCCTCGCGCCGGTTGCGCAGCACCGACGAGCCGAAGGACAGCCCGATCAGGACGATGCCGACCAGGCCGGT
>LIQL01000884.1:0-1037 GCA_001418405.1 Streptomyces diastatochromogenes | reverse complement strand
TCGTGACGAGCAGGATGACGCCCAGCGCGCCGATGGCGTAGTGCGCACCGTGCTCCAGGTAGACGTAGTCGTCCAGGGTCCCCTTGCGGACCAGGAAGACGGTCAGCGAGCGGATGTACATCGCGCCGATGCCCAGACCCAGGGCCATCTCGAAGATGTCGTTGGTGATGGCGAACGCGCCGATGACGCCGTCGAAGGAGAACGAGGCGTCGATGACCTCCAGGTAGAGGAACATGAAGAACGCGGCCTTGCCGGCCAGGCCCACCGCCGCGCCGGTCCCGCCGCCCTTCTTCTCCACCGCGGCCGGCTCGGCGCNNGCGGCGTGCGGCGCCACCGTCATGGCGCTGACCAGCAGGACCACCAGCGCGACGATGATGGAGAGGGTGTCGAGCTTGCCGATCCGGGCGAGCGGCTTCTCGATCCACGACAGCCACTTGTAGTCGCGGTCCTCGAAGATGAAGTCGAGGAAGATCATCAGCAGGAAGATGCCGCCGAAGGCCGCGATGGCCGGGTGGGCGCTGGTGACCAGTTCCTCGTAGTGCGCCTTGTTGTTGACGGCGAGCTGGACCGCCTCGATCGGCCCCATCTTCGCGGTGATCGCGACGATGACCACCGGGAAGACCAGCCGCATGCCGAACACCGCGACGAGGATGCCGACGGTGAGGAAGATCTTCTGCCAGAAGGCGTTCATCTTGCGCAGGATGCCGGCGTTGATGACCGCGTTGTCGAAGGACAGCGAGATCTCCAGGATGGACAGGATCCCGACGATCGCGAGCCCCTGCCACCCCCAGAGGACGCCGGCCAGGCCGAGGCCGAGCACCGTGATGGCGAACGACCAGCCAAAGGTTTTCAGGAGCACTGCCTACCCAATCCTTCGCTGTGTGGGTCCCCCGCGCGCAGTGCGCGGCGCTTTACGAAACGTTGACCCCGAAGTGTAGAGCGACGACTTTTCCGCCGGCGCGCTCGGCCCCTGCCCCTTCACGGAGCCGCAGGTCCGGCCCGCGCGCGACGTTTTCGACGGCGGCTGGGGCGGCGGG
>LIQL01000883.1 GCA_001418405.1 Streptomyces diastatochromogenes | reverse complement strand
CCTCATCACCCACACCCCACCACTCCCCCAGCCACACCGACACCCAGACCCACACCCACACCCACACCCACAGGAGGAACCCCCATGCACGTCAAGGACTTCGACCACCTCGTCCTCACGGTGCAGGACGTCGAACGCTCCCTGGAGTTCTACTGCGGGCCGCTCGGCCTGGAGCCGGTCCGGGTGGACGCCTGGCGGGCCGGCGAGGCCCCGTTCCCGTCGGTCCGGGTGAGCCCGACCACGATCATCGACCTGGTCACCGGCGACCGGGCCGGCACCAACGTGGACCACATCTGTCTGGTCGTCGATCCGCTCGACTGGCAGGAGGTCATCGACTCCGGCGCCTTCACCGTGCTGGAGGGCCCGGTGGGCCGCTACGGCGCCCGCGGCGACGCACAGTCGATCTACGTCGCCGACCCGGACGGCAACACCGTCGAACTGCGCTGGTACCCGCAGGACGTCCGATAGCGGCCCCGGCCGGCCCTCTGGGCAGATTTGCCTCAGAGGCAAAACTTTTGCCTCTGAGGTGAACGCTGGCTATACCGGAAGCATGATCGAGCTCCCCGACCCGCCCTCCGACCCCGCTCCGGAGGAGTTGTCGACCGCCGTCGCACCGCGCCTGCGCGAGCTGCGGCGGCACAGCGCACTGACGCTGGAGACCGCGGCCCGGCGGGTGGGCCTGTCGCCCGCACACCTGTCCCGACTGGAGACCGGTCAGCGGCAACCGTCGCTGCCGATGCTGCTGTCCCTGGCCCGGACGTACGGAACCACGGTATCCGACCTGCTCGGCGAGACCGCCCCGGAGCACGACCCGATCGTGCGGGCCGCCCGCGCCGAGCCCTCGGAGGCCGGCGGTTGGACGTACCGGACCGTAGGCGGGGCCGGTCGCGCCATGCAGGCGCTGCGGGTGCACGTGCCGGAGCGGGCGCAGGGCGACCTGGTGCGGGTGCACCCCGGCGAGGAGTGGCTCTACGTCCTCACCGGACGGCTGCGGCTCACCCTCGGCGAGGCGGTGCACGTACTGGAGCCGGGCGACGCCGCGCACTTCGACTCGCTCACCCCGCACCGGCTGGCCGCCGCCGCCCGCGGCGGGACGGAACTGCTGTTCGTGCACACCCTGCTGCAGAGCGGCGCGGCCGAGCTGTGCCTGGGCGATCGCACCCCGCACCGTCGCGGCGGCTGACCCCGCCCGAGCCGTCACCCGCCGTCCACCGTTTCCGGAAGGGAAGGACCGTCCGCCGTGCCCGACCACACCACTCCCGACCCCGCCACGCCCCCG
>LIQL01000882.1 GCA_001418405.1 Streptomyces diastatochromogenes | reverse complement strand
GCGTCAGATGGCTATAAGAGACACAACCCCAACTGCGCGAACGTCCCGCCCCGCGCCCGCCGCGCCAACTGCTCCTTCTGCGCCAGATGTGCGAGGTACAACGCCGCCCCGGGGTGCCCGGCCGGCAGATCGCTCACCGTCAACACCTTCAACCCGATGCTCAGCGACGCCCGAATCGGATTGAGATTCACATCGAACGCCGACTCGTTGACCGACAACTCCGTCAACCGCACCGGCATCACGCGCTTGCTGCCCCACGTGAACAACGTCAACGGCGTCTCGATGGGACTGATCTCGATCGTCCCCTTCTTGGTCAACTTCGACGCCGCCAACAACTGCGCGGTCGTCGGCTGCACCAACATCTCCAACACCGCCAACTCCGGATGAATCCCCTCCGGCGCCGCCACGTCCAACTGATCCGTGGCATCGATCTCCGCAGTGAACTTCCACGTCTCCTGCGCGGGGCCCTTGAGCCTGAGGGCTTCGTTACGGTCCCCTCCACTCCCGCCTCCGCCGCCCCCGCTATCCCCCTCCCCACCAGCCGCCTGCGGCGCCACCTGCCGCTCCAACGTGTCCGGATTGAACTGCAACACAATGATCCGCTGCGGAACCCCAAGCTCGGGATCGACCACGACAATTCCGGAACGGATGGGTTTGGGGATGTCGGCGTAGCGGGTCATGGTTTCCCTCCGGTTAGACGACTAGGAACTGCTACGGATTGACGCATTTCGAGAATCGAAGTCTTCATCCATCGTGTGCGCCCCATGAAATTTCTTGCGGCGGGATGCCGCTTGAAAGGTCTAGGAGAATCTTGTCGATCGCATCACGAATTGTGTACTGATTTGCATCCTCGATGGTGAATGCGACATTTTCCCAGTTGCCATGGAGGACAGCCAATCGGTAAGCTCCGGTGCGCCCGGGTGGTGCGTACCAGCCGAGATCCAGAACGATAGATTCGGGTGTTGTTCCCCAGTGGTTTTCGAGGAACTCGACGGAGCGCATCGCGAGAATATCTTCCGAGAGGTATGCATCCTTATCTTCGGCTGACAAGTCATCCATCTCTGGAAGTTCCATGAACTTGTTGAATACTGTGCACCATCCGGGTGGGATGCGGAGCGGCATTAGCTGCATCATTTCAGTCCATTTCTAGTCGCGGATGCGAGTGGATCGACGGTTTAACTGCCGTGGTCATTTCTGCGCGGAGCGTGAATGCGGGCTTTCCGTTCGCCCACCCTATCTGGTGATCGAAGCGTTTCCAGCCGTAAGTGACTCCCGCTTTCGTGACCCGCTTTCCGGTCAGTAAGGCGTCGCGCTCAAGCCTCTTCACCTCTGCCTCCGTCATGGACGCCATGAACTGGCCAGGGCCGCCGTTCATGCTCGCATTCTTGCGTTCCGATTCGGTCTTTCCCTTCCAGTGCTTCGAATCATACTCACGTGGCGGGATATGCGTGGCGTTATCGAGCCTCTTGCGGAATTCCTCTTCGTTTGTTTTGTTTTTCCGATCCTCGTTCTCTTCTCGTTCCCTCTTCGGGTCGAGCTCGGACCTCTTGTGGCCGGATCCCTCGTACGCATCAAGGAGTCCGTCTAGGGCTTTTCTCTCCTCTTCTCGTAGCTCGGCTAGTTCGGCGTCCTTGTCGGCGTGCGCGGTTTCTCTGGCCTGGCGGGCTATTTGTTCGAGTAGGGATTTCTTTGCTGGATCGTGAACCCCCTCTCGTTCCAGGCGCTCAAGGGCTTGGGTTGCTCTCCTGTGCACCTCTTCTGGGTCGGTCCTGTCAGGGGCCTTTTTGGGGGCGCTCGGACTGTAGGCGCTACCGTCTGAATTTTCGCCCTTCGGGCCTTTTGCCTTCGGGTTTAGTGTTCCGACTACTTCGAATTTCGGCGAGCCCTCAGATGCCAGACTAGATAGTCGGTACCACATCTTCATGGCGCCAAGGGTCGCTCGGAAGGCGAATTGTGGTATGCCTTTCTTGAGTGGCGTTTCGAGCGCCTTCGTTACGCGCGACATGGCATTATTCACGCGCTTCTGCTTTGATTCCTTGGGTTCCTCTTTCTTTTTTCTGGTATCGCGCTGACTCTTCTTCTGTTCGATTCTTTGTGTCTTGCTTTTATGTAGCTGCTCGCGCTTCTTCCTGAAGAAGTCGCGGGCCTTCTTGGCGCTGTTCTTCAGGGCCTTGCCCAGCTTGGACTTGCGGAGTTTCTTGCCCAGGGACTTGCCGGCGTTGCGTACCTTCTTGAGGGCGGACTTGACCTTGCCCTTGATCTTTTTGAGGGCGCGGCCCAGCGGGGACGTGGGCTTGCGGGGCCTGGTGCGCTTGGGGGCCTCGGTTTCCTTTTTCTTCTTGGGGGTTTCGGGCTTCTTGTCGGGCTTGGGTTCGGGCTTGTGCTCCGGGGGCTTCTCCTCGTGTTCCTTCTTGGGGGTCTTGGTGCCCGGTTCGTCGTTGGCCGGCTTCTTGGGGTCCGGGTGCTTCTTCGGGTCCTCGGCGTCGCGTTGGCGCTTGGCGGTGTCTTCTTCGCGGCGGCGGTCGCGTTCGCGGTCGGGGGTGCGGCTGGTGGGGCGGTCGTGGGGGGTGGCG
>LIQL01000881.1 GCA_001418405.1 Streptomyces diastatochromogenes | reverse complement strand
GCGACGTCGTCCCGGGCGCGGACCTGCCGCAGGGTGCGCCCGACGTGCACGGCGAAGAGGTTCTCGCCGAGGGTGTGCTTGGCGGGGCGGCCGGTGCGCCGGTGGTAGCGGCGGCGGGCCCGTTCGGCGCCCGCGTAGTGCCAGGGCGCCGTCTCGTGGCCGCCCCAGGGGGAGAGCCAGTTGGTGAACGCCACGTAGACCAGCCCGCCGGGGCGGGTGACCCGCANNTCGGCGGTGCCGTCGGCGAGCGGCAGCAGGTAGCCGTCGGCGCGCACCGCGCCGTCGGGCGGCCGGCCGCGGGCGGTGAGTTCGGCGGTGTCGGGCTCGAAGAGGTAGCCGTGGGCGCCGCGGCGGCGGAACTCCTCGGTGAAGTGGCCGCTGCCGCCGCCGACGTCGGCGACGACCGCGCCGTGCAGCGGCGCGTACCGTTCGATCTGGTCGGCGGCGTCCTGGGCGAGCAGCCGGTAGCAGTGGTCGGGGTCGGTCGGTTCGTTCAGGAAGGCCCGGAACAGGGCGAGGGACCTGCGCAGCGAGGGGTCGCGCACGGGGCGGTCACCGCCCGGGGGACGGCTGGAGGTACGCCTCCGCGGCCACCGCCCGGAAGCTGCGGACGGTCCGGCTCCATCTGAAGCGGGCGGCGCGGTCGGCCGCCGCGGCGCCCAGGGCGTGCCGCCGCCGGGCGCTCAGGCCCAGGGTGCACCAGTGCGCGGCGAAGGCGCTCTCGCCGCGGGCCAGCAGTCCGGTGGTGCCGTCCTCGACGGAGTCCCGCAGGCCGGGGATGTCGAAGCCGAGGGTGGGGGTGCGGCGCGCGGCGGCCTCCATCGCCACCAGGCCCCACCCCTCGACGAGCGAGGGGTGCAGCAACAGCCATGCGGAGCACAGCAGTTGGTGCTTGCGCTGTTCGGAGATCCGGCCGGTGAAGGTGACGTCCGGGCCGGCCAGCGCGGTCAGCCGGGCGCGTTCCGGGCCGTCGCCGACGATCACCAGCCGGCCGCCGGTGACCGGCCGGACCCGCTCCCACAGCCGCAGCAGCAGGTCGATCCGCTTGTACTCGACGAGCCGGCCCATGGCCAGGAACAGCGGTTCGGGGGCTTCGGGGACGAGCGGGCCGGGCTCCTCCACGCCGTTGTGGACGAGTCGGATCCGGTCGGGTGCGACGCCGAGGTCCCGCAGGGCGGCGGCGGTCGAGTCGGAGACCGCGACCATCAGGTTGCCGCGGTGGGTGCCGGCCAGCGCCCAGTGCTCCAGGCGGCGGCCGAGCCGGGCGGCGGGGGCCGGGTAGCGCATCCGCCACAGGTCGGTGTGGACGTGGTTGACCAGGCACAGGGTCGGGCCGCGGTGCCACAGCGGCGCGAGGTAGGGCATGCCGTTGCAGACCTCGACCAGCAGGTCGCAGCCGCCGGCCGTGCGCGTCACCTGCCGGGGGACGCGCAGGAAGTGGCCGGCGTCGCCGCCGGCGGAGACGACGCGGTAGTCGCGCTCGGACGTCGGCCCGCCGCACAACAGGGTCACCTGGTGGCCGTGCCCGGTGAGGCCCTCGGCGATCCGGTCCACCAGCAACTCGGAGCCGCCGGCGGCGGGGTTGCCCAGGTCGCGGCGGGCCAGGAACACGATCCGGCGGGGGAGCGGGGCGGCGCCCGCGGCCGGTTCCGGGGGAGCGGCCGGAGCGTCGGCCGCGGCCGGCGGGCGCAGCGCCGGGG
>LIQL01000880.1 GCA_001418405.1 Streptomyces diastatochromogenes | reverse complement strand
GCGGGCCCGGCCGGTGCGGGTCAGGGCGATGCCGCGGGCCTCGACCTCGCCGAAGCGCACGCGCAGGGCGCCGCGGCCGAGCCGGCCGTCGGGTTCGCGGAAGGTGCGGGGTTCGGCCAGTGCGCGGAAGGAGGTCTGGCGCAGCAGCACGTCGGGGCCGTCCCAGCGGGGCGGTCCCTGGATGCGGTCGATCATGGTGATGCCGCGCTCCCCCATCCGCCGGTAGAGGGCGTCGATGTCCAGGACGCGCGGGGTGAGGTGGTTGACGTGGGTGGTGGTGACGCCGCCGATGTCGGCGGCGACCGCGGAGATCCGTTCCAGTTCGGTGTACCAGGCGCGGTCGACGGGCTCGGTGGAGAGGGTGAACGCGTCGACGGCCAGGGTCAGGAAGCGTTCCGCTGGCCCTTCGTCGAGGCCGTGCTCGCGCTCCGCCCGTGCGGCGAGGTCGAGGAGTTCCGGTGGGAAGAGGCGGCGGCGGGCGAGGAAGGCCGTCAGCCGGGACTCCAGGTCGGCGTCGAAGAAACGGCGGTCGCCGGTGGTGAGGAGGGAGGTGAAGACCCGGAAGGGGTTGCGGTCGAGTTCGGTGGCGTCCAGGGGGCGGAAGGCGGTGGAGACGACGGGGACCGCGCCGACGTCGCCGTCGCGGAGGTCGTAGAAGCCCACCGGGTGCATGCCCAGCGCGGCGAACACCTGCCCGGCCTGGCGGAGTTCGGTGGGGGTGCCGACGCGGATGGCGCCGTGGCGTTCGGCGGTGACCCGGTCGATGCTGCCGAGCCGGCCGGCGTCCGGGGCGCGGCCGGCGACCTCGTCGTTGATCTGCCCGGTGACCTCCAACAGGGTCGTGTAGGCGGGGACTTCGGTGCCGTACATGGCGGAGAGCCGGCGGGCGAACGCGGCGCGCAGCCGCCAGGTGGGGGTCAGGGCCATGGGGCCTCCTCTCCTCGAACGGTCGGGGTCAGATGATGTGGGCTTCGGGGCGGACGGCGCGGTGGTCGTCGAAGCGGGTGGCGGCGAGCGGGCCGACGTCGAGGAAGGGCTCGCGGTGCAGGTACAGGTCGCGGACGATCTCGCCGACGGCGGGCGCCTGGAGGAAGCCGTGGCCGGAGAAGCCGGTGGCGTAGAGGAAGCGGCCGGGGTAAGGGGCCTCGCCGATGAGGGCGTTGCGGTCCGGGGTCATCTCGTAGAGGCCGGCCCAGCCGCCGGTGATCGGCACCCCGGCGAGGTCCGGGACCCGGCGGGCCGCGGCGGCGCGGAACGGGGTCAGCCATTCCCGACTGAACTCCCTTTCGTAGCCGGGCTGTTGGTCCGGGTCGGACAGACCGAGGAGCAGGCCGTCGGCGCCGTCGTTGTGGAAGTAGAGGGTGGAGGCGTAGTCCAGCGTGAAGGGG
>LIQL01000088.1 GCA_001418405.1 Streptomyces diastatochromogenes | reverse complement strand
CACAGCTGCGACAGGCGCTCCAGGAGCGCCTGTCGCAGCTGTGGGAGCGCTTCATGACCCCCGAGCACGTCCGCCTCCTGCCGGGCGTGCGGGAGTTGCTGACGCGGCTGCGCGCCGCCGGGCTGCCGGTGGCCGTCGCCTCGGCCGCCGACGCCGCGTGGGTGCGGCGCTGGCTGGGCCACTTCGGCATCGAGGAGTACGTCGACACCGTGGTGGGCGGCGACGAGGTGCCGCGCCGCAAGCCCGATCCCGCCGTCTACTTGGCGGCCGCGGCCCGGCTCGGCGTACCGCCGGCGCGCTGCGTCGCCTTCGAGGACTCGCTGACCGGGGTCGCCGCCGCGCGGGCCGCCGGGATCACCGTGACCGCCGTCCCCACCGGGCTGACCCGTTCCCTGGACTACTCCGCGGCCGACCACGTACTGCCCGGCCTGTGGGCCGTGGACCTGAGCCGCCCGCCGTGGACCGCCCGATGAGCCCCGGGACCCCGCCCGGGGCGCCGACCACCACACCGAAGGACTCCCTCCCGACGGGGTCCGCCCCCGGGGCCGGCTGGTGGCGCCACGCGGTCATCTACCAGGTGTACCCGCGCAGCTTCGCCGACGGGAACGGCGACGGCACCGGCGACCTCGCCGGCGTCCTGGACCGCCTGCCGTACCTGGCCCGACTGGGCGTCGACGCACTGTGGTTCACGCCCTGGTACCCCTCCCCGATGGCCGACGGCGGCTACGACGTGGCGGACTACCGCGGCATCCACCCCGACTTCGGGACCCTCGACGAGGCCGAGCGGCTCATCGCCGCGGCGCGCGACCTGGGGTTGCGCACCCTCGTCGACGTCGTGCCCAACCACGTCTCCAGCACCCACCCGTGGTTCCGCGCGGCGCTCGCCGCGCCCCCCGGCAGCCCCGAGCGCGCCCTGTTCCACTTCCGCCCGGGTCGCGGCCCGGGCGGCCAGGAGCCGCCCAACAACTGGACCTCCGAGTTCGGCGGCCCCGCCTGGACCCGCACCGTCACCCCCGACGGCACCCCCGGCGAGTGGTACCTGCACCTGTTCACCCCGGAGCAGCCCGACCTCAACTGGAGCCACCCCGAGGTCAGGTCGGAGTACGAGGCCGTGCTGCGCTTCTGGTTCGACCGGGGCGCCGCCGGCGTGCGCATCGACACCGCGATCGCCCTGGCCAAGGACCCGGACCTGCCCGACCTGACGGACACCCCCCGGCCACACCCCTACATCGACCGCGACGAACTCCACGACCTGTACCGCTCGTGGCGCGCCCTCGCCGACTCCTACCCCGACCCCCGCGTCCTGGTCGGCGAGCTCTGGCTGCCCGACGCCCCCGAGCGGTTCGCCCGCTACCTGCGCCCCGCAGAACTCCACACCGCCTTCAACTTCGACTTCCTGAGCAGCCCGTGGGCCGCCGGACCGCTGCGCGCCCGCATCGACGCCACCCTCACCACGCACGCGGGCGTCGGCGCCCCCGCGACCTGGGTGCTGTGCAACCACGACGTGACGCGCACCGTCACCCGTTACGGCCGCGCCGACACCTCGTTCGACCTCGCCGCCAAGACCCACGGCACCCCCACCGACCTGTCCCTGGGGACCCGCCGCGCCCGGGCCGCCGCCCTGCTCACGCTGGCCCTGCCCGGCTCCGTCTACCTCTACCAGGGCGAGGAACTGGGCCTGCCGGAGGTCGAGGACCTCCCCGCGGACCGGCTGCGCGACCCGATCCATTTCCGCTCCGGCGGCACCGACCCGGGGCGCGACGGCTGCCGGGTCCCGCTCCCCTGGTCCGGCACCGCCCCGCCGTTCGGCTTCGCCCCGGACGGCACCGAGCCCTGGCTGCCGCAACCCGAGCGGTGGAGCGACCTGACGGTGGCGGCCCAGGACGGTGCCGCGGATTCGATGCTGGAGCTGTACCGCGCCGCCCTGCGGCTGCGCCGCACGGGCCCGGCCGCGCCGGACGCCCCGCTGCGGTGGCTGCCCGGCGGGCCCGACGTCCTCGCCTTCCGGCGCGGCGACCTGCTGTGCGTGGTCAACTTCGGGGAGCGGCCGGTCGCCCTGCCCGCTGAGCACGCCCTGCTCCTCGCCAGCGGTCCCGTTCCCGACCGCGGCCTGCCGCCCGACACCGCCGCCTGGCTGCGCGCCCCCGGCCCCGGCCCCGGCGAACCGGGATCGACGACCGCTCAGATGTGGCCCTCCCGTAGGGCGTAGGCGACCGCGTGGGCCCGGTTACGCAGGTGCATGCGGGTCATCATCGCGTGCAGGACGTTCTTGACCGTCCGTTCCGAATAGGCCAGCCGGTCCGCGATCTCACGGGTGCCCAGCCCCTCCGCGACGAGTTTGATGACGTCCACCTCCCGGGGCGTGAGCCCCAGCGTCGGTGGCTGGTCGCCGTCGCTCATCGTGTGCCGGTACAGGCGGCTGGTCTGCGCCAGCACGCGGCCCAGCAGGTCCGGCGGGATCTGGCTCTCGCCGCGCGCGGCGGTGTGGATCGCCTCCACCAGCCGGGGGGCGGTGGCCTGGTGACGCCAGACGACCACCCGTACCCCGCACTCGACGACGGCCATCATCTCCGGCTCCCGCAGTCGTTCGGCGATGAGCACGACGGCCTGGTCGGTGCTGCGCGACAACCGGCGCAGTTTGGTCGCCGCCAACTCGTGCAGACGGCCGGTGAGGACGACGGCGACGCCACCGGCCCGGGTCTCCTCGCGGCCGATGACTTCGAGGCAGGGATCGTCGCGTAAGAAACTGAGAATTCCGGTTTCGGTCAGCGGATCGGACGTGTGGACGGTTACGGATATGCGCTTCACTGGCATGGGTTTCCTGACAGGTCCCACGCCATGGGTGAGCGCGGGAACAACCGATGCGGCAAGGATTTTCCGGTCGGCTAAACCGTCGGTGAACCAGTAGGAAATGTGGGGGCGGGAATGGGGTAGGGCACACCTCTGGTAAGGCCGACGCGGTGGGACGATGCTGACGTGATTCTCTCCGGACTCCGGATAATGATCAAGAGATGGTCAAGTCACTCACGTCCAACTGGCGCGATCCGTTCCCCCGTTCCTCTCCGCGCCCCGCAAAGCGGCAAGCCTCCCAGGGGATTTCCCGCCCGCCTCGCCCTCCGCTTTCGGCTGATTCGGGACAGCGCAGGCCCGGGACGTGCGGCGCGCTCCACGCCCGCCGGCACGGCACGTCCACGGCCGAGCCGAGCACACCCCCGGCGCCCCTCTCGCCCCGGCCGCGCCCCTGGTCCGGCACGCTCCGCACCTGAGGCCCGAGCCGACAACTCGCCGGCATAAAACCGCCGTCGACATGACACCCCGCTTATCCGCGGAGCACCGCCTCCGCGCCGCACCCCGCCCGCGGAAAAACGAGCCACTGGCGCGCAGGACACCAAGCCTCCCTCGCACTCCCACCCGCCCAGAGAACGGCCGAAGCACCCGCCCGAGAAGGAGCATCACCGTCAGCCATTACTGAAGCCCGTCGATCCGCGCCAATACCAGCCGTCCGACTGGTAATTTCCGCAGAAATCCACGGGCACGGGATTGTCCGTCCCCTAGCGACCTTGGCATGCTCCGCCCACATCGCCGCCGGGGAGGACTTACCCGCCCTGCCGCACGCTCGCGTCCACCGGGACCGGACGCACCGCGGTACCCGCACGGACCTCGGCCCCCTCCTTCTCGCCCGGGCGGAAGACTCTCCGGCATTCGACCAATCCGCGCGCACGACGGTTCCGATCCCGGGCATGAGTACGCGACGGAAGGTTCCTCTGCACGCGGCGCTGGGGGGCTGGCGCGGCGGCTGCGGTGAACGGCCTCGGCTTCTCCTGCCCCCGCAAACTGCCGCGCGGGGTCGACCTCAAAGCTGCCGGGGCTGAGCTCGTTCACCACCGCCAACCGCGACTTCTACCGCATGGCGACGGCGCCGACCCTCAGCTTCCAGGACCTCCTGGACAGGCCGCTGCTCGAACGCGACATCACCATGACGTGCGTGTCCAACGAGGTCGGCGGCCCCTATGTCGGGACCGCCCGTTGGCTCGGCGTCCGGCTCGCCGGCCTGCTGCACGAGGCCGGTGTGCGCCCGCCGTCCCGGGGCGGCCCGGCCGACCAACTCGTCGCGCGCTCCGTCGACGGCATGACGATCGGCACCCCGGTCACATCGACACCCCCAAGCCGTTCGCGACCCTCAAGACCGGATCGGTGGCCGTGGCGGGCGTGGCCTGGGCCCAACACAAAGGCGTCGACCGCGTCGAGATCCGCGTCGACGGCGGTGACTGGCGCCAGGCCGAACTGGCCGCCGAGGGCCCGGTGGACACCTGGCGGCAGTGGTGGTGGCAGTGGGACGCGAAGCCCGGCCTCGGGCAGTTGCGGTCGCGACGTCGGAGGTTCGGCGCGACGCTGGCAGGAGAGCGCGGCTCGCCTTGCCCGTGCGGGTGGGTCGGGACCGCGCCGAACAGGAAGGCAGCGGTCATGGCAGCAACGCCGGACACGGGGCGGCAGCGGAGCGTCTACAACCGGAAACCGGCCGTCGGCAACGCATTGTTCGCCGGCGTGGCGCTCACGGTGAGCGGCCCCCTCAGCATCCTTCAGGGCATCACCGCGATCTCACGCGACAGGGTCTTCTCCTCACTCGGGTATGCCTACCGATTCGACCTCACCACGTGGGGCTGGATTCACCTTGTCATCGGCGTGGCACTCTTTGTCACCGGCGTCGGAATCCTCCTCGACATGGCCTGGGCACGCGGAGCCGGCATCGCACTGGCGGGGATCAGCCTGATCACCCAGTTCATGTTCGTGCCGTACTACCCCGTGTGGTCCATCATCGTGATGACCTTCGACCTCCTCATCGTGTGGTCGCTCAGCAGGTCGTTCCACCCGGCGGCCAGCGGCGGCCGGTAAACGAGGGCCAGGCTGCGGCTCGGGGAATCCCCTCCGGCGCATCTGCACCGCCGTCGGCCCCACGCTCTCCCGAGCGCCTGCCGTGCTCGGCGACGGCGACCCACACTCCCGGCATACGCCTCGCGGGCTTCCGCCATTCGTCGTGGGGTCGATCCGGCGCCGCTTCCGCGAGGAGACGAACCGTGGCGTCAAGCCGCCCCAGCAGATGGGCTCGCGCAGCCGGCACAACTGGAGGACACGACCGCCCCGGATCGAACCGCAGGACACCTCGGAGGGGACTGACAGAGGGGCGGGAAGGTCAGCAACGAGTCAGCACAGGCATGAACGGAATCGACCAGAGATGATCAACCCCGTAACGCGATGTGACCCAGGGTTAACCTCATGACCTGGGAGGACGCTGGTCACGAGGCCAACCCCGGCCCCGCTCCTACCCGATTCGGGCGATCCCCCGCGTCGCCCGAATCAGGCAGCCTGACCGGATTTGCCGCCCTGACGGGCGGGCATCCGATCCTGTGCTGAGTATATTGGCTCTCAGCCAGTCAACGCAGGAGTTACAGGATGTCCCCCCGCAGCGCATCGGTCAATGAAGAATTGCGGCGGCGTTCCCGCGAGCGACTGCTACAGGCGACGGTCGAGCTGGTGGGCGAGCACGGATACGAGGCCACGACGCTCGGCGACATCGCCCGGCGCGCGGGGGCGGCGCGCGGTCTGATCTCGTACTACTTCCCGAGCAAGCACCAACTGCTGCAGTCGGCGGTGCACCGGCTGATGCACCGCACCCTCCAGGCCGCGCTGGAGCGGGAGCCGCGGCCGACCGGACCGGACGCCGGGCGGGAGCTGATGGCCCGGGCCATCGACGC
>LIQL01000879.1 GCA_001418405.1 Streptomyces diastatochromogenes | reverse complement strand
GGCGGGCGGCACCCCGGCGACGGCGGTGATCGCTCACCCCGCCAGAGTTTCCGCGTTGTGTCCGCCACCTATGGGCAGAATGTGGGCGGACCGTAACAAAGCTTCCGGAGAGGGCCTACTGCCCGGATCCGCTGGCAGAGGTAGCCATAATTTCCTTATGCCACGGATCCTGCTCATCGAGGACGACCAGTCCCTGCGCGACGGCCTTCAGCTGGCCCTGGAGCACCAGGGGCACCGGGTCCACGCCGCTGCGTCCGGCCACGCGGGTCTCACGGCGCTGCGGACAACGCGCACCGACCTGGTCGTCCTCGACCTGATGCTGCCGGACACCGACGGTTTCGAAGTCTGCCGCCGCATCCGCGCCTCCTGGCCAGTGCCCGTCATCATGCTCACGGCCCGTGGTGACGACTCCGACATCGTGCGCGGCCTCGACGCGGGCGCGGACGACTACGTGGTCAAGCCCGTACGCGGCCGGGTCCTCGATGCCCGTATCCGCGCAGTCCTGCGCGGGCAGGACCCCTCACCCGCGACCACAGCCACCGAGATCTACGGGGAGCTCACCGTGAACCGCTCCGGTCTCAGCATCACCAAGAACGGACACCCCGTCGCCCTCACCCCGCTGGAACTACGCCTGCTGCTGCACCTGTCGGCGGACCCCGGCCACGTGTTCGCCCGGCAGGAACTGCTCGAAACGGTATGGGGCCACGACCCGTCGGCCGACGTACGCCTGGTGGACTCCGGTATCGCCCGGCTCCGTACGAAGATCGAGGACGATCCGACATCCGCCCGCTACATACAGACGGCGCGCGGCTTCGGCTACCGCTTCGGACCGCTGTGAAGCGCCCCTCTCTGATCAAGCGCCTGTCGTTCGGGCTGCGGGGCCGACTGATCGCCGGATACCTGCTGGTCGCGGCCATCAGCGTGGTGGCGACGGCGGGATTCACCTACTACCAGGCGCACATCTCGATCCTCCGGACCGGACAGGACACCCTCCTCAACAGCCTGCGGGGCGCGACCACCACGCTCAGAGCGAGT
>LIQL01000878.1 GCA_001418405.1 Streptomyces diastatochromogenes | reverse complement strand
GCCGAGGACGGCGAGGGCGGTGGCCGGGACGGCGATCCGGGCCTGGCCGTGGCGGTCGACGAGCCGGGCGGTCAAGGGGCCGACGAGGGCGGTGGCGGCGATCCCGGTGCCGGTGACCGCGCCAGCCAGCGCGTACGAGCCGCGGCTGCCGGCGATCATCAACAGGGCGCTGACGCTGAGCATCCCCATCGGGAGCCGGGCGAGGAGGCCGGCGGCGGCGAAGGCACGGGTGCCGGGGACGGTGAAGAGCCGGGCGTAGGGGGAGCGGCGACGCCGGGTCGGGCGGACGGGTGGGGCGGTGACCGGGCGGGCGGCGAGGAAGAGGATCACGCCTGCCACGATCGGGGTGGGGGTCGGGGACCGTCCAACACCGGGTCGGAGCGATTCACGCAGTGCAGTTGTGAGTCCCGGGCGGGGCGTCCGTGGGGCGGGGAGCGGTGTGAGGATGGGATGGTGCCGTACGACATCGACCCCCGGCTGCTGCGGGCCTTCGCCGCGGTCGCCGAAGAGCTGCACTTCACTCGGGCCGCCGCCCGGCTCTACGTCGCCCAGCAGGCGCTCAGCCGTGATGTCCGGCGGCTGGAGGGGGAGTTGGGGGCCCAGCTGTTCGTGCGGAGCACCCGGCAGGTGGCGCTGACCGCGGAGGGCGAGCGGTTGCTGC
Organism: Streptomyces diastatochromogenes; assembly: GCA_001418405.1. Taxonomy (GTDB): domain Bacteria; phylum Actinomycetota; class Actinomycetes; order Streptomycetales; family Streptomycetaceae; genus Streptomyces; species Streptomyces albulus_C. The sequence continues at coordinate 2,809 of LIQL01000878.1, read as the reverse complement.
CGTACGCGCGGCGGGTGTTGGCGGCCCACGAGGAGTTGGCCGCGGCCTTCCGGGCGGAGCCCGCGCGGCCGTTGGTGGTGGATGTGGGGGCTCCGGTCGGGACCGCGCACCGGGTGCTGGCGGAGGCCCGGCGGCGGGTGCCGGAGAGCTGCGAACTGGTGGCGCGCTTCCACAGCGGGCTGACCGGGGCCGCCGCGGCGTTGGCGGCCGGGCGGCTGGACGTCTCATTCGGGCGGTTCGCGGGGTTGCCGGCGCCGGCCCGGGCCGGGCTCGACCACGAGCCGGTGCGGTTGGAGCGGATGGCGGTGCTGTTGCGTGCGGACCATCCGCTGGCCGGCGCCGCCGTCGTACCGCTGGGCGGGCTGGCCGGCGAGACCCTCTACGCGGCGGCCGGGAACCCGCACACCGCGGAGTGGACGGACCTGGCGGCGCGGCTCTTCGATGGGCGGGGGATCTCGATGGCGGAGCCGTTCCCGGAGATCGAGGGGGCGGAGGAGTTCGTCCGGGTGGTGCGCAAGCACGGCTGGTCGGTGCTGGCGAGCACGGAGTTCATCGAGGTGCCGGGGATGGTCCTGCGTCCGTTGGTGGATCCGGTGCCGTTGTCGCCGGTGGGGATGGTGTGGCGCAGGGGGCTGCGGCATCCCGGGCTGGACGCCCTGCGCACCGCCGCCCGGGAAGTGGGCGCCCGGGAGGGCTGGCGCGCGCTCCCGGACGTCGGCTGGTGGCTGCCGGCGGCGGACGGCGCGGCGATGGGCGTGACGACGGGGACGGCGGCGAGGGGTGCCGTGGGGGATGTGGCCGCGCCGGGCGCCTGAGGGCCGCAACTCCCGCCGGGCGCCGGTCGGACGAGCGCCGGGCGCCGGTCGGACGAGGGGCCGCGCACCACCGCGACGTGACCGACGTCTCCTTACCCGGCGCATATACGTTCCCGGCGCAGGCAACCAACGGCACCGGAATTCCTTCCTTACGGAAGGACATCGTGTGCGAACGATGTGTGCGAACAAGACAAACGGATGGAACAGGGGGGGAGTCGTGCAGCGACGTTCCGTGCTCGCGACGACGGTGGCCGCACTCGCCTTGACCGTTACCGCCGGACTGGCTCTGACCGGTTGCGGATCGGGGCGGATGGCGGCCCTGCACGCCAACTGCAAGACCAGGGGCCTGAGCTGGAAGATCACCGTTCTCCAGGCGGCGCCGCACAGCACCCACCGGGAGGCCCGCCTGTCGGGTGTGAACAAGGGCTCGCAGCCGTGCGTCTTCGACGGCTTCCCCTCGTTCGCGGTGCACGTCGGCAAGGGGCCGGAGTCGGACGGCAAGGGGCAGGGCCGCACCATGCCGATAGACCTCGCGCGCGGGGGCATGGTGACCACCAGCCTGCGCTACAAGGACCACGGGCCCGGCATGACGCCCGCGGACTGCCTGGTGAGCAATGACGAGGCGATGGTGGGCGCGCCCCGCGACCGGCACCAGAAGGCCATAAAGGTCCGGGACGAGAAGGGCAAGAAGACCCGGATGAACATCTGCGAGTCGACGATCTGGATGGCGCCGCCGGCCGAACGGACCGGCTGACGCCGAACGCACCGGCCCGGTCGGCCCGCGCCGCGTCGTCGGGTCGTCCGCCGGGCGCGGGTCAGTCGCCCTCACCGGCCGGTGCGGACGTCCGGGCGGCGGGCGCCGGGACGGCGTCGTGCGCGGGGTGGGCCGGCAGCGCCCGTAACCAGAACTCGGCGGCCAGCGTCGGGTCCAGCGGCCGCAGCGCACCGGTGTCCGGTTGCAGGGAGGTCAGGACCGGACGCAGCACGTCCGGGCGGATCAGGCCCAGGGCGGCCAGCCGGGAGTCCTCGCACAGTGCCGCCAGCGCCCGGCGGTTGCGGCGCAGCCCGGCGTGCAGCTCCGCGCTGTGGGCGCGCCGGCCGCCGCGGCCCAGCACCGGTCCGGGCACGGTGCCGCGCATCGCCGCGGCCAGCACCGGTTTTCCGCCGCCGCCCGGCACCCGGTCGGCGAGCCGGACCGCCAACGCCGCTTCGATCACCGCGTCGTCCAGGAACGGCGCCTCGTAGGCCACCCCGTGCACCGAGGTCAGTGCGTCGATGCCGCGGACCCGCTCGCCGGCTCGGACCGCGGCGGCGGCCAGTTCGTGCTGGGCGCGCAACGGGTCGAGGGGCGCGGGCGCCGCGGCTGCGGCCTCCCGCAGCAGCCGGCGGACCGTGGCGAGGGCGTCCGGGTGCGCCCAGGGCGGCATCGCCGCCAGCTCCTCCCAGTCCGCCCGGCCGGGCCGGCGGCGCGCACCGGGGACGATCCGGTCGGCGCCGGCGGCCAGCCACCGGGGGTAGCTGCGGCCGCCGAGCAGGATGCGCACGGTGGCCGGCAGCGTCCAGGGGGCGAGCCGGCGGGCCCGGCGGGCCAGTCGTGCGGCGGCGCGGAGGTCGCCGCGGGCCAGCGAGTTCAACGCCATCGGCCGGAGCGCGAACAACTCGTCGCCGCCGACGCCGGCCAGGTGCATCCGGGACCCGAACTTCGCGACCAGCCGCGCCTGGTGGACCAGCCGGGCCGCTTCCCGGACGGCGACCAGCGGCCCGGCGGGGTCGGTGTGGTCGGGCTCGGCGGGCGGGGTGTACCAGGTGGGGGCGTCGGTGTAGGGGAGGGCGAGGTGGCGGCCGCCGTGGCGGACCCGGCTGAGGCGGTAGGCGCTGTGCGCGCTCCACAGGGGGTCGTCGTCGGCCGGGTCGCGGCCCTCCCAGGCGGTGGTGACCAGTTCGGTCGTGTCGCGGGCGGCCAGGACTCCACCAGCGTGTGCTTCCTGGCCGCC
>LIQL01000877.1 GCA_001418405.1 Streptomyces diastatochromogenes | reverse complement strand
GGTAGGCGGCGCGGTGCAGGGCGACCGCGGTCTTGCCGGTGCCGGGGCCGCCCTCGACCTCGGTGACGGAGGCGGCGGGCGCCCGGATCACCAGGTCCTGCTCGGCCTGGATGGAGGCGACGATGTCCCGCATGGTGTGGCTGCGGGCCCGGCCCAGGGCGGCCATCAGGGCGCCGTCGCCGACCGCCGGGAGCTCGACGCCGTCCAGCGTCGCGGTGACCTCGGGGCGCATCAGGTCGTCCTCGACGCCCAGCACCTTGCGGCCCTTGGAGCGGATCACCCGGCGCCGGACGACCCGGCCGGGGGCGACCGGGGTGGCGCGGTAGAAGGGCGCGGCGGCCGGCGCCCGCCAGTCGATGACCAGCGGCGAGTAGTCCGCGTCCAGGACGCCGAGGCGCCCGATGTGGAGCGTCTCGGCGATGGCGGCGCGGCCGTCCTGGATGACGCCGTCGGCGGGCTCGACGGAGGTGTACGCGCCGTCCGGGCCCTTCTTGCCGTCCTTGCCCAGGAGCAGGTCGATCCGGCCGAAGAGGAAGTCCTCGTACTCGGAGTTGAGGCGGTGGAGGTGGACGCCGGCCTGGAAGACCTGGGCGTCGCGTTCGGCGAGCGCGCCGGGCGTGCCGACCTGGCCGCGCTTGGCGGCGTCGTCCATCAGGAACTCCGCCTCGTGGATCTTCTCCTCCAGGCGCTGGTAGACACGGTCGAGATGCGCCTGCTCGGACTCGATCTCACGGTCCCGAACGGAATCCGGTGTGTGGTCCGGTGCGTGCGTGGCGTTGTGCGCGGCCACCCAGGCCCCCTTCTGCTGTGCGTAGGCAGCCGTCAACCGTACGCGAAGCCGGCACCGCGCGCACCTGGAGGTACGGACAAAGCCGGACGTTGTCGGTCGGACGTTGACTCAGGACGCGGTTCGGTCCGACAGGTCCGGTCACGCACCGCGTCCGGCTGCGGTCGCGGGTGTCGTCACGGGGTCCGGCCGGCCCGTCGCCGGTGCCGGGCCACTCGGGCGCGGTTGCCGCACACCTCGCTGGAGCACCAGCGCCGGCGCCGGCCGCGCGAGGTGTCCAGGTAGACCAGCGCGCAGCCCTCGCCGGCGCATTGGCGCAGTTGCCCGCGCACCGCCGGGTCGGTGAGCAGCGCGACGGCGTCCCGGGCCACCGCCGCCAGCAGCGCGGCGCAGTCGGGCGGGCCGGCCAGGGTGCCGGCGAGCGCGCCGTCGGGGCCGCGGACGACCTGGACGGCGGGCGGCGGGGCGGCCCCGGCCGCGGCGTTCAGCAGCGTCAGGTCGGACGCGGCGGCCCGGCCGAGCAGTTCGGCGCGGACGGTCCGGGCCAGCAGGTCGCGCAGGGCCCGGAAGTGGGCGACCCAGTGGGCGTCGACGGCGTCGAGCGGGGCGCCGGGCGGCACCACGCCGGCGCCGACCAGCCAGGCGGCCAACGCCCCGGGGTCGGTGAGCCGTTCGACGGCGAACGCGGCGCCGCCGGCGGTGGCCGCCAGATCCAGGCTGGTCCGCCCGCAGTCGAACCGGAGGCCGTAGGGGGCTGCCATCGGGCTGTCACTCCTCGGGGACGCACGCGGGGAACGGGGAGAAGCAGAAAGAAGCAGAAAGAAGCGGAGAATCAGGGAGAAGCAGGTAGAAGCAGGGGGCAGAGGGGTTGAAGGGAGCGAAGGGAGTGAAGGGAGTGAAGGGGATGAACGGGAGGAAGGGGGCGAAGGGATCGGGGG
>LIQL01000876.1 GCA_001418405.1 Streptomyces diastatochromogenes | reverse complement strand
TGAGTGGTGGGGCGGCGAGGTGCTGGTGGTGGTGTCGTGTTGGGTGCGGTTGCGTCGCCGTGGGGTGGGGTGGGGGGTGCCGTGGAGGTTGTCTGTGCCGCTTCGTGGTGCGGCGGTGCGGCGGTGCGGTGGTGGCTGCCCTTGGCGGTGGACGCAGGGGTGCGGTGTCCGTCGGTGTTCGAGCCTGGGGCGGTGGACCCAGGTGGGGTGCGGTGTGCCCAGGGGGTGCGGCCCGTGGCCCGTCAGTGCCGGGGGTTGTGGCGGTGGGCGAGGGCTTCGTAGGAGGCGGACAGGGCGGGGGCGGCGGTTTCGTAGGTGCGCTGGGCGACGCCTATGAAGAGGCAGTCGACGACGAGGAGTTGACTGGTGCGGGAGGACATCGCCGCGGGGCGCAGCTCGCTCTCGCGGGCCGTGGAGGTCGTCAGGATGTGGTCGGCGTAGGCGGCGATCTCGCCGTCCGGGCGGCCGGTGATCGCGATCGTCGTCGCGCCGTGGTCGAAGGCGACCCGCAGTGGCTCTATGACGTCCGTCGTGCGACCCGAATGGGTGATCGCGATGGCGACGTCCCGGCCGCGCATCTGCACGGCGTTGGTCACGGCGAGGTGCGGGTCGGAGTGGGCGTGGGCGATCAGGCCGATGCGCAGCAGTTTCTGCACCAGGTCCTGGGCGACGAGGTTGGAGGCGCCGATGCCGTAGACGTCGATGCGGCGGGCGGCGGCGAGGGCGGCGACGGCTGCTTCCAACTGGGTGACGTCCAGTGCGGCGGCGGTGTCGGCGAGGCACTGCTGCTCTTCCTGGGCGAGCTTGGTGACGACGTCGACCAGCGAGTCGTCGACCGCTATGTCGGCGGTGACGGCCGGGGCGCTGCCGGTGGCCTGCTGTGCGGCGAGGGCGGCGAGGGCGAGGCGCAGGTCGCGGTAGCCCGGATAGCCGAGCAGGCGGGAGGTGCGGACGACGGTGGCTTCGCTGGTGCCGGTGCGTTCGGCCAGGCCGGTGACGGTGAGGGCGGCGCAGCCCGCCGGGTCGCTCGCCACGGTCTCCGCGACCCGCTGCATGGAGCGGGTCATCGTCGGCGCGAGCGTGCGGACCTTGGCGGCGAGGGCCGCGGGCGCCGGTGGTGCCGGGGCCGGCCGGCTGAAAGTTTCCTTCACTCCGCTACTCATGTCTGAAAGGTATTTTCAGCGCGGTGGTGCGTCAATACCCTCCGTGAAGCCTGTGGACGGGCCGTGGACGGCGTCGCGGCTACCTGTGGATAACTTCGGCCGGTCGGCGGCTTCGCGCGAGAATGAGGTCATGGAGCTGGAACAGGCATTGCACGCCGCGCGGGCACTGGTGCTCGCCGACCTGATGGCGGACGACGTAGCGGACGCCGAGATCGTCTCGCTGGTCGAGGACGCGGTCACGCACCGTCGATGGTGGGTGGAGCAGTGGCCTGATGGAGCCGCGTTCGTCGCGGGGCTGATAGCGCAGGACGTGCAGGACGCGTTGCTGGAGCGGTACGGCCGCTGGCCGTTGTGCCCGGTGTGCACGGAGACCGGAGATCCGCACGCGCTCGACGTGGAGCCGGAGTTGGGGCCGGATCCGCACTGGGTGTGCCCGAAGACGGCGGTCGCCGTCGCCCCGGTCGGGCGGTTGCGCGGGCCGGCGGAGGGCTGAGGTGGCGATCTACATAGACCCGCCCCATTGGCCCGGGCATGGTCGGATGTGGTCGCACGTGGTCAGCGACCGGTCGTTCGAGGAACTGCATCGCTTCGCGGCCGCGTTGGGCGCGCCCGGCCGCGCCTTCGAGCGCGATCACTACGACTGGCCGGCCGAGCGGTATGACGATGCCGTGCGGGCCGGGGCGGTGGAGATCGGCTCCAAGGAGCTGGTGCGTCGGCTCACGGAGGCGGGGCTGCGCCGGCCGAAGCACCGTAGGGGCGAGCGGCCCACGCCTTGAGGGCGGACCCTGTGGTCGGTGTGGGTGTCAGTGCCGGTGCCGGTGCCGGCGTGGGTGCCAGTGCCAGTGTCAGTGTCGGAGTCCGTTGACGGGTGGCGTCCGGCTACGGGGTGCGGCCCTGGGGGAGGCGGCGCTGGGGGAGGCGGCGGCCGGCGCGAGCCGACCCCCGCCCCCCCAAGCGGGGCGCGGGGGAATGGGCCGGGCCGCAGGACCGGAACGGGTCTGGGTGCGCCGGTCGGGGCGAGGGTGCGGCGGTCAGTGACGGTCCGCGGATTCCGGGGAGTGGAGGGCGGATGCCGTGTCGGCCGGGGAGTCGGCTGCGGGGGCGGCCGAGGAGGCGACCACGCGGGAGTGGGCCGAGGCGCGGTGGAGGCGGAAGGCGAGGGCGGTGGTGAGGACGGCGACGGCGGCGAGGGCCGCGCCGGTCCAGGCGACGGACGGGTAGCCCCAGCCGGCGCTGATGGCCAGGCCGCCCAGCCAGGGGCCGAGGGTGTTGCCGATGTTGAAGGCGGCGGTGGTGGTGGCGCCGGCGAGGGTCGGTGCCGCGTTCGCCACGTTGAACATCCGGGCGTTGAGGGCCGGGGCGGTGGTGAAGGCCGTGACGCCGAGCATGAGGGAGAGGGCCACGGCGGCGACCGGGCTGTGCGCGGTCAGGGCCAGGAGGGTGAGGACGGCGGTGGAGGCGGCGATGCCGCCGAAGAGGGTGCCGAAGAGGTGGGCGTCGGCTATCCGGCCGCCGATGAACGTACCGATCAGCGCGCCGACGCCGAACAGCGCCAGGACCGTCGGGACCCAGCTCTCGGCGAGTCCGGCGGTGTCGGTCAGCAGCGGCGAGAGGTACGAGAAGAGGGCGAAGACCGCGGCGCCGTTCATGGCGGTGGCGATCAGTGCCAGCCAGACCTGCTTGTCCTTGTAGATGGTCAGCTCGCGGCGGAGCTGGGGGCGGTCGTCGCCGGTCGGCACCTTCGTGCGCGGTACGAGGGCGACGACGCCGACGAGGCCGACCACGGAGAGCCCCGCCACGGCCCAGAAGGCGGAGCGCCAGCCGGCGTGCTGGCCGAGCAGCGCACCGGCCGGCACGCCGGCGATGTTGGCGATGCTCAGCCCGCCGACCATGACGGCCATGGCGCGGGCGCGGGCGTGGCCGTCTCCCTCGTCCCGGTCAACGCCCGCGCCCGCGCCATGGCCGT
>LIQL01000875.1 GCA_001418405.1 Streptomyces diastatochromogenes | reverse complement strand
CCCACGACCCCGCCCGCCGGGAAGAAGGTGCTCTGAGCATGCCCCCCGTCTTCGCCCACGGCCGCCTGCGGCTCTACCTCCTCAAGCTGCTCGACGAGGCCCCGCGGCACGGCTACGAGATCATCCGCCTGCTGGAGGAGCGCTTCCAGGGGCTCTACGCCCCGTCCGCCGGCACCGTCTACCCCCGGCTGGCCAAGCTGGAGGCCGAGGGCCTGGTGACGCACACCACCGAGGGCGGCCGCAAGGTCTACTCGATCACCGATGCCGGCCGAGCCGAGCTCGCCGACCGCGGCGGCGAACTCGCCGACCTGGAGCTGGAGATCCGGGAGTCGGTGGCCGCCCTCGCCTCCGACATCCGCGAGGACGTCAGCGGTTCGGCGCGCGATCTGCGCCGGGAGGTCCGGGAGGCCGCCCAGCAGGCCCGGGCCGGCACCGGGGCGCCGGGTGCGGGGAAGGCCGGGCGCAAGGGCCCGGCCGGCGGCCGGCCGTTCCCGGAGGCTTCGGACTACTTCGACGCCGCGTTCGGCGACAAGGACGCCTGGCGGCAGGCGAAGGAGGAGTTCCGGCGCGCCAAGGAGGAGTGGAAGGAGCAGGCCCGCCGCGCCAAGGAGGAGAGCCGCCGCGCCAAGCAGGACGCCCAGCGCGCCCGCAAACAGGCCAGGGACGCCCAGGTGTTCGCGCGCGAGGAGATCCAGCGGGTCATCAAGCGCGTCCAGGAGCAGACCCAGGAGGCGGTGCGCTCCGGCGACTGGTCGACGGCGGTGCGCGACGCGCTGTCCGAGGTCTCCCGCGAGGTCGGCCGCTACACGGGCGCCCCGTCCGGCACCGACCGGGCCGACGCGCACGACCGGGCCGCCGCGGACACCGGGGACCACGGCGACGGCACCGACCACCGCACCACCACCGACCACGGCACCGCCCACGACGGCCCGCGGATCACGGTCGAGCGGATCGACCTCACCGAGGAGGAGGCCGAGCCGCCGGCGGCCGGGGCGGCGCCCGTCGCCGAGGAGCCGGCCGCGCCCGCGTGGGCCTTTGAGTCCGGCAGCGGCGATCCGGCCCGCGACTTCGACCGCCTGCTGGACCGGTTCCGGGACGACCTGCGGGACGCCGCCCGCGACCACGGCGTCACCGCGGACCAACTCGCCGATTCCCGGCACCGGTTGGCGTCCGCCGCCGCCCACATCGGGGCGCTGCTGCGCCGGCCGGGGGCGGACGGCGGGGCGGCGGACCGGGACGCGTAGCGGCCGACGCGCGTCGGCCGCCGGCCGGGTCTCCCCGATCGGCGGCCGGCGCCCGGCGACGTCGCGTCAGCTCGCGCGCCCGGCGGTCCGTTCGCCGAGGATCCGCACCACCGCGTCGTGCGTCACCCCGTGGCCGGCGAGCACCGAACCGGCCGGACCGGATCGGACGGTCAGTGCCAGCAGCAGGTGCTCGTCGCCGATGTGCCGTTCGCCGCGGCCCGCCGCGATCCGCAGCGCGCGCTCCAACGCCGCCCGGGCGTCCGGTGCGAAGCGGTGCCGCGTCCACGCCCGGCGCCCGGCCCGGCGCCCACCGCCG
>LIQL01000874.1 GCA_001418405.1 Streptomyces diastatochromogenes | reverse complement strand
CCACCTCACTCCCACCCCCGCACCCGTTGACCTCCCGGATATGTCTGTACCTCTCCCCTTCTTGCCTCCCCTGTCCCAGCTGTTGTCTCGGCCTCGTACCGCGCTGGGGGTGTTCGTCCCCGCAGGTCTGTCCGACGTCGCTGACGAAGCCGGCATGCTCGGCGACCTGTCCCGCAGCGGTGCTGCCCTGTTCGAAATCGGGGCGCCGGCCGCCGACCCGGTGCTCGACGGGCCGGTCATCGCCTCCGCCTACCGCCAGGCCCTGCGTCGCGGCACCGACCTGACCCGTCTCCAGCAAACGGCCGAGCACGCCTCCGCGCTGGCGCCCACGGTGGTCGTGGCCTACTGGTCATCCCTCCAGCAGCACGGTGTGCGCCGGTTCGCGGGACGGCTCGCTGCGGCCGGGGCGTGTGGAGTGATGGTTCCCGACCTGCCTGCCGACCAGGCCGTTGCATGGCAGCAGACCACCGGCTCGGTCGGCCTGCTCGCCCCCGCCCTCGTCCCCCGCCAGATGCCCGAGGAGAGGCTGGGTGAGGTGGCCGCTGCGGCGTCCGGCTGGCTCTACGCGCCGGCCAACGCCGGCCCCACCGGCTACCGCGGCCCGCTCGACACCCCTGCCCTCGCTCAGGAAGTCGGCCGGCTCCGCGCGGTCAGCACGCTCCCGATCGTCTCCGGCATCGGAGTGTCCACCCCCGCCAAGGCCGCCGCCGTCGCCCCGCTGGTCGACGCCGTGATCATCGGCACCCCCATCGTCCGCGCCCTGACCACCACACCGCACAACGCACCGCAGCTGGTGGCCGACTTCGCCGCTTCCGTCACCGCCCACCAGGTGCACCGTGGCTGAGGACTACCGTCAGCGCGCGGCCCACGCCACCGCACTCAGCACCCAACTGCGTACCTCCGGGCCGGTCCCGATGAACGTCCTCGCCCAGCGGATCATCATGGCGCAGGACCTCTCCCACACGGCTCTGGCAGATGTCCTGTCCCTGGCCCGTTCCGACGCCGCCCGGACCGAAGACGGACTCGAAGCTCTGGTGTGCCTTGCGCGGGCGTCCCAGTACGCCCAGGACGCCGCTGCCGCCCTGGGCACCTCCATGACCCAGTCCCTCGACGACCTGCGCCGCAGCAGGAGAACCCCCGGCGCTCCGGTCGTCACCGTCGGCCCGCCCCCGCACCAGCTCCGGCAAGCAGCCGCCACCCTGCTCGATCACGCCGCCCAGCAGTACGCCCAGGCGACCGCGCTGCAGGCAGCACCCACGAAACCGCAGCAGATCGCGCGGACCGCCGCCCCGGCGACCACGAGCTCTACCGCCCGTCGCCGGTGACCTCACGCCCTAGGAGACACGCCCATCACCGAACAACTTCTTTTCGCCGGACGGCTGTTGGCCCTGGGCTCCGACTTCACCCGCCGTGGTGATGCCCTGCGCAGTCTCGACCGCATCAGCATCAGCGCTGCGGTCGTGCAGGGAGCCCGCCGGTGACCGCGTACGCGTCCGACGACCAAGTCACGGTCTCCCCGAGGTACATGGCAGGCGCCGGCGACCGGCTCGCCGACGCGATCGGCCCACTGATTCACCTCTTCGGCTGGCCCATGCAGCACGACGCCGCCACCGGGCACGTCGAGATCGACAGCCCCGACGGCAGCGTGTTCTGCGACTTCGACCCCCTCCACCCTCTCGGCACCTGGTGGACGATCGCTCACCACGAACCGTACTGGGAGGTGCAGTTCAGCCGGCAGACGCCCATGGAGGCCGTCGCCGCCGTCACCCAGGCGCTGCCGCAACTGCTCGGCGACCACCGACACGCCGAGCGCATCCCGATCACGGACATGCCCCTGGACCAGATCGCTGCGCTCAACGACTGGACCGTCGGGGATGGCGTCCTGGCCTCGCCCGACTGGTACTGCCAACTAATCCACACGCCCGATGAGGAAGTCGCCTGGCGGGCCGAGCACGTCTTCTATGAGAAGCAGCCACTGGCCACCTTCACGCGCGAGGTCCCCGAGGGCCTCGTCCGGAACTTCTTCGCCCACCTGGCCACGCCCACGGCGGCGCAACGGGCCTTCGCCGACGTCCCCCTCAGCACACGGTACGAGCACGGCCACCTGATCACCCCGGCCCGCGCAGCCGCGATCAGCCCGCGCATTGATCACACCCCCACTCTGTCCGACCGCCCCGGTCGGCGTCGCTGAGCGGCCCTGTTATCCCCTGCTCCGGAGCCCTCCCTGACCGAGACGACCCTCTCCCTTGAACCTGCCGAACAACTCCTTGCACTGGCTGCCGACTTCACCCGCTTCAACGACGCCCACCTGCAGCACGCGCTCAACGGCGCAACGCCCACCACCTTGCTGAACGCCCAGACCGTTTCGGCTCAGGGCCTTGCTCGTTCCGCGCTGACCATCGTGGACACGCTCAACGCCCAGCCGATGTACCACAGCCCCGACATCCGCGCGGTGTACGCACGCGTACGCCAGCTGGCCCATCTCGCGACCGACGCAGCCGACCACCTCATCGATGCCATCGACATCCTCGACCACACTCGCGCGGGGCTGCCTGTTGAACTCGGCGACGTCTTCCTGGCGGTCCTGACCGAGCAGGAGGCCCGACGAGAGGCCGGCCGTCGCTTCACCCTCGTCGCCAGCCTCACCGCCCTGGGCTCCTCGGACGCTGTGGCAACCGCCGAACTCTTCGTTGCCGAACGTCGGCGCCGCGGCTTCGTACCCGAGCACCAGCCGCCTGCCCTCTCCCCCTCGCAGAGCACCACGCTGCGGGCGGTCGCCCGCGGCGACGTCGCGATCAGCAGCGACAAGCCCTACCTGCGCCGCGAGGACCTCCGCGTCAGCATCAGGACCATCCGCGCCCTGGAAAGCCGCGGCCTGGTGATGCGCGAGGACTGCCCGGACTGGTTCCGAGACGAGCGCCTCCACCTCACCGCAGCCGGGCGCCGCGACCTCGCCGCTTCCTTCGCACGGCCGCGCCCCACCGGCCTGACCACGCGCCCAGCCGTGCCCTTGCCGACGGCCGCTGCCAGCCGTTCCCGCTGACCCCGCACCCCACCTCCTGGGAGACCTCACGCCCTCCGACACCCCCACCGCGCACGACTTCGCGCTCGCCTTGGCCGCGCAGGTCCACCCCGACGCCACCCCCCGCGACGTCGTCGTCCACTTCACCCTGCGGCGCCTGGCCGCGCCGCGCTACGACCACCGGTCCTCCGGCGGCCCCGCGAACGGCATCGCCCAGTCACTGCACGCCCGGCTCTACGGACTACCCGACGACCCGAGCCCGGTGCCCACTGCCCTTGACGAACTCCTCCAGTCCCTGGCCACCGCCCGCGACGCAGACCAGCAGCACGCCGTGCTGTCCCAGCTCGCCGAGCAGCTGCGCAACGCCGCCGAGATCCTCCAATGGGCTCGCAACAACGCCCACTGGCGCCAACTGCCCGCCCCTACATGGGAATGGCTGCGCACAGCCACGGACACCGCCCGCGACCTCGCCGACGGCCTCGGCCCGGCCGTGGCGCTCC
>LIQL01000873.1:1974-2410 GCA_001418405.1 Streptomyces diastatochromogenes | reverse complement strand
CCCGCCGTCCTCGCCTGGCTCGGCTACCCCACCCCCGCCACCGTCAGCCCGGCCGCCGCCACCACTACCCGTGCCGACGAAGCCGCCCCCCAACTCAGCGCCTTCATAACGGAGTTGAGGAAAGCCAAACCGCACGCCCGGATCACCCTGCTCTGCCACTCCTACGGCGCCGTGGTCTGCGGCCGGGCCGCCCACGACCTGCCCGCAGACGCCCTCGTCTTCTACGGCAGCCCCGGCACCGGCGTCGAAACCGCCGCGGACCTGCACACCCGGGCCACCGTCTGGGCCGGCCGCGGCGCCGACGACTGGATCGCCGACGTCCCGCACGTCCGCCTCCCGCTCCCCACCACCACCCTCGGCTTCGGCACCGACCCGGTCTCCCCGGAGTTCGGTGCCCGCGTCTTCCCGGCCGGCACCGGCGGCCACAGCGACTACC
>LIQL01000873.1:0-1908 GCA_001418405.1 Streptomyces diastatochromogenes | reverse complement strand
GTCCACCGCATCGACGCCGCCACCCCGCCCGATCGGGACCGGGCCACCGACGCCCTGCGCGCCTGCGCCATCCTCGGCGTGGTCCTCGGCCACTGGCTGGTCACCGCCCTGGTCGCCGACAGCGGCACCCTGCACGGCGCCAGTCCCCTGCAAGGAATGCCCCAACTCGCCCCGATCTCCTGGCTGTTCCAGACCCTCGCGGTGTTCTTCCTGGTCGGCGGCGAGGTCGCCGCCCGCAGTCACGCCACGGCCCGCGCCCGCGGTACCCGCTACCGGCACTGGCTGCACGCCCGGCTCGGCCGACTGTTCCGCCCGGTCGCCGCCGTCCTCGCGGTCTGGGCCGTCGCCACCGTCGCGATGCTCGCCGCCGGCGTCGGCCTGGACACCGTCCACACCCTGGACAAACTGGTGCTGTCGCCGCTGTGGTTCCTGCTGGTCTTCGCCGCCCTCACCGCGGCCACCCCACTGACCGCCCGCCTGCACCCCGCGTGGCCGTGCGCCGTCGTCGTCCTCGTCGACGTCCTCCGCTTCGGCCTGGACGGACCCGCCTGGCTCGGCTGGCTCAACCTCCCCGCCGGCTGGCTCGTCCCGTACTGCCTGGGCGCGGCCCGGGCCCGCGGCGCCGCACACCGCCGCCCGACCGGCTGGGCGCTGCTGCTCGGCGGCACCGCGGCCACCGCCGCCCTGGTCCTCCTCGCCGGCTACCCCGCCTCCATGGTCGGCGTCCCCGGCGCCACGGTCTCCAACCTCAACCCGCCCACCCTGGCCGCCGTCACCTTCGGCCTCGCCCAGTGCGGCGCCGCGCTGCTGCTGCACGACCCGCTCAACCGGGCCCTGCGGCGCCCCGCGGCCTGGGCCGCGGTGGCCCTGCTGAACCTCTCCGCGATGACCGTCTTCCTCTGGCACCAGACCGCGATGATGGTTGTCACCGCCACCGCCTGGTTCCTGGCCGGCCCGCTGCCCGGCCTGCACACCGCCCCCGACGCCGCCGCCTGGATCCTCGCCCGGCTCGCCTGGCTTCCGGTCTTCGCGGCCGTGCTGCTCCTGTGCTGGGCCGCGTTCGCCGCGTACGAGCACCGCCGGCCGGGCGCCCCGCACCGGCCCGGACGGGCACCGGACGGCACCGGGCCGGACCTCCGGGAACGCCACCCTGCCCGCACGGCGGTGACGCCCCGTGCCTAAGGTGCATCCCGTGAAGAGGGGGATCACGGCCGACCGGCTCACGGCGGCCCTGCGCGCGCTGCCCGGGCACCTGCGCGACGACCTGTGGACCGGAGCGGCCCAGGAGCCGCTGCCGATCGGCGGCCGGCGGCCCGGCTGGCTCGACTGGCGACCGGCGATCATCGCCCCGCTGCTGGTGCTCGGGGTCGTCCTGCTCGCCGGCAACGCCAACGCCTACGCGTTCCGGTACGGGATGGGCATGGCGATCGCCGTCCTCATCGCCGGGATCCAGGCCGCGGCACCGATCCTCGCGCTGTACCGCCCGGTCCTGGCCTGGTGGGCGGCGACCGCGGCGGTGCTGGTGGTCGGCTCCCACGCGGCGATCCGGTTCGACCCGTTCGTCGATCCGCCCTGGCAGCGGACCGGGATGCCGATCCAGGCGGCGGTGCTGTTCCTCGTCGCGCTGCGGGTCCGGCCCCGCGCCACCGCCGAGATGCTGGTGCTCGGCGTCCTGGCCGGCGCCTTCGCCAACGGGCTCGCCGACGGCGGCTTCCGCGACGACGACGTCTCGGCCCTGGTGCTCGCGGTGTGCGCCCTGGTCGGCGCCTTGCTGCGGGGCCGCCAGAAGGCCCGCACCGAACTCGTCGTCCAGGAACGGCTCACCGCCGAGGAACGCGCCCGCCGCACGGTCCTGGAGGAGCGCAGCCGGATCGCCCGCGAACTCCACGACGTGGTCGCCCACCACAT
>LIQL01000872.1 GCA_001418405.1 Streptomyces diastatochromogenes | reverse complement strand
CGCCGCACCCCGCCCCCGGCGAACGCCCCGAGCCGCTCCCGCCCGCCCGGCGGCAACAGCGCCAGCAGCGGCACGCGCACCAGCAGCCAACCGCCGACCGACACCGCGGTGAGCAGCACGTCCACCGTCACCACCCCGACCGGGGCGTGGGTGACCGCGCCGAACGCCATACCGCCGGGAACCACGGTGCCGGCGTAGTACGTCACATCCGGGGCGAACGAGCCGGCCACCAGCGCCGAGGCGACCAGGGGACCGCGCGCCGCGCCGGTTCGACGGACGAGCGGCAGGACCGCGGCGGCATGGCTCAGGGTGAACGGCATCTGCCCCTCCTCGATCGATTCGGTCCATTATGTGGCCGATGGGAGTAGTGGCTGTGCGGCCCGAGTTGCCGTAGTGTCGCCGCAGTTGAGGCGCTGGGGAGCGCCCTACGGCGGCACGCACGAAGAGCCGGGAAACCGGCGCCGCGCGCGGCAGTCGAGACGGAGGGGACACCAGGTATGGCAGCCACATTCCGGCGGCGGCTTCACAGGGGAGCGGCCTCGACGGCGGTGGCAGCGGCGGCGCTGGCCGCGCTGACCGCCTCCCAGGCGCCCGGTGCCGCGGACCGCCCGGCCGGTCGAGCCGACCGCAGCCCCGCGCCGCCCGCGGGCACCCCCATCGACGGCGGCTCGTCGTTCTTCACCGACGCGCCACCCCGTAAGACCCCCACCCCACCGCACGGTTCCGGCCAGCCCGGCGGCACCGGCACCGGCACTGCCGTGCACGGGCCGTCCCAGGCCGGCATTCCGGCCACCGTCCTGGCCGCCTACAAGAAGGCCGAGGCCGACCTCCGCGCCTCCGCCCCCGGCTGCCGGCTGCCCTGGCAACTGCTCGCCGGCATCGGCGAGGTGGAGTCCGGCCACGCCCGGGGCGGCGCCGTCGACGCGGCGGGCACCACGCTCCAGCCGATCCTCGGCCCCCAGCTCAACGGCAACGGCTTCGCCCTGATACCCGACACCGACCACGGTCGCTACGACGGCGACACCACCCACGACCGGGCCGTCGGGCCGATGCAGTTCATCCCCTCCACCTGGTCGCAAGGGGGCCCGGGCGGCACGGGCTGGGGCGCCGACGGCAACGGCGACGGCGTCAAGGACCCCAACAACGTCTTCGACGCCACCCTCGCCGCCGGCCGCTACCTCTGCGCCAACGGCCGCGACCTGTCGGTCCAGGCCGACCTGGACCGAGCCGTCCTCGGCTACAACAACTCCCGTGAGTACCTGCAACTGGTGCTGTCCTGGTACGGCTTCTACCAGAAGGGCACCTTCGAGGTCCCGGACGGTAAGGGCCCGCTGCCCGTACACCGCGGCGGTGGCACCGCCCACGCCGGTGGCGGCACGGCGAAGGGCGACCGCGGCGGCGCGAAGGACGCCCCGGGCGGCACGGCCGGCCGGACGAAGCCCGACGAGCCGGCCGTCCCGGGCGGTCCGTCCGCGCCCCACGGCTCCACCGGCCCCACCCACGGCGACGACACCGGCAC
>LIQL01000871.1 GCA_001418405.1 Streptomyces diastatochromogenes | reverse complement strand
CCGGCGGCGAAGGCGATCTCGGCCATGGGGAGCGCGGTGGTCTCGATCAGCAGTCGGGCGGTTTGGGCGCGCTGGGCGCGGGCCAGGGCGAGGGGGCCGGCGCCGAGTTCGGCGCGTAGTTGGCGTTCGATCTGGCGGGGGCTGTAGCCGAGGCGGGCGGCGAGGCCGGGGACGCCTTCGCGGTCGACGGTTCCGTCGCCGATCAGGCGCATGGCGCGGGCGACGAGGTCGGCGCGTTCGTCCCATTGCGGGGAGCCGGGGCTGGCGTCGGGGCGGCAGCGTTTGCAGGCGCGGAAGCCGGCTTGTTGGGCGGCGGCGGCGCTGGGGTAGAAGCGCATGTTCTCGGGCTTGGGGGGCACTACCGGGCAGCTGGGCCGGCAGTAGATGCCGGTGGTGAGGACCGCGGTGTAGAACCATCCGTCGAAGCGGGCGTCCTTGGATTGCACGGCGCGCAGACAGCGCTCGGTGTCGGTGTGCATGTCCTCCAGGATTCCTCAGCCGGGCGGGATGGGCTGGCGGAAATCCGACATGGACCTTGGCTCATCAGCCTGGACGCCGGTTGCCGGCTCGGGGCGTCGCCCGGGTGGTCTTCGGGGTCGTGTTCGGGCGGCTCCGGGCCGGTCGCCGTGGGCCGACCGCTCCGGGCCGACGCGGGCCGACGGGGGCCGCTGTGGGTCAGTGCTCGGCCAGGGCTGCCTGGTAGGCGGCGTGGGCGCGGTCGTCGAAGACCACGAAGCGGATCTCGTCGAAGGCGTCGGGGGTGGTGGCGAGGGCGGCGCGGACGGTGGCGACGGCGGTGCGGGCGGCGTCGGCGATCGGCCAGCGGTAGACGCCGGTGGAGATGGCGGGGAAGGCGAGGGTGCGGGCGCCGAGTGCGGCGGCGGTGCGGAGGGCTTGCACGTAGCAGGAGGCCAGGAGGTCGCTGCGGTCCTCGGTGGCGGAGTGGACGGGGCCGACGGTGTGGATCACCCAGCGGGCGGGGAGTCGGCCGGCGGTGGTGGCGACGGCCTGTCCGGTGGGCAGGCCGCGGCCGTAGTGGCCGGCGCGCAGGGCGCGGCACTCGGCGAGGATCTGCGGGCCGCCGCGGCGGTGGATGGCGCCGTCCACTCCCCCGCCGCCCAGGAGCGAGGAGTTGGCGGCGTTGACCACGGCGTCGACGGCCTGCTCGGTGATGTCGCCCTGGGTGAGGGTGAGACGGGTGTTCATGGTGCTGAGCGTAGGTGGTGCGGTGCTCCGTCCCCGTTTCCGTCCGTCGCCTGTCGGGCGCGCGCCGGTGAAGGGCAGGGCGGCGGGCCTAGCGGTGGCTGCTTCGCAGGCGGCGCCAGACCGCCTTGGCGGCGTAGTGGCCGGACATGCCGTGGACGCCGGGGCCGGGTGGGGTGGCCTGGGAGCAGAGGAAGAC
>LIQL01000870.1 GCA_001418405.1 Streptomyces diastatochromogenes | reverse complement strand
ACGGCGCGGGCGGCGACGGCGAGGTCGAGGGGCTGCTGCGGGCGAAGCTGCGGGCGGCCGACGAGGAGATCGAGACGCCGCCGGGGCTGTGGGAACGGGTCAAGGAGCCTGCGGCGGGCGGGCGTTCGGCCGGTGCCGCGGGGTCCGTGGGACGCTTCGCCGCGGCCCGGTTGCCGCGGCGGCACCCGTACGCCGTCGTGGTGGCGGTCGCGGCAGCGGTGGCGGCGGTGGTGCTGGGCGTCTGGTGGGCGTTCCTGCGGCCGGCGGCGCTGGAGGTCAGACCGGCCGGGCCGCCCCGGACGGTGCCGCTCACGGTCTACAACAGCGAGGCGGCGTGCCGTCCGCGGCACACCCTGGAGTGCGCACTGCGGTTGGCCGAGGACCCGCACCGGGCGTACGCGGCGCGCGGCAACACCGCGGGGCGGGTGTGGCACGGGGAGGTGCTCGCGGCCCGGTGCGTGGTGACGGACGGGCAACTGGTGCGGGACGAGCAGGGCGTCACCTCCACCCGCTGGTACCGGGTGCGCACCGGGCAGGGGGCGGAGGGGTGGCTGCCCGGGGTGCGCACCCGCAACACCCGGGAGGTGCCGGAGTGCCCGGCGGACGGCCGGTGAGCGGCCGGGCGGGCGTCACCGGCCCCGATACGTGGGGCGGCGGCGTTCGACGAACGAGGCGACGCCCTCCCGTGCGTCCGCCGTCGTCATGTTGATCTCCTGGGCGGTGGCCTCGGCCGCGAGGGACGTCCCGCGGTCGCCGTCGAGGGAGGCGTTGACCAGCGCCTTGGTGAGGGCGAGGGCGCGGGTGGGGCCGGCGGCGAGCCGCTCGGCCCACGTACGGGCGGTCTTCGCCAACTCCTCGTCCGGGACGACCCGGTTGACCAGGCCCAGCCGCGCGGCCTCGGCGGCCGGCACGGCGTCCCCGAAGAACATCAGCTCCTTGGCGCGCTGCGGGCCGACGAGCCGTGGCAGCAGGTAGGCGCCGCCGCCGTCCGGGACCAGGCCGCGGCGGACGAACACCTCGATGAAGCGGGCGGATTCGGCGGCCAGCACCAGGTCGCAGGCGAACGCGAGGTGGGCGCCGATGCCGGCGGCGGTGCCGTTGACGGCGGCGATCACCGGTTTCTCGCAGTCCAGGACGGCGGTGACGAGGCGTTGCGCGCCGTTGCGGATCATCCGGGCGACGTCGCCGGCGACCCGGTCCCCGGCGGCCGGTGCGCCGCGCAGGTCGGCACCGGGTCGGCACCGGCGCAGAAGCCCTTGCCGGTCGCGGTGAGCACCACGGCGCGGACGCCCGGGTCGGCGGCGGCGTCGGCGAGGTGGGCGATGAGGCGTTCGCGCATGTCCCAGGTGAGGGCGTTGAGGGCGTCGGGGCGGTTGAGGGTGAGGTGGGCGACGCCGTCGTGCGCGGCGTGGCGCACCAAGGCGTCGACCGGGTCGGCGGCCGGTGCGGGGCG
>LIQL01000087.1:34467-34845 GCA_001418405.1 Streptomyces diastatochromogenes | reverse complement strand
CCCGCACGAAGGTGATCTGGGTGGAGACGCCCAGCAACCCGATGCTGGGCATCAGCGACATCGCGGCGCTCGCCGGGGTGGCCCGCGACGCCGGCGCCCGCCTGGTCGTCGACAACACCTTCGCCAGCCCCTACCTCCAGCAGCCGCTCGCCCTCGGGGCGGACGTGGTGGTGTACTCCACGACCAAGTACATGGGCGGGCACTCGGACGTCGTCGGCGGCGCGCTGGTCGTGAACGACGATGCGCTCGGCGAGGAGCTGGCCTACCACCAGAACGCCATGGGCGCGATCGCCGGGCCGTTCGACGCCTGGCTGGTGATGCGCGGCATCAAGACGCTGGCCGTCCGCATGGACCGGCACAGCGCCAACGCGGCGCGCG